>JAITFK010000013.1 GCA_031281555.1 Treponema sp. | reverse complement strand
CAACCTCGCCCTAAAGGGACGAGGTATGTTGTTCTCATAAGGTATTTATATTCGGGGTTTAATCCTTTTAACCGCCATGAATGGCGGGGTATTAAACCCCTCAATACGAATAAAATTTTATTGTTATGGACAGACTATCAAATAGTAAAAATCACCTTTAATTTCCCCGCATTTTACTGCTTACACAATTGCTTACACGGCTTGAAAAAATTCGCTAAGTCTTGAAATTTCAACACATTTTATGGGGAAATTTTTACCAAAATAAAACCAACGGTTGGAATAATGTTCAATTTGCAATAACACCACAGCTCTTCTGGAACTTCCTTGGCACAGGAGCGGGCGAATACGGCGGTACAGGTATAGCCATAAGGTATAAACTGGTTGGCGGAGACGCAACGAAAGCAAGAGTACGCGGTCTTAACAACAAGTTTGACGTTAACTTCAAGTGGTCATTCTAATCCGGCTTAATGCTTAGAGAAAAGGGCTGTCCGAAAAGGGCAGCCTTTTTTTATGGGGGGAGAGAGGAAGAAAAATTTATTCAGAATTCTTGAATATAGTATAAACATAGTATATACTATAGTTAGTGGAAATTTATGGAAGCTATAGTTAAAAAATGGGGAAATAGCCTGGGAATTAGAATACCTAATCTTATTGTCAGGGAATTATCATTAAAAGACGGTTCATTTGTTGATATTACTAATAAGGGAAAAGAGATCATCATAAAGCCAATTCAAAAAAACAAATTGTCTGAAATGTTAGATAAAATTAATGAGCAAAATTTACATAGGGAAGTTGAGACAGGCGGGCCTGTTGGAAAAGAAATATGGTAAGGAAAAAATACTCTCCTGAACGCGGAGATATCGTTTGGTTAAATTTCAATCCTCAATCCGGGCATGAACAAAAAGGAAAAAGACCTGCTATAGTTATTTCTCCGGGAGAATACAACGAAAAAACAGGGTTAGGTCTTTTTTGTCCGATAACAAGTAAAATAAAAAACTATCCTTTTGAAGTTAGAATTAATAATAAAAAAATTAACGGCGTCGTATTATCAGATCAAATAAAGAGTCTTGATTGGGAGACAAGAGAAATAGAATTTATCGTTAAAGAAACTTACGAAACAATCAATGAAATAATTAATAAAATCGGCGTATTGTTATTTTAGGGAACAAACGCTAATTCAGCACTTCTTCCCTGTCAGCTAACGTAATTTGCAGTGTGCTCGCCTTGTTGCCGCGTATAATCTCCACTTTTACAATGTCCCCCGGTTTACAGGCTTCAAGCGAAGAATAAAGATCGGCAAGGGTATTTGTTTTCATTCCGTTTACTGAGGTGATAATATCGCCTCCAAGGTAAATAACGCTTCTGCCGTATTGCACAGGTTCGGTTCCCTGCCTCAGTCCCGCTTTTTCCGCAAGGCCGCCCCTGGTGGTACGGGAAATAAGAAGCCCCTGATCAACAGGAAGCTTTGCATAACGGACAAGGCTCGGGAAAATCTGCACAACGGTAGCGTCTATCCAGCCTCGGCGGACTTTTCCGTATTGCATAATTTCGTTTACAACTCGTTTTGCTGTATTTACGGGAACGGCAAAACCGATACCGACCGAGCCTCCCGAAGGCGAAACAATCATTGTATTTATTCCTATCATTCTGCCCTGAGTATCAAGAAGCGGGCCGCCTGAATTGCCGGGATTTATCGAAGCGTCTGTTTGTATCATGTCGCGGATTATCCTGTTTCTGGATGTTTGAATAGGACGCCCTAAACCTGAAACAATCCCTACCGTTAGGGTACGTTCCAGCGCAAAAGGATTACCGATGGCAAGAACTTTTTGTCCGACAAGAAGATTGGAAGAGTCGCCGTAGGGTATCGTTGTCAATTCTGTTCCTCTAGGAGGGTTGAATTTTAAAACAGCAATATCATTTTCAGGATCAGTGCCCACAAGAGAGCCTTCGTATTGACTGCCGTCCGCAAGGTTTATAAAGACCCTGTGCGCGTTTTCTATTACATGGTTATTGGTAAGAACATAACCGCGTGTATCAATGATTGAACCGGAGCCGGAACTGCCTTCCTGGGGAACAGGTTCAAGAAACCAGTTAATTGCCATTGTTTCTGTCGTAATATTAACAACAGCGGAATTAAGGCGCTCATATATTGTAATATTTTCCCGCTCGCTTTCTGAAAATTGAACAAGATCCGCCGTATTTAAAACCCCGTATTCGTTTTGAAGAAGCTTGAATTCCGGCTCCTGCTTTTCCGGCGTTTGTATATTTGTCTGCTCGGGCGTTGAAGACATTAGCGGTTTCACAAAACCCAGACCGACGGCAAAAAGAAGGACAATTATGCCGCTTAATATTGAGAAAAACAAAACCTGACTGCGACTGTACAACTTCATGGATTTCCTCCCTGCTTATTGTAATTATAACCGATAAAAGCCGATAATAGAAGCAATATGCCTGTAATCATGCTTGTTTTCCTTATTTTTTCTTTTATCCCGCATATTTACAGTCTTGATCTGCCGACAACCCAAATATCTGACGATTCGCTTTTAAGAATTAAGCTGAAAGAAACATGGCTGACCGATACCCCAAACAGGGTACTGACGCGGCGTATTGCAACAGAAACTCTGGAAAGCGGTGAAAAAGTACAAGTCAGCGCGATAGAAGGCAAGGATGAATTCATGGTCATTCTATCGCGTGAACTTTTTAACGGCCGTATAGCAGTTGATAATTCACCTGCTGTCCCGAGAATGGGAACAGGCCAGTTTCCGGGGTGGGCCCAAGGGTCATGGATGCTGACACGCCGAAAAGATACAGGAGCCGGAACCCTTATCAGGATATTTCTGCGTAGCGATCAATACGCCTATATTCAATTTCGCCCGCTTAACGCGGATAAATGCCAAATGGACGTTGTGCTATACGGCAGTTATACTGTCCGCTCGCTGCCGCTCGGCGTTTCATTTGACCGCCTCTATACAATGCCGTTAAACGACATCCTGAAACTGGCGGGAGACAAATTCCCGCGTCGGTATTTTGACATTGATCCTAAATTTTACAGGGACCACCGCAGGCTTGTCGCGCAGATTCGCGGGAACATTAAAGAGCTTAAATTTGCTGACGACGGCGCGATTGATGAAAACGGTAATTATGTTTTTATTGAAACTTTAAAGCCTCAAAAGCCCGCTTCTGCGGGGCTCAACTGTTCCGGTTTTACAAAATGGCTTATAGACGGTATTCTTCGCCCTGTTACTGGAGCAAGACTTACCATAGCGCAGTTAAAAGCTCCGTTCGGAGATCGCGGTTCTTCATTCACAGAACTTTGGGAAGAAAGACGCGATCCTTACTTCGGCCTTGACTGGATCAGGAATCTTGCAGCCGAAGCAAACGGAACCCTGCGCTCAACTTCTTACCGCGCTCTTAAGGAATTTGAAGTTCGCAGCGATAATTTTTCGCTTGTACTGGTAAACGAAAACAAAACCTTTGTTACAAATAACTACCCGGGTTTTTTGGAGGAAGCAGGTTACGGCATTGAGGGGATTCATCCCTTGCTCTACACTCTTGCTGTTGATGAACCTCGCTCTTTTTATCTTGCCGCTGTTAACACAGAAATTGCCGCTCCTGTAACGCGCACTAATATGAGAGGAACACCTCAATTACGCCAATATTTTCATGTAGCGGCGCTTATCCCCTATTTTGATGAATACGGAATTTTCCGCATAGCGGTATTTGAAAGCGCCGCAGAAACTTCGTTTACCGCTTTTAGATCCCGTTATCCCGGTCATTGCGTAAATTTGGTCCAAATTCCTGTAGTATCCGCATTTGACCCTTAATAAAAAACTGATATACTGATTACATGCGGAATGGTATAGAAGGTATAGCGTTTGACCTCGACGGAACACTGTACCCGAATTACAGGTTAAATATCCGGCTCATTCCGTTTATATTGAAAGAGTGGCGGCTTCTTCTGGCTTTCGGTAACGCAAGAAAAATCATCCGAATGGAACAGGAAAAAACATCTTCCGTAAGCGGTAATTTTTACGAGTATCAGGCTGAAATTGTCGCTAAATTACTCGCTGTTAAACCTGAACCCATAAAGGAAAAAATTGAAACTCTGATTTACAACGGCTGGGGACCGCTTTTTAAAAAAATCAAACTTTACAATAATGTTGTTGAAACTCTAACAAACCTGCGTAAATCCGGTTACAAATTAGCGCTTTTATCGGATTTTCCGCCTGAAAAAAAACTTGAATATTTGGGGATTTCAGGTTTTTGGGACGCTGTGTTATGTTCAGAACGCTGCGGCGCAATTAAACCGCATCTTCTGTCGTTTACTGAGCTTATTACGGCAATGGCATTGCCATGCGAAAAAATCTTATACGTGGGAAACAACCGCTCCTATGATGTTGCGGGCGCAAAAAGAGCGGGGATGAAAACGGCATGGATAAAAAGCGTCTTTTTCCCCGGCAGAGGCTTAAAAAAGCCCAAACCGGATTTTATTTTCACTAACTATCGCCAATTATACAATTATATGCTAAATTATTAACATGTGAGGGAACCGGACAGGTTCCGAATCAAGTCCATTAGGTCTGTTCGGGGAGGGGCATAACTAATGATTTTTACCGCAGGAAATTTAATAACCCTTGGTATTGTTGCGCTGACCCTTATCCTTTACAGGCTGGCGGATAAGAACAATCGTCCTCTTGAAAAAGTAAAAAAATACGCGGAGAAATGCAGGGAAGAAATTGCCGCCTATGCTGAAGAAAAAAGCATGGCTGTCAAAAATTTCGGCATTGATCTTGATGTTGAAAAAAAAGCCGCCCTGCAGCTAATGAAAAATATCCAAAAGCTTACGGAAGAAGAGCTTACAAAAAAATCAGAAAGTATCGCGCGGATAGAAGAGCAAATACAGGCTTTTGAATCTTCTCTTGATGAATTAAACGGAATGACAGGCAGAGTTCAGGAAAATCTCAACCGCATAAGGGATGAATCTGTTTTCGTAGAAAACACAGGCAGAAAAGTAAGCGAAGCCAGGGAAAAACTTGAACAGGTAGAAAGGGCGCTTAATGCCGCAGAGAAAAACCTTGAAGAAACAGAAAAACGCATGGAAAATAAAAATGCCGAAGCTCTTGAACAAACCGCAAAAGAAGTAATAGCTTCTGCAAAATCAATAGTCTCAGATTTTGAAACTACCGCGCAGGTTATTGAACGCAAGGTCGAAGAACACCGTGAAGCTGTAACAAAGGCGGAGCGCGAACGGGAAATAATTATCACCCGTGATCTTGAAATGGTAAAAAAAACATTCAACGATGTGCTTGAAAATGCCGGAAAAAAAGCGGACAAACTGGAAGATGCCGCGCTTGTAAAATTACGCGAACAGGCCCATGAACGCGTTACACAGATAAAAACTTTTTTTGAAGAAAAAATAAAAGCTGTTCAGGAAACATTAAAAACCGAGCAGGGAACGGTAAACGAAAGATTAAAAGCTGTTCACGATAAATGTAACTCGGAGATTCTCGACATCAGCACAAAGCAGAAAAATTTTCATCAGGAATGGGTTAAAGGATCGGCGGAACTTGAAAGTATGGCAAAGAAACAAAGAGAAGAAATCATTACTTCTTTGTCAAAGCAAAATGAAGAAGTCAATACCTCGCTGACACGTGAACGCGATACAATCAATACTGCCTTGCTGCACCAGCAAAACGACTGGAAACAAAATCTTGCTGAATTTAAAAAAATGACGGAAAAACAGCGCAAAGACTTGGACGCTTCTATAAATACTTCAAAAGGCGAGCTGACACAATCCATTACGGACTTGCAGGTAAAATCAACGGCGGCGTTAAAAAAACAACAAGATGAGCTTGATACCGCGATCAAACAGCACCAAAAAGAAATTGATACAACAGTCACGGAACACAAGACAAAATCAGACTCAGCTATAAAATCGCAATTACAGGAAATTAATTCTACACTGGATGAGTTCAGGGAAAAATCTGATAAAGCAATTAAATCGCAGCAACAGGTTATTAGTACAACACTAAGTGAATTCAAGGGAAAATCGACATCGGTAATCGAATCGCAGCAGCAGGAAATCAATACAACACTAGGTGAGTTTAAAGAAAAATCGGCTTCGGTAATAAAGTCACAGCAGCAGGAAATTAATACAACACTAAGTGAATTCAAGGAAAAATCGGCTTCGGCAATCGAATCGCAGCAACAGGAAATCAATACATCACTGGATGAGTTCAAAGAAAAATCGGCTTCGGCAATCGAAGCACAACAGCAGGATATTAATACAACACTAAGTGAATTCAAGGAAAAATCGGCTTCGGCAATCGAATCGCAGCAACAGGAAATCAATACAACTCTGGGTGAGTTAAAAGAAAAATCTGATATGGCAATCAAATTACAACAACAGGAAACAAATGATATACTTTCAAAACTTAATAATTCGCTTGTCGAAATGCAAACGCATATTGCAAACCGGTTAAAGCAGCAGCAGGATGAAATTGACATGTCAATCTCGGAGCATAAGGAAAAATCAGACTCTGCTATTAACTTGCAGCTTCAGGAAATTGATACGACAATCAATAATTTTAAAGAAAAATCAAAAGCGGAAATCAAATCACAGCAGCAGGAAACAAATGACATACTTTCCAAACTAAATGCTTCACTTGCCGAATTACAGACTCATGTAACAAACCAGTTAGAACGGCAGCAAAATGAGATTGACACGTCAATCTCGGAGCATAGGGAAAAATCTGACGCAGAAATCAAACAGCAACAGCAGGAAATTAATTTAAGAATCAACGAGTTTATGGAAAAAACCAATACCGCTGTCAGATCGCAGCTTCAGGAAATTAATACAACAATCAGCGAATTTAAGGAAAATTCTGATGTCTCTGTCAAATCGCAGCTTCAGGAAATCAACGCGGTAATCAGCGAGTTTAAAGAAAAATCCGATATGGCAATCAAACTGCAGCAGCAGGAAACAAACGGCATACTTTCCAAATTAAACGCTTCGCTTGTTGAATTGCAAACGCGTGTAACAAACCAGTTAGAGCGGCAGAAGAATGAATTTGACATTTCAATCTCGGAGCACAAGGAAAAATCTGACACTGAAATTAAACTGCAGCAGCAGGAAATTAATTCAAAAATCGGCGATTTTATGGAAAAAACTGATGCTTCTGTCAAATCGCAGCTTCAGGAAATCAATGCGGCAATCAGCGAATTCAAGGAAAAATCTGACACAGCAATCAAATCACAGCAGCAGGAAACACATGACATAATTTACAAACTCAACGTTTCTCTTACCGAGATGCAGACGAATATTGCAAACCAGTTAAGGCAGCAGCAGGATGAAATTGATGAATCAATTTCGGAGCATAAGATAAAATCAGACTCTGCCATTAAGTTGCAGAAAGATGAAATTAATAAGACAATCAATGAATTTATGGAAAAATCCGATGTATCCGTAAAATCGCAGCTTCAGGAAATCAACGCGGCAATCAGCGAGTTTAAAGAAAAGTCAGATGCGGCAATCCAATCGCAGCAGCAGGAAACAAACAGCATAATTTCAAAACTCAACGTTTCACTTGTTGAATTACAAGAACATGTAACAAGCCAGTTAGAGCGCCAGCGGAATGAATTTGACACGTCAATCTCGGAGCATAGGGAAAAATCTGACGCTGAAATCAAACTGCAGCAGCAGGAAACTAATTCAAAAATCAGCGAGTTTATGGAAAAAACAAATGCGTCTGTCAAATCGCAGCTTCAGGGAATTAATGCGGCAATAAACGACTTTAAAGAAAAGTCAGACACGGTAATAAAATCGCGGCAGCAGGAAACAAACACTGTAATTTCCAAATTAAACGCCTCACTTGCCGAATTGCAAACACATGTAACAAGCCAGTTAGAGCAGCAGCGGAATGAATTTGATATGTCAATCTCGGAGCATAAAGAAAAATCTGACGCGGAAATTAAACTGCGGCAGCAGGAAACAAACAGTGTACTTTCCGCGCTAAACGCTTCACTTGCTGAATTGCAGACTCATGTAACAAGCCAGTTAGAGCAGCAGCGGAATGAATTTGACACATCAATCTCTGAACATAAAGAAAAATCTGACGCGGAAATCAAACTGCAGCAGCAGGAAATTAACTCAAAAATCAGCGAGTTTATGGAAAAAACAAATGCGTCTGTCAAATCGCAGCTTCAGGAAATTAATGCCGCAATAAGCGAGTTTAAAGAAAAATCAGGTGCGGTAATAAATCTGCAGCAGCAGGAAACAAACGGTATACTTTCCGAACTCAATGCCTCGCTTATCGAGTTGCAGACGCATGTAACAAACCAGTTAAAGCAGCAGCAGGATGAAATTGATGAATCAATTTCTGAGCATAAGATAAAATCAGACTCTGCCATTAAATTGCAGAAAGATGAAATTAACACAGTAATAAGCGAATTTATGGAAAAATCCGACGTATCCGTAAAATCGCAGCTTCAGGAAATTAACGCAACAATAAGCAAGTTTAAAGAAAAATCTGACGCAGAAATCAAACTGCGGCAACAGGAAACAAATGATGTTATTTCCAAACTCAACGCTTCTCTTGTCGAATTGCAGACACATGTAACAAGCCAGTTGAAGCAGCAGCAGGATGAATTTGACACATCAATCTCTGAACATAGGGAAAAATCTGACGCGGAAATCAAGCTGCAGCAACAGGAAATTAACTCAAAAATCAGCGAGTTTATGGAAAAAGCCGACGCATCTGTCAGATCGCAGCTTCTTGGTATAAATACGGCAATCAGCGAATTTAAGGAAAAATCTGACACGGCGATTAAGTTGCGGCAGCAGGAAACAAACGATGTTATTTCCAAACTTAACGCTTCTCTTGCTGAACTGCAGACACATGTTACAACCCGGTTGAAACAGCAACAGAATGAACTTGATACATCAATCTCTGAACATAAGAAAAAATCAGACTCTGTCATTAAATTGCAACTTCAGGAAATTAACGCGAAAATCAGCGAGTTTAGGGAAAAATCTGACACGGAACTTAAACTGCGGCAGCAGGAAACAAATGATGTTATTTCAAAACTTAACGCTTCGCTTACAGGCCTGCAGACAAGTGCAAAGAGCCGGCTAAAACAGCAGCAGGATGAAATTAACTCCGCTCTTAAAGAACAAATGGATTCATGGAAATTAATTTGCAGTGATACAGAAAAAAATATCATTACCGCAAATGAAAAACGAATTGAAGATTACAGCAGAGTTCAGTCTGAATCAATAAAACAGCTTAACAGTCTTGCAGACGATGCCGCGCGGCTGGAAAAAGAACTTCGCCTTTCAATGCAGGAAGCAATTTCAAGAATTAAAAACGATTTCTCGTTATTTGAAAAAGAATCCGGCATTTCCATGCAGACTGCCGCTTCCGCATTTGACGCGCAGATACAGGCAATCAAAAAAGAAATTGCGGAAATGGACAGCGAACTTGACGGTATCAGACAACAGGCTTATGACAATGTATCGGAAAAACTTGTAACTTTTGAAAAAGATTTTAATGCCGAGCTTGGAAAACGTACTACGGAAATAGGGCGGCAAATTACCGGCTGGCAAAAAGATCTTCAGGAACAGCTTGATACCAACATGGTTAAAATTACCGGCGACTGGCAGCAGGCCGAGGAGCACATTGCCGCCGATCAACGTAAAAATATCGCAGCGCTCGGCGAGCGCCTTACCGCAGATTTTGAAATGCTCAAACAGGAAGCGGCAGCTTTTGAAAAGGGTATAAGGGAAGAGATGAAAAATGTAGATGATACCCGTTCGTCATTTGCCGCACAGATAAAACAGGACCTTACGGAAATTCGCATAACAGCGGAAGACGAAGTAAAGACGCAAGTCGGCGAGCATCAAATTACCATGCAGGAAATTCTGCGGCAAAAACAGCGTGAAATTGAAAAAGAAATCAGTGAAATTACCGAATATTCCAAAGATGCATACGCTTCACTTGACGAAGCGGCAGTCAGCACACGCCAAAACTTTGATGAATGGCAAAGTTCATATAACACAAGAATGCGCGAAATGGATAACTCGCTGGAAGAACTGCGCAAGCACAGCAGGGAAACAGCAGCCGAAAATGACGAGCGTATTTCCGCATTCCGGCAAAGCCTTGAAGATATCCGCAAGGAACTCGGCGTTCAGAAAAAAATCTTTGAGCAGACCCCCATACTCAAGCAGGAAATGGAACATAATATAGAAGAAATCAACGGAAATCTTGATCGCCTTGATCAGAGAAGAAATGAAATCACCCAGCTTGAAAATAAATTTACGCATATCAAGAGGCTTGAAGAAGAAATACAAAGCAAGATGAACAGTTTCCTTTCGGAAAGGCACCGAATGGAAGTTATGGAAAAGAATTTCGAAAGAATATTAAAAACTTCGCAATCAGTAGAAGAAAAACTCGCGAACATAACTACATCGGACGACATTCTTCAGGCAGTACAGGTAAAGATACGAAAACTGGAAGACTCTCTTAAAGAAACCGAAGAGAAATACCAGCGTATTGAACGCAAGAATACAGTGCTTGAAGAAACCAACGAAGGCATTGATAAAAATTTCCAAGCGCTGCAAGAAACAGAGAACTCTATAAAGGGCGCACAAGCATTCATCTCGGAAATTGCCGTCCAACTGGAAGAACTTAAAACATCTATTGAAACATTATCGGCAGAGAGTGCAAAAGCTAATGACGCGGCGGAAAAAATCGCTTCTCTTGACGAATCACTCGGACAAATTGAAAAACGTATTGCCGATATGAATGTTGCCCGTGAATGGCTTGCGCGTACGGAAACAGAGCTAAATACGCTGGACAAGGAGATAAAAAATTCACTTAAACTTGTAAAAGGATTGTTCGAACGTGAAGGAGGCAAGCAAATAACTTCCGGAAGCAAGGGAGCGCCTCCGCCGCAGACTCGCGAAAATGTTTTAAGGCTTAAAGGAAATGGTTGGACTGTAGAAGAAATAGCGAATGCAATGCAAATAAGCAGGGGTGAAGTTGAATTGATTTTAGAAGTTAGCTCAAGAGGCTGATACTTCCTTGAACCGCGGCGCATGGAACAAATTTGTAAAAGCAAGAGAACATTTTCGTTATATAACAGAGGAAACAGAGAGATCTGTCCCTCAATTAAAAAAAATACAGCAAAAATTTGCCGACAGCCGTGCAGGTAAAAATTCATCCTATACTGTTGAAACTCCCGTAGTGTACAACAGCGCTCTTGATAATATAACTGCGAGTGATGAAATTAAATTAATCCTTGTTGCGGATAACCCCGGCCGACGAGAACAGGCTGCGGAAAACAGACGGTATCTTGTAGGGCCATCAGGGAAAATAGCGCAAAAATTTTTCCGTGATAATCCGCAGCTTGGAATTGATTTTACAAAAAATGTAATAATTCTGAATAAAACTCCAATTCATTCGCCCCGTACCGCTGAACTGCGCCGACTCTGTTTGTCGGAAACAAACTCAAACTCAATAACTGCGGCTATTGAAGAATCGCAGAAAAAAATGGCGCAGCTTCTTCTGGAATTTCACGAAGCCCTTTGTACTCCGGTATATATAATCGGATATTCGGAGATGAAAAAAAGCGGTATTTTTGAAACATACACGGAAACGTTAAAAGAATTATATATTGGTAAAAAATTTTTATACGATCAGATATTTTTATTCCGTCATTTTTCGATGAACCAATTTACAATTGACTTGAAAAAACAGGCATTAGAAGGAGAATCTGTCGGAAAAAGTCTTAAGCGAATCGGCGCATCGTACAGAAATAGAATTTTTAACCTGACATGTAGTCCGTAAGAAGTAAATATTCATAGAAGACCGCAGGCAAAAGCAAGAAAAAATAATGTCTGTTCATAAAGTAATCCTTCAACGAAATTAACGTACTTTACAGGTTGTCAATTTCGTCTTTGGAACTGACGGCAATGCTCCGCGTCAGATCGCCTCCGCCTTCTGAAATGTCACATTGACGATTGGCTTGGTTGTGCTATTGAGGACAAAGTACACAATTACCGCAGCCGCTATAATAACG
This sequence comes from Treponema sp., assembly GCA_031281555.1. Classification (GTDB taxonomy): domain Bacteria; phylum Spirochaetota; class Spirochaetia; order Treponematales; family Breznakiellaceae; genus WQXQ01. Next base: position 10,737 of record JAITFK010000013.1, on the reverse strand, counting down.
ATCGCCGTAAAGATAATGGTAAATCTTTTTATCGCGTTGACTTCTTTCATAATGTACTTTTCTGATGTCGCTATCATTACTGTCCAGTTCATGTCGGAATCGCCTATCTGGAAGGGAATCATGGTTATTCTCATATTTGCTTTTAGAACCGGCGAATAGCTGCTGCACTGAAATTCTTTTCCTTCCCGCACGGCTCTATCCGCTTCCTGCATATAATTGCTGTATATCGTATCCACATCAGTCAACATCTTTCCTACCCGTTCAGGAACCAAATGTCCCATTATCGTTCCATTACCCGAATAAATAACCAATGCCGATATTTCTTCGTTATTTTTAATAATTTTTTCTACTGCGGGCTGCATTGGCGCGATGTCTATAAGAACACATAAGTGTCCGACTACTTCGCCGCTGGTGCTTCTGGTTATGGGAACTCCAATTCTGACAATAAAGGTGTCTTTTCCGTTATTCTTAAAAGGCGTAGGGTTTTCAACCCGGGCCTTGAGCGCACTGGGGCCGTTCATCCATGCATTGATCTCATCAATGACGAGGTTGGACTTTACTTCAATCGGGCCGGTATCTCTGCCCCATGTCATTGCGTACTGCCCCGTTGGAGATGATCCCGGACGGCCTATATAGCGGCTATCCATGCCGTCCATGGCATTCGGTTTCCAGATGGAAAATATGCGGGCGAAGTTGGGATTGTTATTCAGGGTAGCCTTCAACATATTGTCATACTGGTCCCGTCTGTCTTGTACGGGAATAGTTTCATATTCGCCCATTATGTCCGCAATTACGGTTAACTGACTTATATAGTTTTCTCCCCTTCCTTGCCAGTACTGGGCTTGCTGTTGGGCTAAATAATTCAGTCCACGAAGGCTTAATTCCAGACTGATCTTTGAAGCCTGTATTAGCTGAATTACCGCAATACCGCCCGCCACGACCGCCACAATGGCGATCATCATAAAGCTCATTTTTATTTTAAACTTCATTTTGTCTCTCCTTTTTAAGCCGCGGCGTTCCATACCAACAAAGCGACGTGTGACTAATGCATGGTAAAACGGATTTACCGTTTCACTGCTCCGTAACGCGGAGGTAATTTCTTATTTGCTTTTTTTACATAAATTTTGTTTTAAGATTTTTTTCCCAATACATAATCCGGCATGTGTCTTTTGTTTCGGCCTTTTTTATGGTCAGGTCTTTTCCCGCTTCACTTAATGCAGTCCATGAACGAAGTTGTGTTGTTTTGGTCATAAAGACACCTCCTATTAACAGTTTTCTCATGGTAAAATTCTTTTCTTTCTCAAAGTTTCACTGTGATTTTTAAGAGAAAAAAATTAATTAAGAAAGAACGGTGTCAGATTCTGAGTTTCAGAAGAATAAGATTTTTTATTATAGAAATATTGTTATTTTTAATTAGATTTTCTTCCGCCAGGTATGTTGTTATGGCGATTATTCTTTCAAACGTAAATACACGGAGCAGCTTGTTTCGCAATATGGAACTTGAATAACCGTTAGTTTTTCTTATTGTAACATTAACCAACCAATCAATGGTATGATCTATTGAAAAAAAATATCTGTTTGAACCCAGGTTATCATCAATAGAATATTCAAAGTAGAAAGCTTCACCTGCTGAAATGGCAGACGTGCCTATTAAGGCAAGTATCATATATATCAGAAGAACGAGGTATAACCGTTTTCTCCTTACTTTTTATACCATAGAAAATCATATTACAGATTTAGTATTTGTACAAGCAAGTAAGTTGTATGTTTTTGAACTGTTATTTTTGACGGCAGCGGAAAGGATTGAGGGCGGATTTTTGCCAATCAACGTACACGCAACATGCCTGCTGCCAAATTTTTATAGTGTACCAAATCCTTACACCTACACCACATCTAGCGTATGTTGTTTTTTTAATATTCAATAAGAATAAAAAATATACCCCCTCTCTCATTACCCTACAGGATGCAAAGAATAAATTTAATTTCCGGTTTTGCAGATTTATCCTTTACAGATAGCTCTTTTGATATCATTAATGTTTTTTCTTAATTTAAACATAACAACTCCGTCTGTAATGTAATAAAGAATATTTTAAGATTTAAGTTTTAAATGATTTCCAGCTCTTAATCCGGCCAAAGGTTACCGGCGGTTGCCGCATCGGTTTGTCTCCAGTACTGACTGCGGCCTATACCAAGACCGATTTCGCCGCGCATTTCAAGAGTATCGGATTGAAATTTTTTACCGTCAGCTTGGCGGAAGATAATTTTGCAGTTGTACATTTTACCGTCTTCGGGATTAATAATGTTACCGCCGCTCCACTCACCGTTTTTCCCTCTTGTAAGCCCGAAAATCCACGGTGTTCCCGCTACAGGCATTGTATTCACCTTTCCTGAAACAGGAAAGCCTCGGTAGCTTCCCTTGCATTTGTCTGCAACAATGCCTCTTGGCTCTGACGCCAATGAGAGAATCTTACCGTATAGTTTTCCGCCATCCTGATAGACTTGCCAGCCCGCAGTTACTTTACCTGTATTTTCGTCAACACTCAGCCAGAAGCCTTCAACTGGATCATCGGCAAAACAGTAAACTGCGGCTGTAAATGCAAAAAAAATGACTATAATTTTTTTCATTAATTTTCTCCCTGACATTTTAAAAAGAGAACCAACCCGGTTCCTGAACATCCAAAATAATTTTTCATAATTTTACACTGTACGTAATGTGTTTGCAAGAGATATAATAAAAGCATGGAAATAAAAAAGAAAATATTCGGGATACTTTCCAACGGGAAAAAAGTGAAACTGTATACACTCAAAGCAGGCGATATAAAATTTTCCCTGACTAATTACGGCGCCGCATGGACAAGTTTAATTCTTCCCTCACGCAGCGGAGTTAATGACGATGTACTGCTTGGCTATTCGGGATTTGAGGGCTTTGTTAACAATGCGCAATTTTACGGTGTGACGGTAGGACGTTTTGCCAACCGGATAAAGGGCGCTTCTTTTTCCCTGAACGGGAAAACATACCATCTTGCAGCCAATGACGGCGAAAATAACCTACACTCCGGGCCGTACGGTTTTGATAAATTGCTCTGGAAATCGGAAGCTTATGAAGAAAACGAAGGCGTATATGTGCGTTTTGAAACAGAAAGCCCGGACGGTGACTGCGGTTTTCCGGGGAAATTAACAGCCGTTGTCTGTTACGGACTTACAAAATCCAATGAAATAATTGCCGATTACCAGGCGAAAGCCGAAATACCGTGCCCCGTAAATCTTACCAATCATGCCTACTTTAATCTGGCAGGGGAAAGAAACAGCAGCATTCTTTCGCACGAAGTAATTCTTTATTCTTCTTCCTATGTTGAAGTTGATGATAAGTGTATTCCCACGGGAAAAATTCTTCCCGTAAAAGACAGTCCTTTTGATTTTTTAAACCGCAGGCGTATTGACGCAAATCTTGGTTCCCTGAACGGCTATGATCATTGTTTTGCAGTTGACGGAGAACCGGGTAAACTGCGCCCGTGCGCAGATGTTTTTGAGCCGGGTTCGGGAAGGACGATGAAGGTATTTACAACACAGCCCGGCGTTCAGTTTTACACGGGAAATCATATCAACGCAATAGGGAAGCAGGGTATACGTTACGTGAAACATTCGGGCTTTTGCCTTGAGACTCAGCACTTTCCCGATACGCCGAATCAGAGAAGTTTTCCTTCATGCATTGCGGGTCCTGGCAAAGATTATAACGAAAAGTCAATATTTGCGTTTAGCTGGTAACAGAATAAGCCTGTCAATTTAAATGTGATTTATCAGCCATGCTGTCAAGTTTTGCTTTCAGTTTATACAAGCTTGCATCTACAGTTCCCTTTTTTATACCAATTACTTCAGCTACCTGTTTGTTCGTAGCGTCAGTGCGAATTTTAGAAAGGCGTTTTCGCATTTTTTCAAGCCGCAGTCTTGCTTTTTCCAGTCGCAGTTTCATTTTATCGTAAGCGGCGGTATTTTCCTGAATAAACGAAAGCCTTTTTTCATATACGATACATCTGTAATACTGACCGTAAATTCTTTCTTTCATCAGGTAAATTGCATCGTCTTTTTTCTGCCTTATTTTTCGCATTTTTTCAATCATTTCCCGAAGTTCGTCTTTGTCAATATTAATTATGGAAACAATTTTATCCAAAAAATCATCGGAAACATAGTAATAACATTTCAAAACAAGCGCCAAAATTCGTCTTGTGTTTCTTCTTTGGTTTTGAATAACGGTTAGATCCGGTAATACATCATCTTTCTTTTCATTAAAATAGCCGGGAGATTCTTCGTATGCGTATAAATCAGGAACCCGGGCGCCCCATGCCGAATATTCAATAAAACTTTTTGTTGTTTTACGCACCCTGTATTCTCTTGATGTTATCATAAGGAATTTATTCATATATGCTTCGAATGAAGAACCTATCTCCCTGTAAGTATCAATTGCTTTTTTCATACGCGGATAAAACCATGATATGTAATCTTCGTATTCTTCTTTCTTCCAATAGTTAAGACAGGTTTTTTCTTTATTAAGAAAGAAATACATATAAATTGATCCTTCCAATTCCGCGCGATCGATTATACCTGCGGTAAATTTTAAATATAATTCGTTTAATGAATATTGTTCCATGATTACCTCTGTTTTCTGTTTCGGTATTGATTTGGAACAATATTCACAATTGTGCGGGAATATTATAATTAATCAAGATTTGTAATATCGAAGTATTATTAGCTAATTATTAAAAATATTTGAAAATGAATTTAACATAATTTGTTTTACAGATGAAATAGTTCCTTGCAAAGTGAGCCCTGAAGCGTTTTTATGTCCGCCTCCGCCGAAGGATGCGGCAATTTTTGAAACATCAATTTTATCCAGAGACCTTAAACTCACAGTACAATTATCGGCACACTCCTGGCGGATAATGATAATTGCTTCAACTCCTTTAACCGTTTGCAGTATCTGGTTTAAACTGTCAGAATCCCTGCCGTCAAAACCATAAGTGTCAGATTCCTCGAGTGTTTCATAACTCAATAAAAGTTTTCCGTCAAAATGCGCTTCTGTTCTTGAGAGTATGTTACCCATTAATATTCTGGAATTAAGGCTTTTACCGCCGGTAATTTCAAGAAAAGTTTTTTTTGGGTTTGCGCCAAGCCGCACCATTTTTGCTGCGGCTTCAAATACTACAGCGTTTTTTTCAGTCAAATGGCGGAAAAATCCTGTATCCGTACATAATCCGAAAAGAAGTAACGCCGCTTCTTCACTGGTCAGTTCCAGTCCGAGGGCGGTTATCAATTTTTCTATTAATAATGTACTGGAAGGCAAATTCTCGTCTATGTATACCGGAGCTTGAGGCGTAGACGGCGGATGAGTTACCGCAGCATGATGATCAATTACCGCACAGGGATAATTTTCAAGGATTTCCTTAAGGCTGCCGGTTCTTTCCATGCTGGAACAATCAACTATTATGACTTTTGTGCCAGGCTTAATTTCTTCTTTTGATATTTCAACAAATTGCCCGGCATAGTTTCTTAATTCTGTACGTTTAAAAGGTCCTGCGGAACAAACAACCGCTTCCTTGCCTAAACGCAAAAGAGCGCTACGAAGAACAAGCTGACTCCCTACGCAATCTCCGTCAGGTTCTTTATGCCCGGCAATTATGAATTTCGCGCCTGTTTTTATAAATTGAATAAGTTCTTCTGGTACTTTTTTAATTTCTGTACCGGAACCATCGCCCAACTTAACCTCAGACGATGGTTTCTTTTTTTTGATCATTCAAATTCTATGCGGAAAGAATCAATATCCTTAAAATATCTAGACACGTCAATTCCCTGAGGAATACCGCCCCATGTTCTATGACCCTTCTTATGATGTACATATAACCTGACATGGCTGAATTTTCCGGCTTTGTAAAAAATGGACATTGTAGGCCAGTTTCTTCCCGGAGGCAGCTTCATCAACTCAGCCTTTCCTCCGGCTTCGGTAAACCATTCGTTGGGAATGCCGATAATTCCAATCTGATTTATACCTTTACGGTATTGAACAACATAACCTTCACCTGACGGATAAATTTTTTCCACAGATACATTATAATAGTACAAATCAGAAGCAACATTCTCTTGAGCAAAAACCGGAGTAATTAATGCCATAAAAAATAAAACGATAATCAGCTTTTTCATAACTTTCTCCTTACAATATACTAAATATTAATTGATATTTGCCGATAATTCAAGCTCCATTTTCTTGTTTCAAAACCATCTCTGCAAGTACTTGCCTTACCGCTCCCGGGCCGGCAACCATCCGGGTAAAAAGGTCTTCAACCAGTCCGCCAAGACTTTCCTGGGGAGCCGACTTCGTTTCGTACAGATTTATACCGAAAAATACCGGATTAGACAGAATTGGTTTTAGTTTGTCATGGAACGGCCCTGCCTGTCCAAGCGTAATCCCGGAAAGGCCTACAGAAAGGCTTTTATAGTTTGGATCGGGGCTTACCTCGAATGACTTGCCCTCATCATCAACACCGAGTAAATACCGCAGCCAGCCCGCAAAAACAAGAGGGATAAACTTTAATTCTGTTAAATTCCTACATGCTTTTTGCCAGGTTTTTAAAGTTTCACCGAAACGGATTGGCAGTTTAAGAGAGGTATCCGCCGCTATGCGCTGAGGAGTATCAGGCATGAAAGCATTTGGAAGACGTACTTTTATCACCTGATCGATAAATTCTTCCGGTTTAATAATGCCGGGATCTGTCACCACAGGCAGTCCTTCCCGGTATCCAATGCCCTTTATAAGATTCACGAGATCGGCGTCTTTCATTTCTTCACTGATACGTGTATACCCAAGCAGGCAGCCGAAAACAGCAAGGCTTGTATGCAGCGGGTTTAGGCATGTACAAACCTTCATTTTTTCCGCCCTGTCAACGGTTTCCCTGTCCGTAAAAAACACTCCGGCTTTTTCAAGAGCCGGCCTGCTGTTAGGAAAGACATCCTCGATTATAAGATACTGAGTCTCTTCCGCATTCACAAAAGGAGCGATGTAGGTGTTCTTCTCCGTTACAGATCCCCGCATGTCTTCAAGACCGTATGAGACAAGCATATCGCGGATATTGTCGTCCGGACGGGGAGTGATTTTGTCGATCATTGTCCAGGGAAAGGAAAGTTTGTTTTTATTTCTGACATAATCAAGAAAGCCCGCCGAGGCAGCGCCGTTCTCAGTCCAGCCTTTTGCGATTGTTTCAACTGCGGCGAAAAGAATGTTTCCGTTATGTGAACAGTTGTCCATGCTTACCATGGCAAGCGGCAGTGCGCCGTTTGTATAACGTTCATGACATAGGGCGGCAATACGCCCCAGGTAACTTTTTGCATTTGCAGGGCCTGAATTAATATCTTCCGCTATATCAGGAAAAAGCGCGCCTTCTCGGTTTATAAGGCTGTATCCTTTTTCCGTAATCGTAAAACTTGCCATTTGCAATGAAGGATTTATAAATATTTCTTTTAAAGCGGAAAATTCCCTGTCCATTCTGACAGCGCGGGCGACAGAGCCGATTACTTTCTTTTCAGCAGACCCGTCTGATTTTAACGTAACAAGAAGTGTTAAATTATCGAAGGCGGTAAAACATTTTTCAATAATTTCGCCGTCGTAACCTTCCGTGACAACAATGCCGGTTGTTTCAATTCCTTGTTCAAGCAGGGATTGCGCAAGGGCTGCGGGAAAGGCTCTGAAAATATTACCCGCTCCGAAATGAACCCACTTCGGCGTTTTATGTGTTGACGCAATCATTGCGTTACGATCAAAACGCGGCAGGGCAATTCCCGCTTTTTCCCAAAAAGTGCGGTCTTTAAGTGATTCGCTCTTTAGCCTCATGATTTACTGAGAGAATGGTACAATTTCATAAATTTGTCAGGGTGTGTAACACCGTTATTCGTCACTCTACTTTGAACCGCGAAACTTCCTTAATCAAACTGTCAATAGCTTCACGGTTCTTTTGAGTCATATCATTGACATTATTTACCGCCAGGTTTATCTGATCCGCGCCGGTAGCCATTTCGTTCATGCCGCCCGTGATCTCCTGCGTTACCTTTTCAAGATTCTGGCTTTCATGCATTACTTCCTGACTGCCGTTTAGCATTTCCTCGCTGCCGCTCTTTACCTGCTGAGTTAGTTCATTCATTGTGCCGACACTTTGCAGGACTTGTTTGCTTCCCTCTCCCTGCTCTTCCATCGCGTTCCGGATATTTTCTTCCTGATCCGCCACCGTCTTTACGCCTGAATCAATCGCCTCGAACCTGTGCAGCACGGTATCAGTAGAATCTGTAATTTTCTTGATTGATTCCGCTATCTTTTTCAGTACCGTGCCAATCGTTTTCGACTGCTCGCTGGAACTCTCCGCCAGCTTGCGAATTTCATCAGCTACTACAGCGAAGCCTTTACCCGCCTCTCCAGCGTGCGCCGCCTCTATCGCTGCGTTCATACTCAATAAGTTAGTCTGGCTGGCTATGTTTTCCATTACCGCATTAATCTCCAGCAAGCCCTCGGACTCGCGGAATATTTCCTGTATATCCGCAGCCACTTCCTGCAACCCGCCCCGGCCTATTTCGGAGGCTTCCTGTAATGTTTTTACATTTGCCGCGTTGTTAACCAGCGTACTGGTTACCGAACTGATATTGGCTACCATTTCCTCAATAGCGGATGATGCCTGAGAAACATTGCGGCCCTGATTTTCAACATGACCGTTAAGTTTGTTGATGTTTGCGACAACTTGTTCCATAGTCGCATTGGTTTCAGTGACGCTTGCGCTTTGGTTTATGACTCTGCTCTTGATGTTTTGGATGTTGGCGGTGATTTGGTTTATCGCCGCGGCGGTTTCGGTCATATTGCTGGCAAGGTCGTTGCCTATATCTTTCAATATGCCCGCCTGCTTTTTAATGAGAAGCACAAGGTCTTTGATTTTACTGATCGTAAAGTTAAAGTCTTTGGCAAGCCCGCCTATTTCGTCTTTCGTATTGACGTTTACTTGCTTCGTCAGATCGCCTCCAGCTACAATTTTTAAGGTGTCGGCTACCGTAGTGATTGGCTTGGTTGTTTTATCCAGAACAATGAATAAAATTGCCGCCGACGCTACTACCGCTATCACCGCGATAATAACGGCAAATGTGATCATCGTGTAAACATCCTGCATTATGTACTCTTCAGTTGAACCGATCATTATCGACCAGGTTGTTTCCGCTTCCCCCAGAGGAATAGGTATAACGGAGATTTGCACGTTTGTTTTCAGCGTAGGCGCGTAACTGAAGCACGAATATTCTTTTCCAGCTTTAACAGCCTCGAAGGCTTCGTTCACATGGCTGCCGAATTGTACTTCTGCGTCGACCATCATTTGCCCTATCCGCTCGGGACGATAACTTCCCATAATAAACCCATTGCTGGAGTAAACGCCTATCGCGGCGACTTCTTCGAAGTTTTTGAGGGTGGCATCCAGCCGGGGCTGTATCAAATCAATATTTAATTGACAGCCTACGACTCCGACTACTTCATTGCTTTTATTAACAATGGGAACCGTCAGTCTGACCTGATAGATTTCTTTCCCCAACAGCGTCGCGGAAGTGGGATGGGTTACCATTTCTTTTTTCGCATCGGGACCGTTAAGAAGCTGCATTACCGACTGTACCTGGGAACTGAGTTGGGGTACTATTTGACCGGTTTCCTTTCCCAGAGCATAAGCGAACTGCCCTGTTTCAGTTGAGCCGACGCGGCCTATGTAACGGCTGTCCATGCCGTCAATAGCATTCGGCTTCCAGATGGTGAACATACGGACCAAATCGGGCTGATCCTCAAAAACAGATATCATGGTCGCTTCGTACTGTGTCCGCCTCTGGTCAAGCGCCACGTTTTCATAATAATTCATGTTGTTAGATATCGTGCGTAAAACCTGTAAATAGCCGTCTATACGGCCGCTCCAATACTGGGCGCGCTGGCGCGCAAGATAGGTGATTTTATCCTCGCTCAGATGCCGGCTTATTTTAGATGCCCGCTGCACCAGTACCAAGGTAACTGTCGTTATAACAACCGCCATAATAGCTATTACCATAATACTTAATTTAAGCTTAAGTTTCATTTCCTTTCCTTTCTCCTTTTTTACTAAAAAACGAAAACTACTATTCTAATTAAAACGATGAAATTACTACAACATAATAATTAATAATATGCAATTTATCGTAAATTGTCAAGGTAAATCTCTTAAGAGTCGACCTGCAACCTCGTCTATTCCCGATATGACGACTTTTTCCTTTATCCATTCCACCAAATCTGCGTCTTCTTCGTAGTCGTATTTTTTCAATTCCGCTATTAACCTAAATATGAATGCAGACGGTTTATAACTTCCTCGAAGTCCAGCGGTTTACCTACATGGCTGTTCATACCGGAAGCGAGACATTTTTCAATATCTTCTTTGAATACATTAGCTGTCATGGCAATAATGGGAATTTTCCTAACATCTACTGAAGTGTTTTTATTTAGTTCTTCTTCAACAGTACGAATACAGCGAGCCGCTTCGTAGCCGTCCATTTCAGGCATCTGTATATCCATAAAGATCATGTCGTATTTATTCGGGGCCTCGGTAAACATACGGACTGCTTCCGCTCCGTTTACCGCGCATTCTATCTCCAGCTTTGTCGGTTCAAGTAAAGTCTGTACAATTTCGCGGTTAATTTCCACATCTTCAGCCA
>JAITFK010000196.1 GCA_031281555.1 Treponema sp. | reverse complement strand
TATATGATTCTTCTGAATATTCTTATTATTTTGAAAGATGTTATCAATCAAGTTCTTCAAGAGAACAATTTATTACAAAATTAGTAAGTAACAAAAACCCTTCTTTAGGTCATATTTGTTTAGGTAATTTTATTATAAATGATAAAATAAGAACTGTTTGGACAACTAATTTTGACACATTAATTGAAGCTGGAATTTATCAGCATAAACCTGCCTTTAATATTTGCATATTAAGTAGCGCTAATAAAGACAGTATTAATAAAGTATCTAATTATGAACTTCCTAATATATACAAGCTTCATGGTGATTATAGGTATGATAATATAAAAAATACTTTGCATGAAGTACAATCACTTGAATTAGCTATGAATAATGTATTTGAAACTTCATTAACCACTGGCGGATTATTAGTTATTGGTTATTCAGGTTGTGATGAATCAATAATGAAAATTCTTGAAAAAAATGCTTTGAAATCTGATTTTTTACCAAATGGGCTTGTGTGGATAAAACATAATAATTCAAAATTACCAACTAGAACTGAAAAACTACTTGAACAAGTTTGTGACATTAATAAAAACTCCGGAATTGTTGAGGTAGATGGTTTTGATGAATTTATGTATGAATGTTATAAATATTGTGATGGAAATAATCAATTCATTAATGATAATTGGCGTAATTTTACTAGTAGATGCCTACCAATTAGTTTTTCAGTACCCAAAGCAGATTATTTTGTTAAATTGAATGCATTTGAATCTACTTCTTATCCAATACCTTTCTCTTTTGACACTGATATTATCACTTGGAAAGAATTAAAAGAAGTTATTGGAGAAAACAGAATTATTGCAGGATTATATGCAAGGAAAATATATTGTTTTGGACAAATAGAAATAATTCGCAATGTATTCAAAAATCATATTTTATCTGATATTACTAAAGAAACTATTTCGAATAAATATTTAATAAGAAAAGAATCATTTTATGTAAGTATGTTATATGATTTAATAAAATTATCGCTATTGACAAAAACGAACATTAAAATATTTGGTAGAAATAAATACTATGATTTATCAAAACGTGAAATAATAAAAGATAATTTTACACAATATATTGCATATGATGGGATTGGTGTTTCTTTGGAGTTTATTGACGGTAAATATTATATGATAATATTTCTTACAGCTTATATAACAAATAAAGACGGCAGTGCAATACCTAATGAAAATAAAACAAAATTAATTAATAATACAATGTCAAATATTTATAATGAATCATATAATGAAAAAATAAAATATTGGAATAGTATATTAAGTCCAAAAGGGTCTAAAATCATTGAATTTTCATGTGAAGAATTTAATCTTCAGTTTAATTATGCGTGTGTTACTTATGGAAAAATATCTGACTCTTCAAATTTTCCACAAAAAATCGCACATCAGTTTGATGAGCCAATAATGATATATAATATTAATAATCTTAATGCGAAAGGTATTAACCAACTAAAAGGAATTTCAACTTATGGTCCTTTAGATTTTTCATATGCAAAACAAGACCAATCAAGACATACTATAAATTTATCTATTATTTCCCCATCAAATGAATTACAAAAAGTGCTCAATCATTTAAATAAATTAAAACAAGGTAGCGCCTTACAAAAAAACGAAGGTTATATCCCAATATATAATGGATTTGAGAATATTTATAAGCAGAATTTAGATATTCCACAAGCTACTGATATTAAAAGATGTTTAATTTATGATGGAAACAAAATAGCGACAAGAGAAGACTTGGTTAATACTCTTAGAAGTAAGATTGACATTTTATCAACTGAAATTCAGAATTTTTCACTTCTTATTATTTATATTCCAAAAACGTTTGAACAATTTAGACTTGGAACGGCTGATGAAGATTTCAACTTACATGATGCAATTAAGTTATATGCAATAGATAAAAATATTAAAGTTCAATTTATTGAAGAAAAATCTCTTAATGCATATGAACCTTGTAAAGTTATGTGGGCTTTGTCAGCAAGTATATATGCTAAACAAGGCGGCATACTTTGGCGTCCTGAAACATTAAATACAGAAACCGCTTTTGTCGGTATCAGTTATTCATTATCAAAAGAAAGAGGTATAACTGTAGGATGTAGTCAATTGTTTGATTCTTCAGGTACAGGATTAAAATTATTATTACGAAAAATTATAGATCCACAATTTATAAATAAAAATCCTTTTATGAAAGCAGATGAAGCTCGTCAAATGATGAGTATTTTACGAGAACAGTATTATAAATCAAACCCAGTTTCAAGCTTGAATAGAATTGTTATTCATAAAACTACTTTTTTTACACATGAAGAAATAAAGGGGTTTACCCAAGCTCTGGAAGGTATTGATGATATTGAACTATTACAAATTCAAGAAATTTCTCCATGGCGTGGTATTAGATACAAAGACAGTGATGTAAATAATGGTGTTAATAAATTCCCAATGAAACGAGGTACTGTCATTAAGTTATCTAAGGATGAATATTTATTATGGACTCATGGTTGTGTAATTAATAATGAACTCTTTGATGGGAAAAAATTTAATTATTATAAAGGTAGCAGAGGGATACCCATGCCTTTAAAAATAAAACGGTTTTATGGAAAAGCTACAGGTGATGTTCTTACGAAAGAAATTATGATGTTGACAAAAATGAACTGGAATAGTGGCGATAGTCTTTATAAACATTTACCAGTTACTTTGGATTTTGCCAAAGTTTTATCAAGAATGTCAAAACAAAATGAAGCATTATATGATAAATTGTATGATTTCAGATATTTTATGTAGCCTGTAAATGGTATCCCATATTTATGAACTCTCTCGACATTTTCCCATATATATAATCACAAAATTAATACACCTCAAGTCGGCAGCATCTGCTTTATCTTTCCCTTCAACAATTTTCCATTGGCATACTTGCTCCGTTTAACGCCATCGGCATCCCAAGCGCCCTATTGCTTAAAGAAAAATGCCGAGCCGCTGGAAACCGCCTGCTCTTCTTTAGAAAGTACCCAATTTTCTTTCATTGGACGGGCTCTCTTTTTCCGCTTTCGCCGCCTACAATTACCCAGTTGATATTTGAAAGATCAATTTCCCCTAAATCTTCAAGTAGCGGTTCACAGGAAAGAAAGCGGATTGTCGCTGGAATGTCCCTAAGTGAATCTATCCTTGGCGGTCTTTACTTCTACAGTAACGCCAAGCCAGGCATTATTCGGGACTTTACAGTTTGCAAAGTATTTTGCTATACATTTATCACGCTTGGTTAATAATTGATATAGATGTTGGGGAGTTGCCTCAATAGTTTCAAGTACTTTGTCGATAAAGCAAAAACTTACTTCTTCATGAAAAAGGTCGCTCATTGAGCATACAAAAATAGTATGTGGATTTTTCCATTCAAGAGGTTCATTCAAGACCTCTTCATGTAATGTCAGATTAAAACCGTTTTTATATTTTTCCCGACCCATTACGCAAAGACGGCTGGACATAATTTCTGCGTAGTAATTAGTGCATCTTATTGGACGCTTTGAACAGCTTGTTATCGAATTCCACGTTTTATCTGTCCATTCAATTTTTGTAGTTTTCATTTTTTCCTTTTTTTCGATTATATTACTTGCAATCTTTAATACGGTAGGGTTATTTGATACAAAAGCAAAATGAAATAACGATGCATTACGGCTGTTCTTCATTAAAAGTGGTTTCTATATTATTTTTAAAATTGTCTTTAATTGCTGAATATACAATTCTGAAATTATTTTGATAGGCATGGAGGTTTCCTGTGTTCCATTGCCTTATATCTTTATAATGATTCGAGCCAATATAACTTAGCAATCTGGCATATTAATTTTCTTGTCTACATATCGTATTCAGGGTCAGCGGCGGTTTCATTATCTGAATTTGTCGAACTGTCATTTTCTTCCGTATTTCTTGATTCAGGTTGAATATAGAATTCTTCGATCCATGGTTCAATCCCGTTTATCATTTTTGGAACAGATAAGATAAATATGTCAGGTTTTAAGGGCAGTTTAAACTTGGCTTCGAACGGCGGCCTTCCGTCCGAGAATTCGATGTATATCTTATGGTTTCCGCCGCTTACTTCAAAACGATCGCGATCGCCTTTGAAAAATTCAAGCGTTTTACTTTTATCAACTGTTACAGTGATCAGATCAGGCGCCTGTAAATTAACATCTTCAACATTTTTATTATCTACAAGAAGCGTGTGACCGCGACATGTAATAAAAATAAGAAAGCCGGTTATTATCCATATTAAAACAAGCGTAAGCCTGATAAAGAGGCTCCGTTTTTCCATATCTATTTTTATCATTTTTGATCCAATGATCCTCGTAAGTTAATCCGGTCGGCTTCAGCGTTAGCTTTTTTTCTCCATGCGTGTAAAACAAGAGCCAGTGCGATAATCGCGTAACTGAACGCGTCCCGGAAATATTCGCCTATTTGCGCGTCACCGAAAAGTCTGTTACCGGCGCGCGGGACAACAATGTACATTAAATGAAGCAGAATGGTTCCGATAAAGACATTGGGAATGCTTGCGCGTGAAACAGAAGCGCCCCCGACAAGGATGGCGGCTGCGGCAAAAAATCCTGTTTGTCTGTGAGCATTGTAAGTCGCCATATTTCCCATATTTTGAAGGAAGATGATCTGACCCAGGCTTGCGAGTATTGTAGAAATAACAATAGCGAGGATGCGTGTGCGGTCAACGGGAATACCGGCGGCGTGGGCGACTGCCTGGTTCTGTCCGACCGCTCTCATATCCTGTCCGAGTTTTGTTCTTTTAAACCAGATGATAAACAAACACAGGAGTCCTATAACTATATAATTCATAAGCGGAATATTTATACCGCCGATATTTAAAGGGATAAAACGATCAAGAGCCTGACGAACCGTATCAAGTTTTAACGTGTTGCGGATACCATAACCGCGGCTAAGCGTAATAGCCGGCGAATGAATTGGTATAATCGCCGCCCACATTCCTTTTCCGGACCAGACTGTAGTAAGGCTCATCATGTAAAGGACTACAAGCTGATAAAATCCATCCATAAAAAAGCCAAGTACATAACCTGTAACCATTTCGCGGCCCCTGGCCCGGTTCAGTATCTGTCCCGCCGCCCAGCCGAGTATCGCTGCGACAGGAACTGCTATTAGGCTTGCGAAGACAAGGCCGGGAACGCCCGTTATGTTCCAGTCAACGGTGAAAATAAGTCCGATTTGGCCTGCCATTGCACCTAACACCATGCCGAAATTTATTCCCATTCCGGCCATAATAGGCAGAAGAAGGCTGAACACAAGAAAGCAGTTACGTCCGATACGTGTGAGTATTTCCTGAACAATTGATTTTAAAGGCAGGGCGGAAACAGGAATTGCCGCAATGGTAATTACCAAAAAGATCATAACAACGGCGTTATCTGCAATATTTTTTCCTGTTAAATAATTTTTTATTTTCATGCTGCGGCCTTTGTTTTCCGTGTAAGAGCGTAAATTATCATGCCGTTTGAAATTAAAATCCTTATTACTTCTGACATATCAGTGCGAAGGATGTTGTTAATTACGGAAGGCGTCATTGTAAGGATGCTTTGAAAAAGAAAAGTACCTATAACTACATTTAAAATACTTGCTTTGTTTACCGATGCGCCTCCGAGAAGAATGGCGGCTACGGCGGGGAAGGCCATATACAGCGGAGCGTTGTAAAGTTGAATAAAGCCGAAACTCTGTTGATAACACAAAATACCTATCGCTCCGTAAATTGACGATATAATTACCCCGATAACTCTGCATCTGTTTATTGAAACTCCGCTGGAACGGGCAAAATCAGGATTTGAGCCTACAGCGGTAAGTGCGGTTCCTGTTCTGCTTAACATAAAAAATTTCATAATCATCGCCATTACGATGAAAAACAAAATCGAGCCGGTGGGGAATTCAAAAAATCTGCCTGTTTTTATTACAAGGAAATTATTTAAAATACGGGACCAGTAACCGTCAAGAGTTATAGTAGTTCTAAGTCCTTTGCCGGCATAACCCCAGATCATTGTCGCGTTGGAAAAAGGCAGTATAAGCCACATTATTGACATAAAAGTAACGATGGAAAATCCTATGTACATCGCGATAGTCATTTCCTCACCTTTTACTTTATTTAACAGGAGCCCGTAGAGCCAGCCGAAGAACAGCGCAAAGGGCAGGCTGAGAAGTATCGCCATTATAAAACCAAACGCTCCTGTAAAATGAAGCTGCATGGATAAAGCCGCGCCCAATAAACCTGCCACTATACCGACAGGAAGGCCGAAGTTCAGTCCGGAACCGGATTGCATCATAGGAACCATAGCAAGCACCATAACACCGTTCTGACCAAAGCGGACAAAAACATCTTTTAGCGAACTGTCGATGTTAACGCCTACAAACGGCGCAAGCATAAATAGAGCTATTACAAAGAAAAAAATAATAAGTCTGGGCCAGCCAAAATCATAAATAAACGCTTTAATTTTCTGTTTCATGATGTTAAACTTTCTCCCGCCATTAAAAGGCCGAAATCCGCAGATAAGGAAGATGCGGGAAGAATGCCTGCTATCTTACCTTCGTTTACAATAGCGATACGGTTACAGATGGAACGGAGTTCTTCAAGTTCGCTTGATATCATCACGATAGTGGTTCCCTTTTCACGGTTATAATGGCGCAAGGTGTCTAATACAATTTTTTTCGCGCCTACGTCAATACCCCGCGTCGGTTCTGAAACAAAGAGAAGCTGCGGCTCAAGAGCGAATGCGCGTGACAGGCATATTTTTTGCTGATTACCGCCTGAAAGCTCTTTTGCCCGTTGTTTTGAGCCGGTGCATTTTATTTCCAGCTTTTCAATATATTCCTGCGCAAGATGACGCATGGCGTTTTCATCTCGCAGATTGATTAACCCGCCCAAAAGTCTTTTCAGGCATTTTCCTTTTATCTGCATAACGGCAAAGGCGATGTTCCATTCAAGACTTTCGTCAAGCAGCAGTCCGATCCCCCGGCGGTCTTCTGAAACAAATGCGATATTACTGTCAAGAACCGTACGCGGGTCTCCAAGCGCAAGCGCTTTACCGTGAACCTCGACATTTCCGCCTGCCGCAAACAGCCCCATTATCCCGTTAGGGATACCGAGTTTTCCCTGACCTGCAAGCCCGCCGATACCGAAGATTTCTCCCTGTTGGACAGTGAACGATACATCGCGTACTGTCTCACCTGGCATATCCACCCATAAATTTTCTATTTTTAACGCCGCGTTTTCGCCGCCGAAGCCATGACGGGAATTCTCGTCAGATACCGGCGGGGTATTGCGGCCTACCATCCATTCTGTAATATCATGAACCGAAACATTTTTATTTTCCGTATTGCAGATCATCTTCCCGTCCCGCAGTACCATAATACGATCGCATATTTGCGTTATTTCATGCAGGCGGTGGGAAATAAAAATAATTGCTATGCCGTCATCAGTAAGCCGCTTAAGGGATGCCAGAAGTATTTGCGCTTCGCTTTCGGTAAGGACTGCCGTAGGTTCGTCGAGAACAAGAAGCTTTACCTGTTCGCGGCTTATCTCGCGGGCAATTTCAGTAAATTGTTTATGAGCGACAGGCATTTCGCTTACAACCGTATCTGCGCCGATATTGACGCCTAACTTGGCGATTGTCTTTTGTGAGCGTTCGCGCATTTTTCCGCGCCGGAGTGTCGCAAGCCTGTATCCGAAAAGTTCCACCGAAGGATTGTAGGAAGTGTCCTCGCGGTTAAGCATAATATTTTCATAAGCTGCAAAACCGGGGATGAGCGAAAATTCCTGATGTACCATGCCGATACCGGCATCCAGCGCTTCGAAAGGCGAATTAAATGTTACGGGAATATTGTTTATATAAATATTACCGCTGTAGCCGCCGGTCTCAATAATATCGGGCATTCCGAACAGGATGCGCATCAGCGTTGTTTTACCTGCGCCGTTCTCTCCGACAAGTCCTAAAATTTCACCTTTGTTCAGTGAAAAATTAACGCCGGAAAGAACGGTTGTGCCATGGAAATCCTTGTTTATATTTTCCAGGCGCAGCAGGTTGTCAGTCATGCTGCTTAATTACCGGTAAATTTAATCTGATAATATTTATCCGGTACTTGCTGCGAGGTTGTGGGAAGGAAACCCCTGCCCATTATGTATGTATCCATATAAATAAGAATCTGGTTACGGGCGCGTATGCCGGTATTTGCGTCAATATAAAATCCGCCGTTCCATTTTGCGCCGGGTGTAAATTCACCTAAAGCATTGTACAGATCGCTTAAACTGTCGGCTTTTGCATTACCGTCCAGAATCCGTTTGGCGAATTCGCCAAGACCTGCTGAAGCGACAAAACCGTAAGAAAAAGCCCATGTTCCGAATTTGCCGGAGCCGCCTTTATCTATGACAGCCGCTTCAACTTTTTTTAGGATCTGCGTGAAGTCACCCGCTTCTGCCGAAAGATCGATTCCAAGAGCGCCGGGATAACCCATCAAAGGGCTGGGAAGATCCGCTTCAACAAACAATCCGCCATAAGCAAAGAGTTGTTTTAAAAGCGGCTCGGTATGCGCATCATTAGTGCAGAAAAAAACAGCGTTCTTGCCGTATTGGTTAATCCATTGCGGAGTTTGTTCCAATATATACTGCTGTGCGCCGGCAACGCCTACATCGGATGTGGGATCGGGAGCTGTTACAAATATAAATTTGATTCCCAGATCATTACAGGCTGCTTCAAATATCTGCCTGCGAAGACCAAGTGTTTCATAGCTCATGTGGCGCGGGAAACTGATATGAACAAAAGTATCGGCGCCCAATTGTTTTGCCGCCCAGGGAATAGTGTAACCGCGGCTGATAAAATCGCAGCTTATCGCCAAAGTTGCAGGCTGCTGGATTACAAGCGGGTCCTCGTGAGGTTCGCCCGCAAAGAGCAGAATATCAGAGCGTGATTCTTTAATTCTTGTAAATGCTTCGGCAGTTCCCGGAATTGCCTGATTTACGATAATAGCCTTCATAAGCGGATCAGAAGCGAGAGAGGTTATCTGTGAGATAACTACTTCCTGCTGATCCATGAAGTTGTCAGGATATGTCACATGCTGAATAATCCCGTTATTTGCGACTGAACCGTAACGTCTGATAAGCTCCTCGGCGCCGCGTAGATCGTCTTCTGACTGTGAGACTGTGCCTGTTACAATACCAATATGGTATTTATTGCCTGATGCTTTATCTTTTTTGCTGCAACCTGTAAAAACCATTAATGCGCAAAGCAGAATAGTAAGCGCTATAACTCCGGTTTTTTTCATATACTTCCTCCTAAAAAATTTTGAAGACTAAATATTATTTGTTTTATTACGTGTCTTCATTTTATTATTTTACTATGAAGTGTTAAAAAGATGAAGTATAGAAAATGCCGTTTTTTAGTCTTATTTGTACGAAGAATTAACAGCCAAGACCGGGAATCGAACCCGGGACCTGCACATTACGAGTGTGCCGCTCTGCCAACTGAGCCATCTTGGCTAAATAAAAGCACCGCATACAGCGGCGTAACTTTCGCTTATTATACCAATTAATTTCGAACATATTCAACAATGCAACATTGTTAACGCTTTCTAAAATTCCAACTCAACCGCACCGACAGGCCTTATTCGCAATACAGTTACCGAACCTGCGCCGAATACCGCTTCTATGTACGTGCGGTATGCATTCATTGCGTCCAAAGGGAAATAAACTTGAATGGTTCCTGCAAAACCGCCGCCGTGGACTCTGCAAGCGCCTTGTAACTTTTGCTTCCTGAAAAAATCTTTTGTTAAAACCAATGCAACACTGATGCTTTGAGTTGTGGGACTATTCGGTGAATATACATTCTGCAGAAGCTGCCAGGATGAATCACCTGATTCATTTACCAATTCCAGATAATTAAATAAAGCCAGCTGTTTTGCAGTGTTTGTGACTGCTGTTTCCATTTCTGTCAGAGAAGCTGTCATTGCATCTACACGTGCATTTTCATCAAAAAAGTGCAAAGAACGCAGTAAAGCCCTGTCTCCGAATTCTTTTCGTACATCTGCGGCGCGGGACAGAACAACGTACTTTTCCAATTCACCTAACACCGTTTTACCGAAAAAAGCAGCGACTTTTTTCATTTCCGCAGGAATTGAAGCGTAATCCGCCGTTAAATCAGCGTGACTGCCGCCGGTGTTTACTACGCAGAGGGAAAAACCGGCGGCGGCAGGATTAAAATTGATCTGCTTAATTTCCGGGCAAGCGGTATTTGCGAAATTAATAGAGACAGCGCCGCCTGAAGCGCACGCTGCCTGATCCATTAACCCGCATGGTTTCCCAAAATACTTATTTTCCGCGATCTGTCCGATTTGGGCAATCTCAAGAGAACTGCGCTTTCCTTCGCCGTATAGGGAGTCGAAAATTCGCCCTAAAAGCGTTTCAAGCGCCGCTGATGATGATAACCCCGAACCGGGAAGCACGGTTGAATCTGCGTTAGCTGAAAATCCGTTTATGTGGCAGCCTCTTTTTTTAAATTCAGCGGCAATACCCCTGACCAAGGCTTCTGTTGTTCCTTCTTCTTCCGGTTTCGGTTGTAAATCCGGATTGCCGTTTTTATCTGTTAATTTAACCGTTACGTCAGGGAAACCTGTTGAGCGGAAGAAAACAATGTTATCGTCTCTTTTTTGTACAATAGCAGCATTGTCCAGTTGAATAGAAGCTGCCAGCACTTTACCGTGATTATGATCGGTGTGGTTACCGGCAAGCTCAGTTCTTCCCGGCGCACTGAAAACATGCAATTTTTCCGTTTCGGAAAAATGTTCATTGGTCCTTATTTCTGTTATCAGTTTTTTATAACGCTGTCTTGCGTTATTAACTTCATTATCTCCGTAAAGCTCCTTAAACATTTTTGTTGAGCTATCAGAATCAATTCTTTTTATTAATTCGTTTATGTTCATTTAATAAACCCGTGATTATTATGCGGTATTTTCCGCTTTAAGGAATACAATTAAGTAATCAATAAAGGAAATAATAGAAATAACAACCGAAATTATAAAGATAACAAGAGCGCCGGTTTTAAAATGCGGGAAAAGAAAATCATGTATTTCAAGTCTTTGGATACTTACAGTCAGAAGAGCAGCGCCCCCTGCGATGATATACGCGACAGTTTTTATTTTTCCGCCTATGCGGGCGCCGAGAGAAATACCCTTTCTTAACATCAAATTACGGACGAAAAGAACTCCTAATTCACGGTAAATGACAATTAAAAACAGAATAGCCGGGAAAATACCGTCTATCACAAAACACAGGAAACATGTTATTTGCATTAAGGTATCGGCGAAAGGATCAAAAAGTTTTCCGAAATCGGAAGTTTGATTGAGCTTGCGGGCTGCAAGTCCGTCAAACAGATCGGTTATTTCAGATAAAATAAAAACAAGCCAAAGGAAAGGTATAGTCCATGCCTGACCATGTCTGAACCATACTGGTAAAAAATAGATAATAAAAAATACAGGAGTAAGAATTACACGCAAAAAAGTAAGTTTATTTGCAAGGGTCATATTTAATATTGTCCTGTAAAGCAGGAAGTGTCAATCAGCGCTGCAGAGCAGCTTAAGATTTCTTTTCCTTTCCGGAAGAATCTTTTTTTTCAATAAGTACGGGAATTAAAGAAAACCCCAATTCACTGCGAATTTTATTACGCAAATAAGAAATATACGCTTGGTTTACTGCTCTTGAACGTGATGTAAAAAAGATGAATTTTACGGGGTTGGCGGATTTCTGTACCGCATATTTTATTTTAAAACGCGTCTGCGGTCCTGATGGAGGCGGGTGTTCTGCAAGCCACTTTTCGAGCGCCTGATTAAGCTGTGCGGTTCCTATTTTAAGATTAAGTTGTTTGTGCATTTTAATTATCGTACTTAATAAATTATCGACGCCTGTTCCGTCTTTTGCGCTGACAGGAATAATGGGAGCGTATTCCATTTGCCCGAAAAGAAAATGAATCCTGTCCGACACGGTTTTAAAAGTATTTTTTTGCTGAGGCATAATGTCCCATTTATTCAATGCCATGATTATACCTCTTCCCTTATCATGCGCCAAAGCGGCTATTTTTTTATCCTGCTCGGAGAGTCCTTCCTCTGCGTCTATCATTAAAATAACAATGTCAGCTTCATCAATTGTTTTTATGGCGCGGTTAACAGAATAGTATTCGATATTTTCCGTAACTTTAGATTTCCGCCTAATTCCCGCGGTGTCCAGAATAACAAAGCTTCTTGATTTCCATTTAAAGCTGCCTTCAACAGTGTCTCTTGTTGTGCCCGGGATTTCGCTTACAATAGAAGCGTTAGTTGAAGTAAGCCTGTTTGACAAAGTAGATTTGCCTGTGTTGGGTTTTCCAAGCAGGGCGATACGGATGATCGAATTTTGTTCTTCACCCGTTTCTTCAACATTGGAAAAATCAAGCCTCTTGATAATTTCCTGTTCAAGTTCGCCGATATTGTCGCCGTGCTCTGCGGAAATCATTAAAACTTTTTCAAAACCGAAGGTGAGAACGTTCCATGCGTCAGCCTGATGTCTGCCGCCTTCTGTTTTGTTTACCGCCGTTATAAGTTTACTGCGATACGGGCGTAGGAAATTTATAAATTCCTCATCTTCGCTTGTTATCTCGCCTGCTTCAAGCAGCAGAACGATAAGATCAGCTTTCTTTATTGCTGCTAACGTTTTTTCAACTACCAATTTGTCCAAAGACGAAAAAGTACCCGTACCATCGTCAGCCAGTTTGAAGCCGCCTGTATCGACAAGCCTGAAAGGTTTATCGCCTAAAAAACAATCCGCTTCTATGGGGTCGCGGGTAACGCCCGGCGTCGGGTCTGTAATGGCCTTGCGTTTATGAAGGAGGCGGTTAAAAAGAGTAGATTTACCTACATTTGGGCGTCCCGCAAGGACAACAACGGGAAGGTTTTTGTATTTTTTATGCTCCGTTCCCATTTTTATTCCTGTTGGTAAACATTTTTGTAAAGGCGATAAGGTTTTTATCCCTTACAACAGCGAGCATGGCAAGTCCGAGCAAAATATAGACTATTGCGTTAATCATTAAAGGTAAACCGTAAGAGACAATCCGTCCCCTGTTTGAGAAGAACGCCAGTAAAACAGGAGACAAAAAATATACCGGAATTGCAGCTAACACAGAAAGAATTGTCAGTTTCAGAATGTAAAGCAGGACAGAGAATACCGGCAGGATGTTTATGTTTGGTTTCTTTCTTAGGAATACAAGGAGTAAAACCGTATTTATCGCGCTTGCAAGAGACAAAGCAAGAGCAATTCCCGCACCGCGAAACGGACCAACCAGAATTAAAGCAAATAGAATATTAAATACGAACGATATTATTCCCGCCAAAGTAGGCGATTTGGTATCACTTTGGGCATAAAACGCCGGGGCCAAAACACGGTTTAAAGCGATAAAAAATAAACCGGGCATGTGAAAAGTGAAGGCAGAGAGAGTAAGACTGACTGATGTTTCGTCAAAATTACGGGTCTGAAAAAGAAGGCGAATTAAACTCTGTCCTTCAACAAGTGAAAAAAAAGTTATGGGGATTGTGATAAGAGCGATTATGTTCATGGCTGAGATTAACCGTTTGTTATAAATATCCCATTGTAAAGATTTTGAATATTCCGCAAGGTCTGGAAGAAGTACCGTTCCGATAGAAACAGCAAATACGCCGAGTATCAGTTCCTGAAGCCGCAGTGAGTATTGAAGGCTTGATACTATACCCACGCCGGCTCTGCGCGCAAGAGCAGTAGAAAATAAGTCGTTTAGCTGGTATGCGGCCATTCCGATTATGGTGGGGCTGATCAATCGCAGTACTTTGCGTGTCCCCGAATTGAGCATGGCTCGTTTCAATCCGGTAAAAAAAACTCTCTGTCCCTGCTTAATAACAAACGGCAGTTGGATACCTGCGCTTAAAAATCCGCCTGTAAGAATTCCAACAGCCATTGCTCTTGCGGGGTTTTGAGTGTAGGGACTAAGACCGTAAGCGCAGAGGATAGTAACAATGTTCAATAAAATAGGCGCAAAACCCGACGGAGTAAAAATATGAAAACTGTTTAAAACTCCCTGAAATAATGCAGCTAACGATATAAA
>JAITFK010000161.1 GCA_031281555.1 Treponema sp. | reverse complement strand
CGATCTATGGTTTTATAACGGCAACCGAAACATCTGCGTGTTATGTCAACAATTTTATTGGAAGATGT
Source organism: Treponema sp. (assembly GCA_031281555.1). Taxonomy (GTDB): domain Bacteria; phylum Spirochaetota; class Spirochaetia; order Treponematales; family Breznakiellaceae; genus WQXQ01. Next base: position 4,379 of record JAITFK010000161.1, on the reverse strand, counting down.
GGGTGTCGCAGAATTTATCTGCTCAACGCCGTACCCTCGACTGCCTGATCTCGAAGAAATTGCGGAACTGATTACCTGGCTTGTATTTGCCGTTTCCGCCACAACTGTTGTACAATACGGACATGTTTTCCACCCTTCCTGTAATTCCTTCCCGCAGTTTTTGCAAATATGTTCTTTCTTCTTTTGTTCTTCTCCGAATAAAACCGCCGTCAGCAATTCAATAGCTTCCCCGCACAGCCTCGGATCAAGCCCTTCCTCGGCGTTCAGCCTTTGCGAAAGCCGCTGTTTGCAAAGGGCGCGATCCTGCTCCGGCGCGTTTTTTAAAGTTTGCGCAAATCCCTGTTCAAGGCATTTAATAAAGGCGTTTTTCTGCGGTTTAGGCTCGTCCTTTGCCAAGTCCGCGAAAAATGCGGAAACGCGACGCGGTTCTGAAAGTATGCTCTCGCCCTGTTCGGCGACGATTTGTTTTATTATAGCAAACAGATTAGCGTTCATACGGGAACTCCTTTTCTGATTAAGGCGATCATGATTCCTGTTTTTCGGGACTCATGTTTTTATTTGTGTGTGAAATAATCCGAAATTTTACCATAAATTACGCTCATTACAATAAATGTAATACCATTAATAACAAGTCTGATTTTAAGACTGGCATCTTCCATAATAAAATGGGGCAGGACAATTAATGCCCCGGCAATTAGCATTAAAAATATCATGATAATATTTTGACCGACTGTATAATCCCCATCAAATAAAACAGAAAATTTTTTGCCTGTTATTTTGGATTTGTTATATTCTTTAAAACCACCGAAAACCATCCATCCCCAAACTAAACTGGACAATATGTTTATTGATTTGTTTATAAATACATTTTCAATTCCAAATAAGTTTGAATCAAAGGTAAGAATACTAAATGCGACAACAACAAGAAGAACAATAATTTTTTGGACTACTGTTAATTTCACTTTTTCCGGATCTTCCGTATCACCGGAAGGCGAGGACGGCTGTACCGGTTGCTGTGGCGGGGTATTTTGCTGTTCAGGCTTAAATATCACCGCCTCAAGCAAATCAAGCGCGTCGGCGCAACGCGGTCTGTCAACACCGGTTTTGGCGTTTATCTGACCCGCCAGCATTGCTTTTACGCGCTGGCGTTCATCCGCGGTAGTGGTTTTCTTTAATTCATGATAAGCGCCGGATTCTATACAGCGCCCAAATGCAATTCGATCCTCTTTATACTCATTCTTCGCGTAATCGGCAAAAAACGGAAATAAACGCTTGGCGTCGGCTAGTATGTCCTCGCCCTGTTCAGCGATTATACGGTTTACGATAGCAAGTAAATTATCGTTCATACGGTAACTCCTTTAAGCGTGAAAGTGTTCATGGATATTGCTTCTTTTTGGCGTTTATTTTTTCAAATTGTTCGGAAGTTAATCCCCAATAAGCAAAAATTAAAAAGAAAGCGAGTATTGCACTACCTATTTGAACTATAACTTTCACTACCGCGTCAATTATCTCAATAACTGACGGAAAGAAATAATTTACAACATCTAGTAAAAGACCTGAAAAAATACCTAAATAAAAAAGCGCATAAAGAGCAAAATAACTTAGAATACCGCCAGGAATAGAAACAAGAATAACAACAAATATTTGTCCTCCTGTTAATTTTGCGGTTTCCGGCTTTACCGTTTCTGTATCAACAACATCATCGTCATCATCGTCCACTCTGGGCGTTACCGGTTTGATCTGCCCAATGCCGTACCCCCAACTGCCTGATCCCGAAGAAATTGCGGAACTGATTACCTGACTTGTCTTTGCTGTTTCTGCCACAACTGTTGTACAATACGGACAGGTTTTCCACCCTTCCTGTAATTCCTTCCCGCAGTTTTTGCAGACATTTTTTTCTTTCTTTTGTTCCTCTCCGAACAACACCGCCGCCAGCAATTCAAGAGCTTCCCCGCACAGCCTCGGATCAAGTCCTTCTTCCTCGTTAAGCCTTTGCGAAAGCCGCTGTATGCAAAGAGCGCGATCCTGTTCCGGTACGTTTTTTATAGTTTGCGCAAATCCTTGTTCAAGGCATTTAATAAAGGCGTTTTTTTGTGGTTTAGGCTCGTCCTTTGCCAGGTCCGCGAAAAAAGCGGAGACAAGTCGCGGATTTGAAAGTATGCCTTCGCCTTTTTCGGCGACAATTCGTTTTACAACAGCAAGCAGATTCGCGTTCATGGATGAATCTCCCTTTCAAATAATTCTCTTTTATAAGTCCATGGAGTCTGAAAAAAGCTGGTAATAAAACGCGCCGGTCAAAACAACCATTATTATTGTCAGAATTACGGCTATAATACCTAAAACCATACCGCCAGTCGCCATTCCTGTAGGCTGTCCTGTTTGTTTTGCTTTTTTCTTTGCGCTCGAACCAAAAGCAATCGCCAATATCGACAGAATAAATGTAAAATATTGAACTACCGGTATAGCCCCGCCGCAAAGCCCCAGGATACCGCAGACCAAAGCGGCGGGTCCAAGAGATGAATTTTTCTGTACACTAACCTGCGGATAAACTGACGTATTGACATTTACGTTTAACGGCATATTTGCCTGCGGCTGATAAGGGTATGCCTGCTGTGGCGGATACTGCGGCTGTTGCGGGTATGCCTGTTGCGGCGGATACTGCGGTTGTTGCGGTTTGAATATTACAGCTTCAAGTAAATCAAGCGCGTCCACGCAACGTGGTCTGGCAATGCCGGTATTGGCGTTCATCTGGGTTGCCAAAGTCGCTTTTATGCGCTGTCGTTCATCGGGGGTGCGGGTCCTCTTTAATTCCTGATAAGCGCCCATTTCTATACAGCGTCCAAATGCGACACGCTCTTCTTTATGCTCATTTTTCGCGTAATTACTGAAATAAGGAAACAAACGCTTTGCGTCGGCAAGTATGCCCTCGCCCTGTTCGGCGACAATCCGGTTTACGATATTTAACAGATTTGTGTTCATGACACGATTCCTTTTACTGTTTCTTTGTGTTTACTACAAAACTAACCCTGCCCAAATTCACCTGATTGCCGTTTTGCAGTTCGCGCCGCTGGTTGGCGGTTTTGTCATACATAACTACTTTTGAGTTTTCAATCTGTACGGTGGCTTTCACGGGCGCTTCATTGGCAAGGTATATGTCGGCTTCGCGGGATGAGCCGAAAATAATGGGCTTTTGCCCCAATGTTATGGTCTTTGTCTCATTCTTGCCCCAAATAACTGTAAGCCACGCTTCACGAAGGGCTTCCTCTATATAGGAAATTGTCAACCCGATAAAGAAACCAAGTGCCATAACTCCTATAAAAGAACCTACAGCGTTATCAACTCCAATTAAACTATATACGGTTCCGCCAATAAGTCCGCCTAAAAAACCTGCCGCTAGCGCACGATTTTTGGGGAAGTTAGGTACAAATATTGAAACGCCCCAACCTACTCCGCAGCCCATGATTCCCCAGCAGACTATTCTGCTTATAAACATAACCGTTGCGGATATTTGCTGAGTAAAATTAAATACTGCTTGAGCTACGCCGCCCGCAATGGCTCCTATCAAAACACCGATGATTGCTGTTACAATAAGCGACTGTAGCACGGGCTTCTTTTTTAGATAGATGCCCTGCGCTATCAGTAATCCGATAGAAATACCGAGACCAAGGAATGCTGCCCAAATTGCAATATTTAGAATTCGCCCAAAAGATGATGATCCATCAAATTGAAAATTTGAAAAGTATGACACTAATTCCCCTAATCCCGCGCCCAGCGCGCCGGCAATCCCAAAGATGATTGTCTTTACGCTGATTGATTTGGCTTTTTCAGTTTGCGCTCTGATCTGCGTAACAGGCGCGTTTGTCTGCGATGGCGGCGGCGGAGAGGCTTGCTGTACCGGTTTGAACAATACCGCCTCAAGCATATCAAGCGCGTCAACGCAATGCTGTCTGTCAATGCCGGTTTTGGAATGTAACTGATCCGTCAGCCCTGCTTTTACGCGCCTGCGTTCGTCTATACTGCGGGTGTTCCTGAGCGCCTGATAAGCGCCGATTTCAATACAGCGCCCAAAGGCAGTACGCTCTTCTTTATGCTCGTTCTTCGCGTAATCGCTGAAGAAAGGGAATAAACGTTTCGCGTCGGCAAGAATGCCCTCGCCCTGTTCGGCGACGATACGGTTTACGATAGCAAGCAAATTAGCGTTCATTATATGACTCCTTGTTTTCAGGTTTGGTTTCTGTTCCGGGTTGAGTTTCTTCTTCAGCAATCTGTTTTTTCCAGATCGGAACAGCCTGTTTCAAGGCTTCCATGTTAATGAAGCCCGCAATACTGGTGTCATCGCCCTTGCCCTTGGTGGCGAATTGATTTGCAAGGTCTTCCAA
>JAITFK010000049.1 GCA_031281555.1 Treponema sp. | reverse complement strand
TTAATTGCCGATCTTGCCGCCAACGGAGTCGAGATTGAAAAAACCGATGAAATCGGAGAACGCGATCTTGCCTATGAAATCAAAAAAAGAAAAAAAGGAAGATATGTCCTTTTTGTAATAAAGTCTGATCCTGCCAAAATTGCGGTTCTTGACCGAATTCTTAAACTTAACGCCAATCTGCTCAAATATCTCTTTGTACGGATTGATGAGTAGGAGCGGGTTATGGCAGATTTAAACCATGTATCATTAATCGGGCGGCTTACAAGAGACGCTGAGTTAAAATACACATCCGGCGGTCAGGCAGTCTGCAAGTTTTCTATTGCCGTTAACAGGCGGAAGAAAAACGGAGATCAATGGGAAGACGAAGCGAATTTTTTTGATATCGTTGTATGGGGAAGGCAGGGTGAATCCCTTCATCCGTATCTTGTTAAAGGTAAAATGGTAGGAGTTGACGGAGAACTTCGTCAGGACAGATGGCAGCAGGACGGACAGAACAGATCAAAAGTAGAAATTGTAACCAATTATTTACAGCTTTTGGGCGGCGGACCGTCTTCAGGAGAAAGACAGAACAATAATTTATCATCCGGTTATAATTCAGGCGGAAAGCCAGGAGGAAATTCCGGTTATTCAGAAGATTCGTCTGAATCTTACAATCCGCCGAAAGACGACGGTTTTACGGACGATATTCCGTTTTAAAATTAAAGGAGTTTATTATGTCAGATGAAAAATATTTTGATAATGATCATTCATCCCGCCATGACAAGGGAATGGATATGCACATGGACGACAGGGACGGCGATGATCGTTCAGGCCGCGGAGGAAAGGGCGCAAAAGTTTTTTTCAAGAAAAAAGTATGTAAATTTTGCGCTCAAAAAATGAAAATTGATTATAAAGAATCAGATACACTGCGTAGATTTATTACGGAAAGGGGAAAAATTCTCCCGCGCCGTATTACAGGCACTTGTGCGAAACATCAGCGGGCATTGGCTCTTGCTATTAAACAGGCAAGGAGCATTGCGCTGCTGCCTTATGTAGCTGAATAAAACAACAAGCGGAAAGCTTTTAAGGCTTCTACTCCGAAGCCGTAAGAACCGTATTGCGTTTGCGGTAACAGGTTCTTAAAACAGCTGCTTTTTGGCGGCTGAATTTAATTTCAGATACTCCGTAAAACTTTTCGGAGTATTGTGGAGTCTGCGTGCGCAGGTTCCGGGGAGCTTGGTATGAAAGTTATTTTGAACAAGGAGCTTGCGACTCTTGGCGAAGAAGGCGACGTAAAAGATGTAGCAAAAGGTTATGCGCGAAATTATCTTTTCCCAAGGGGAATAGCTCTTCCTTATACGCCGAAGATGATAAAACTTATTGAAGGACGAAGAGCGGAAATAGAAGCGCGTAAAGAACAAAAACGTCTTGATGCAAGAGGGCTTAAGGAAAAATTGAGCGAAATTGAACTTTCAATTACCATGCCTGCTGGAGCAAACGGAAAACTTTACGGCGCGGTTACAAACCAGACCATTGCGGACGAACTTTCAAAGAACGGCTTCCAGATTGAACGGAAACGTATAGAAATTGCCGGAAGCAGCTTTAAAAATGTCGGTAAATACAAGGCGACAGTTAAACTCTATGAAAATCAATCCGCTGAAATTTCAATTACTGTTATTGGACAGGAGATAAAAACCGAAACGCCGGCGTTAAAACCTGCGCCGCGCCGCAGCAGAAAAGAGCGTCAGGAAATAAAAGAAGAAACGGTTCAGGAAGCTCCAGCCGATGGAAAAACAGAAGAAGCTTCCGCAGAGACAGTACAAAAGAATTAAGTCATAACTTTGAACAAGAATGGCCGAAAGAATTAGAGATAAAACGCCTCCTCATGATGATGAGTTGGAACAGGCAACGCTTGGCAGTCTGCTGTCTGACATGGATGCTGTAACCGCCGCTATTCAGCTTCATTTACGCCCTGCTGATTTTTATTCCCGCGCGAACATGAGAATTTATGAGGCTGTTTTAAGTCTTGATGCCAAAGGTCTTCGTGCTGATATACAGACTGTTGTTCAAGAACTGAAACAGATGGGTAAACTGGACGAAGCCGGAGGAGCTTCGTATGTTTCAAGCTTAACAACCGTAATTCCTTCAAGCGCCAATATAGAATATTATGCACAAACGGTAAAGGATTATTCATTAAAGCGTTCTCTTATAAAAGTAGCTTCCAATATCGGTATAAGTGCCTATGATGAGTCCAGTGAGGCGAGAGAAGTGCTTGAAGAAGTACAGAAGAGAATATTTGAACTAAGCGATGAGCGTCAAATTTTTACGTCAAGAAAAATAGGAGAAGTGTTAAGTGAAGCAGTTGACCTCATTGAAAAAGCAAGGAAGTCTAAAAACCCTATAACCGGCATTCCTTCCGGTTTTGAAAAGCTTGATCAGTTGACATCCGGTTTTCAGCGCGATGAATTCATAATAATCGGAGCGCGTCCTTCCGTCGGCAAGACTGCCCTTGCCTTGAATATGGCTTCCCATATAGCGTTTCATGAAAAAAAACCCACTGCGTTTTTTTCACTTGAAATGTCTGAAACTGCTCTTGTGCAGCGCCTTATTAGCAGCGAAGCAATGGTTCAGGCGCAGAATATAAGAACCGGATTTTTAAGCACAGACGATTTTAATAAAATTTTAAATGTTAGCGGCAAAATATATGAAGCTCCTCTTTACATAATTGATATGCCGAATATGAAGCTTCTGGATCTTCGCGCTCAGGCAAGAAAAGTACGTTCGCAGCAGCAGGTACAGATAATATTTATTGATTATTTGGGGCTTATTGGGCACGAAAGCAACTTTTTGCCGCGTTATGAACAGTTTTCTGATATTTCGAGGTCTTTAAAAAGCCTTGCCCGTGAACTACACATTCCCGTAGTGGTTCTTTGCCAGCTTAACCGCGATGCACAGTGGGAAAAGCCTACTTTGGCAAATCTGCGCGATTCAGGTTCAATAGAACAGGACGCAGATCTTGTGATGTTTTTGAATCGTGAACAGCCCAAAAAAACAAGCAAAGATGATGATAAACCAAAGCATCCCATTGATATAATACCGACAGATCTCATTATCGCGAAACAGAGAAACGGGCCTACAGGAGTTGTAAAACTGGAAATGGTAGCAAAATTCGCCAAGTTTACATCCATGACGATGGAGCATAATACTGAAAAATAAACCTTGATAAAAATTATTTTTTGATGTAATATTAGGAGTGGAGGGGAGTATGGCTTATATTGACGAATATGATTTTAATCTTTTAAAGAATGAAGCTGAAATCATGGTAATCCAGGAGATTGAAAATCAATTAAAGGATAATACCATTGAGGTGTGTAAGTGCAATGAATGTATTGTAGATATGGCCGCGATTGCGCTTAACACGGTAAAACCGTTGTACCGTTTTTCACTGCTGGGAACTCTTTATGCGTCTCAGGCAATGACGGAACAATCCTATGCCAACAGCATCAGAGAAGCAGTAACAATGGCAATTAAAAAGGTGAAAAATAACCCGGCTCATGATTAATAGTTAACTGCTACTGACGCGAGAATTTACCGGATATATTAATATCATTTGTTTTTCTCATCCACTGTTCAGAGTTAATACTGAAAACAGCAAGTATCTTTCCGTTTTTATTATTATGCCACGAAACATTTCCTTCGCTGTCAAGGCTGATAAAAAATTTTTCACATCCAAGTAATTTTATAGGCAGCCCCGGCGTTCTTTCAAAATTAGTAATTTTTTCTCCTAAAATAAAAGCGCCTTCGTTATCACAGGCGATAGCGGGGTTTTTGTCTGATTCCGCAATTGATAAATAAATTGCCTCTCTCTGATATTCAAATATCCTTACCGGAGCGTTTGTAAGAGAAAGTCTTAAAATAACAGTTTTTATTTTATTATCTTCCTGTACCATGGATTCAACGTAAATATTTTCCGAATTTCCCGCATATGTTGTTATTCCGGTCTGTATATTGTAGGGAACGCGGATAGTCTCTCCTGTTTTATAATTAATAAAAAGAAACGGACTGTTATTGCCGACTGTACTACGGCTTAAAATAAGGTATTGATTATTTATAAAGACAGCGTCATTTGTTCCGGGTGATGTATAAGTAAAATCCGCTTTTGCGGGTAATTTTTCCAGGTTATATACAGACAAATTGCCCGCAGAATCAAGTACAAGAATATTACCGTATCCTGCGGATATTGTGCGTAGCGGATAACGTCCGAATAAAAAATTAAAGTTTAAATCATCAATAATATGATTTGAATTTACAATTTGAGCGGTGAATCTCGTATTTGCTGTCTGCCAAAGAAGGAATTGATCTCCGGCTTTCGGGAAAAGAGAGGGTATTGTAGTTATTCGAGTGTAGTTACTGCTGTTTTTTATTATCAGCGTATCATTGTTTTTTAAAAGATTATAATCCAGGGGTATAAAAAATAAATCGCCGTTTTCCGTTAATAAAGCGGCGGTTCTTTCTCCTGCCGCAATTTCCGTTATTCGCGTTTGTTTTTCCGTTGCCATTGGAATTATTCTGTTCTGTTCGTCAAGCAGCATGAGACTGCTCTGTGCGGAAGCAAAGACTACATTTTCATTATACGCTAATTGATTAATATGGATTGCTGTTTCAAAAGGCAGGGTGAGTTGACGGTGTATAACCAGTTTCCCGTTCCTGTCTGCGGTATAATGATATAGAATGGAAGTGTTGTTTTTTCGGCTAAGACAGTAAAAACCCTCACCTGAAGCGTATAACAGGGCATCCATTTCAATATTTTCAGCGCTGTCCAATATTTCACCTGTAACCGCGTTTACAAGCAGCAGTCCTTTTGAGTTAATTCCCGCAAGAAAACGGTTGTTACCGAAAAGAAGCGGATTTAGCAGGTTTTCAGGCGCAGGGAAACGGCCTGAAACAGAGCCTGATTCCAGGTCCATGTACAAGAGCTGCCCTTTGTACTGTGAATTTTCCAATAAGGATTCATTATTAAAGTAATTTTTATTTTCTGACTGGTACAGCATCATAATTTGTTCACCCCTGCCTGTTGCCGCCAATGTAACGGAACCAGCCGGGATTTCAGGAATTGAGACAAGCTCCCCTGTTTTGGAATTAAACAAAGCAAGAAAAGAAGCATTAAAACCCGCTGCTATAATAAAGCTGCCGCCTGCCGAGTAATTAATATAAGTTACGGGGTCTGCAGAATTAACAGAAAATAACTTTTTTTTAAATGTATAGTTCCATACGGAGATTTTGTAACTTCCTATACCGTCTGTTTCCGTTATACATATTTCTTCACGCTGCGGATGTGTAACAATGGCTTCTATTCTGTCTGTTGTCAGCTGAAAACGTTCAACAGCGGCTCTTTGAGCTGTGTTCCATATTACAATAAAACCGTCTTCTCCTGCGCTTATAATATTTTTTCCGATATTGGCCAGCGCGGTAATTTTGCCCCTATGTCCTTGTGTTATATCCAGAGTAGACGACGGGACAGTAAAAAAAGAAAACAGAAGAAAAACACAGAACAGTTTTTTAGGAAGATATTTTTTCATTTTAAAGAGTCCGGACGCAGAATATTCTGAACCGATAAATACGAACGGACACGCAAAGATGTAAATGTTTCGTTTTTAGGGTGTTTTTTGTATTCTTGCATGGTTTTTTCATAAATTTCCGGCGGTACTCTCATTACAGCTACTTCATCTTCCCTAATCCCGTCAAGATGAAATTCGATGCCTTCGGGACTTGTGCCGTAATACCATGCGTTAATTTCCTTGTCAGGATAATTCTCGTCGGCTTTGGCAAGAAGATAAGATTTTAGCGTTTCAATTACAATCGGCTCAAGATTATCTTTTATTACGGCAAGACGATCTGCCATTTCCGGAAAACCAATAACTGTTTCATAAGGCGTATTTTCTTTTTTTCTGCGGTAAAATTCTCCCCGTTCGAGTTCTGGCAGCACTTCCATCTTTATTTTTTTTGATTTCCATATAATCAAAATTCTGAATTCAGGCTTGTGCCTTTTTTGGCAAAATGAACAATTATAGCTCATGAATGAACCGCTGAAAATATTGTCAAGGTATTCCGGTTTTAAATCCAGATCAATTTCTTCTTCAATATCAATTGAAAATTTATTACCGCATGGGCAGGCAATTTCCTGTTTCATCGCATAACCCCCTGTTTTCTTACGGCAAAAAGAATAAATTTTTACTGCCGTATAAAAAACAATATATCTCCGAATATCGCAAAAACCATTAAGCTAAAAATAATTACCATGCCGCAAGCCTGAAAAACCGATATGGCTTTTGGATGAGCAGGTTTTCTTCTTATTAATTCCACAAGGAAAAGAACAATCATACCGCCGTCAAGAATGGGCAGGGGCAGGAGGTTCATAACGCAGAGGGCTATGGAAATAAGCGCAAGAAAATCCGTAATTGAACGAACGCTTGTCCCGAACCCCTGTTCAAAGCTCTGTGTTGCCATTTCACCGATCATGTAAGTTATGCGCACAGGCCCTGAAACCGCCTTTGTAAGATCAATACCCTTAAAAAGAAGCCTAAGGCTTGTTATCGAAACAGTCAGTGTTTTCCAGCTTTCTTTTACTCCCTTTACGACCGCAGACGGTAACGAAAGATTTGGAGTGCGGTAACTGATGCTGTCCCATGTAATTCCGATTTCGTTTCTTATTTCATCACTATTAAATTGCACTTCTCCGACAGCGCCGGCCCTCTCATATTCAAGAACAAGTCTGTCAGGATTTTGCTCAACAATTTTCATCAGATCCATGGAGTTGCGCAGTTTCTGACCGTTTGCGCCTGTTATGCGATCTCCGGGCATTAATCCTGCCAATTGCGCGGGGCTGCCGTCTTTTATGCTCTTTATTACAGGGTCTACCCAGAAGTAGACGCCGATTTTTCCCGCGCCTGTAGATTTATCAAGGGACGGAGTAACATTTAATTTTAGTATTTCTCCGTTCCGTTCAACCAGTACAGGAAGGTCCTTGTCGGGGTTTAACGCAATGTTTTCCTGTACTTCATGATAATAGGAAATCGGTTTACCAGCGATCTCTATTATGCGATCTCCCGTTTTAAGCCCCGCGTAATCAGCCGGATAGGTTTCACCCGGAATTATTTCAGAAGCAAGAATAATTTTATTTGAAAGAGTATTTATTTCAAATCCAAAACCCCAAAGAAGAGAGAGCAGAATGACCGCGAAAACCAGATTAAAAAACGGGCCGCCGAAATGAACAAAAATTCTGGCGGCAGGGCCGGCTGCAAGGTATGAGCCGTCTTCCGGTTTTTTGCCGTTACGCATATTTTCCCACAATTCACCGTAATCGGTTTCGCCCTTCATTTTACAGTATCCGCCGATTGGGAACATTCCAAGCCGGTATTCCACAGAACCTATTTTCTTTTTTAAAATCGGATTTCCCCATCCGATTGAAAAAGCTTCTACATCAATTTTGGCCAGATGAGCTGCCAAAAAATGTCCCAATTCGTGAACAAAAACCACAATTCCAAGCCCGAAAAGCCCAAGAATAATTTTTATGAATATCATAGTTTCATTATGCCATTTTATTGATTATTTTTACAGACTCCAGCCGCGCGTCAGAGTCTGCTTTTAACACGGTTTCTTTGTCGCTGTAATTAAGCGCCCAGTCTTTTTCCAGAACAATACCTGTAATTTTTGGTATATCAAGAAACCTTATTTTTTTGTTAATAAAAGCTGTAACAGCCTCTTCATTTGCCGCGTTATACGCGCAGGCGTAAAGGCCGCCCTTTTTCACCGCTTCACTTGCAAGACTCAACATCGGGAATTTTTCCGTGTCGGGTTTTTCAAATTCCAGAGTGAGAGAATCAAAGTCCAATGTATCAAGGTTTAGCGGCGCCGTATCCGGCCAATGAAGGGCGTCATGAATTGGGTGGCGCATATCAGGTTTTGAAAGCTGAGCGTAAATTACGCCGTTACTGAGCCGTATCATGGAATGAACGATACTTTGCGGATGTACTACGACCTTGATTTTTTCCGCAGGCATGTTAAATAACATACATGCTTCGATAATCTCAAGCCCTTTATTTGCCATGGAAGCTGAATCAATCGTTATTTTAGGTCCCATTTTCCAGGTAGGGTGGGCGAGGGCGTCCTGCGCCGTTACGTTTTCCATTTCTTTAAGGCTTAACTTTCTGAAAGGCCCGCCCGACGCCGTAAGAATAATTTCGTTGATTTTTTGCTCGTTAATTTTTAACGAAGAGTGAGCTTCAATCAGTTTAAAAACAGCCGAGTGTTCGGAATCTACGGGTATTATTTTTACGTTTTTTTCATCTGCGAGACGAAGGACAAGTTGCCCCGCCATGACAATTGTTTCTTTGTTGGCAAGCGCGAGATTGGAACCTGCTTCAATTGTCGCAAGAGAAGACTCAAGCCCCGCCGCTCCGGATATACCGTTTATGGTTATATCAGGCTGAACATTTTTTATTGCTTCAATAAGTTTTTTTTCCCCGCCTTCTTCTCCTGAGAACACGCAGACAGCGGAAGGCCATTTGTTTTTTAATTGTTCAAGTTCGTCTTTTTTAGAATGCGCCGTTATAAGAACCGCTTCAAAAAACTCGCTTTCCCTGCTGATTATATCAAGTGAACTTTTTCCGATAGAGCCTGTTGCTCCGAGAACCGCGATACGTTTTTTCATTAGTTAAGCTGTGAAGAAAAAGGCAGTGTATAAAAAGTAAAATACCGGAGCCGCGATGCTGACAGAATCGATTGAATCAAGGATGCCGCCTCGTTCAAGAAAAAAGCTGCCTGAATTTTTAAAATCACAGCTTCTTTTGATTGCTGATTCCGAGAGGTCTCCAAGCGACGCGAATATACTGGTAAAAACCCCAAGTATAATTGCTTTTACAAGCAAAACAGGATTACCCAATACGGAAAACACAGACGGAAACAGTATTGCGGTTCCGGCGGGAATTATTATTGATACTAACAAACCGCCTGAAAAACCGGCAATGCTTTTATTGGGACTTGCGGGGATTATTCCCCTGTTGTTTTCCCCAAAAAGATTTCCCGCCAGCCACGCTGTTGAATCATTAAGGAAAGCAATTGCCAAAAATAAAAAAATCGCGCCTGAATTTTCCCAGATACTCATTTTTACAAGCCAATACAGAAAAAAAGACGGATAGGCAATGACAGAAAACGCGGCGGCAATATTATTGATTACATTATCCATTTTTGCCTGACTTGTAAAAGCCTTTGATAACAATATCCACATTACGCCTGCCATTATTAATAACGGAACTATCCATTTGGGGAGATTGACGCATACAGTTAGTGTCGCCGCCAGCGGCGCCAGAGAACCAAAAATAAAGGCTTCTGTTTTACTGACATGAAGCTGTTTTTTTTCAAACATTGCGGATAATTCAACTGCTCCGGCTGCGGAAAAAAAGGTTACAAGTATGTTAAATACAAGATGCTTGTAAAATGGGAGGAAAATAATAATAATAAAAAATACCGGAACTCCGATAAAAAATATTAATAATCTTTCTGTAAGTTTCTTCATATCTGATTCCTTTTAAGCGACATTAACAATACCGCCAAAACGCCTGTCCCGTTTATTGTAATTTTCAATCGCTTCTTCCAAATCTGTTTTTTCCCAGTCGGGCCAAAGCTTTTGCGAAATATAAAATTCAGAATACGCTCCTTCCCAAAGCAGGAAGTTGCTTGTACGGTATTCACCGGCGCTGCGAATTATTAAGTCAGGATCGGGTATGTCAGGATTATCCAAAAAGGCTGAAAAATCTTTTTCCGTTAAATCCGTCAAGGGAGTTTCAGGCGAGTGGTTTGCGGCTAACTTTTTAAACGCCCGGACAATCTCGTCTCTTCCGCCGTAATTAATCGCGAGAACAACCTGCATTCCGTCAAAACCGGAAGTTTGTCTCATTGTATCCAGAATCTCTTCCTGAATGTCAGCGGGTAATCCTTCCATGTCGCCTGTAAAACGGACACGGATACGATTCCTTATGCTGAAATCAAATTCCGATTTTAAGTATTGTTTAATAAGACTCATTATAAAGCCCACTTCTTCCGATGTGCGTTTCCAGTTCTCCGTAGAAAAAGCGTAAAGAGTCAAATACTTGACGCCTAAATCGCTTGCGGCTTTTGTAATTCTTTTTGCGGCTTTAAGCCCCTCAAGATGCCCCTGCGTCCGTATAAGTCCGCGGCCAGTCGCCCAGCGTCCGTTTCCGTCCATAATGATACCTATATGCAATGGTATGTCTTGCATTACACTTCCATAATTTCTTTTTCTTTTTCTTCCAGAACTTGATTTACCTGATTGATATAACTGTCCGTAAGTTTTTGCAGTTCCGCCGATTCCTTGGTCTCGTCATCTTCGGTAATTTTTGAATCTTTTAAAAGTTTTTTAAGTTCGTCATTACCGTCTCTGCGGATGTTGCGGATTGCCACTCTGGATTGTTCCGCGTGATTTTTCGCTACTTTTACAAGTTCTTTGCGCCTTTCTTCAGTAAGCGGCGGAATAGAAATACGGATTACTTTGCCGTCGTTGGACGGGTTAAGCGATAATTCCGAAGAGCGGATCGCTTTCTCAATTTCGCCGATTAGGTTTTTGTCCCAAGGTTGAATAACGATAAGCCTTGCTTCGGGTATTGAAATGTTGGCGATCTGATTTAACGGTGATTTTTCTCCGTAGTAATCAATTTTTATTCTGTCGAAAAGCGAAGCTGAAGCCCGCCCTGTTCTGATAGCGGCAAACCCTTCTTTAAGGCTTAACACTGTTTTTTTCATTTTCTCTTCGTGGGAGGAGACAACCTGCATACGCTACTCCGCCTGACCCACTTTGTAATAGACATAGTCATTTACGGCAAGTTTTGCTCCGGCTTTCTTCGAGCATTCCTCAATAGCCTTCGCAACCGTCAATTTTTCGTCTTTCACATAACCTTGCTCAAGCAGGCAGATTTCGGAAAGGTGCTTATTTACCTTACCTTGCAAAATTCCCGCAAGCACTTTTTCCGGCTTCCCTTTAAGTTTTTCATCTTTATCCATTTGTGATTTAAAAATTTCTTCCTGTTCTTTAAGCCATTTCTGATCGATCTTGCTTCGATCAATTGCCGCCGGGTTAAAAGCCGCAATGTGCAGAGCAAGGGAGAAGATAAAAGATTTTACTTCCTCGTTTTTGAATATTTCCGGTTTGTCGGTTTCGCATTTTACCGCTACTCCGATATTGCCGTCTCCGTGTATGTACTGAGTAAGGTATTCATTGGAAGAAGCTTTTACAAGGCAAAGCCTTTTAAGGCCCATGTTTTCCCTGATTTTTGTCGCAAGCTCCTGAACCAAACCGTTAAGCTCATCATTGGGAGCGCTGAGGTTTTTCTCAAGAACTTTATCCGCTATGACGCCGCCTAAGGCGATAAAATCGGGGTTCCTCGCTACAAAGTCTGTTTCAGATGAAAGCTCAACAAGAGCGGCCGCCGAACCTTCATCATTTATTTTTACAAATATCTTGCCTTCGTTTGTCGCCCGTCCGACGCGTTTTTCAAGAGCGGCTAGTCCTTTTTCTTTTAACATTTTTTCCGCTTTGGCGAAATCACCGCCTGTACTTACAAGGGCGTTTTTACATTCCATTGGTCCCGCTCCGGTAATATCCCGGAGTTTTTTTACATCTGCTGCGCTTATCTCGGCCATTTTATTTCCCTCCAATTTGGTTTGTATATAATGTACAAACTACGTTATTCGTCATTGTATACTTTATCAACATCAACCTGAATCTGGCTGTCTTCATCATCATCTTCAAAAGCTTCTTCTTTCGCGGCTTTGTAAGCTTCTTCTGTTGTGTATTTCTCGATGTCTACTTCCTTGTCTTCTTCTTTTATAGAAATATCTGTATTTAAAAGATTTTCCATGTCTTCATCTTCGTCTCCGAGAGTTTCGATAATTTTAAGGCCGACTTCGTTATCCGCTTCCACAACAGCGTTAGCGATGATCTGCGTGAAGAGAGTTATGGCTCTTATTGCGTCATCGTTGCCGGGAATTGGGTAGTTTATGCCTTCTGGATTGCAGTTTGTGTCTACAACAGCGACAATCGGAATACCCATGCGCTGGGCCTCGGCGACAGCGATTGTTTCCTTGCGGGTGTCAATGATAAAAAGGATACCCGGAAGTTCCTTCATCTCCTTGATACCGCCGAGGTTTTTCTGAAGTTTCGCTCGTTCTTTCGCGAGACTTGAGATTTCTTTTTTTGTGAGATTCTCAAAAGTTCCGTCAACTTCCATTTTTTCAAGTTTTTTAAGACGGAGAAGAGATTTTTTAATTGTTGTGAAATTTGTCAGCATTCCGCCAAGCCAGCGGTTATTAACATAGAACATACCGCATCTTTCCGCTTCTTTCTGGACAGCCTGTTGAGCTTGTTTTTTTGTGCCTATAAACAGCACAGTTTTGCCGGCGGCGACAGTTTTACGCACAGCGTCGTAGGCGTCTTTAATTGATTGAATTGTTTTTTGCAGATCGATAATGTGGATACCGTTACGTTCTGCGAAAATGTACTTCTTCATTTTCGGATCCCAGCGTTTTACCTGATGCCCGAAATGCACTCCCGATTCCAAGAGATTCTTCATTGTTACTACAGCCAAAGTTTCCTCCTAATTCGCGTTTATTTACAAACGCGCCCATCCCTATGTCTCACCGTTTCGTACGCAGGTCAGAGGCTTGCGTGAACGGCGGAAATTTCGGTTTTCCGCAGCTTGGCGCCGTACGGGTAACCGTTGTCTCTCAGCATGGCATAAAACTCACGCAATGGCAAGCCTGCCACAGTACTGGGGCTTCCCTTTATTTGGGTTATAAAACAGCCAGCAAGACCTTGTATACGGTAAGCTCCCGCCGCTCCCTGCCACTCGTTTGTATCAAGATACCATTCAATTTCTTCTTGTGAGAGAACTGCGAAACTTACGGTACAGCTTACGCTTTTAAAGTCAATTTTTTTATCATTACCGTTGTAAAGGGCGACTGCCGTTATTACCTTGTGCTGTTTGCCCGACAGTTTGCTCAGCATTTGGGCGGCTTCTTCACGGTTCGCCGGTTTGCCGAAGATTTTGTTATCCGTAGCGACAACAGTATCCGCTCCGCAAATCCATTTAGGCAGGCGGGCCTTCATAACTTCAATTACTTTTTGTACTTTTTTAACAGCCAGTTCTTCCGTGAGTTTTTGCGGATTTGTTTGAGCCGGCAGGTTTTCGTCAATTACGGCTGGCAGGATACTGAACGGAAGCCCCATTAGCTTAAAATATTCCTGCCGCCTCGGCGACCCGGAGGCCAGAATGATTGGTTCCATTATATAATTTTAACAAATATATATAGGTGGGGAAAGGTGCAGAACGAAAAAATTTAGCGCCGATGCGTAAGCAGACTTGTTATATTACAGTACCGCCTGTTTAATATAATTTTATTTTTCTTCATTAATAATATTAACGATTTCCATTTGTGCTGCTTCAATTTCTTCAATACGGACAGCGCTTATCATTAAATTCTTAATTTCTTCAGAATCATTTTCAGGTAAATTTTTAAATATCATATAAGGTATTTTTGGATCAACTGTTTTTAATGACTTTGCAATTATTTTTTTATCTAATTTACAAAAGATTTTCTTAATAAATTCATCGGATTGTTTTTCAACAAGTTCTGTAAATTCAATTGAAATATCTTTCATCTCAAACTCCTAATAATTTTATTTTTATAGCATAACGCGTAAACGATAACTCCTTGCTATTATAATAAGCCGACCGTCAGTCTATTATCAAGCGATTTATAGGGCTTTTTAGTTAATATTTCCGGATACTTGAGATATTTTCTTAATTATATGTTATCCTCTTTTAAAATCCGTACGCCGTATGGTTTTATTTGAATATGACGCGAGTTATGGATATGCTCTTCCTGTAAAAGGTCAAAGAAACCGCTGTTACTATGAGCGTTTAAATTTATTGTTTCATCGTTATCAGCGATATTAACAGCTACAAATATTCGCTCATTTTCCCAGGAACGCTCAAAGACAAAAGGACGGTTATATTCCAGATAGATATGCTTATAATTGCCGTATTTCAATGCATTTTCTTTTTGCCTTAATGATATAAGTTTGCTGATATACCCTGTCAGCCATGTGCTGTAAACAGACCTGTTTTCTATATCAATATACGGGCGTAATGCATTGTCAGAGCCGTATTCCTTAATTCCCTTGATTTCCCATTCACTGCCGTAATAAACAGAAGGAATACCTGGTAAAGTAAAAAGCAGAGCGTATAACGTACTTAAATATGCCGAATTGGAAACATTACTAGCAATACGAGGTTGATCATGATTATCCAAAAATGTATATAAAGGCAATCCGTTATCAGGAAAAGAATTTTTTATACAAGAGGCAAGTTCATATAGGTTCTTGTCATTATGGCTGGAAATCAAACTCTTATATAAAACATAATTCGTAACACTATGCAAAATAGAAGCGTTTACCCATTTTGAATAATCACCGTGAACGACTTCCCCCATCAGCCAAAAATCCCGTTTCTTTTCCTCCGTGATACCGCGCATTTCAGCCATAAAATCAAAATCAATGACATCAGCCGCGTCCAGCCTCATACCGTCGATGTCAAAATTGTCAATCCAAAACCTGGCGGCGGCAAACAGGTAATTTTTTACAGCGGTATTTTTAAGGTTGAATTTGGGCAGTTCATAATAGCCGCTCCATGTGTCATAGGTAAACGGATCGCCCATTGGGCTTTGTCTGCTAAAATCAACGCCCTTAAACCAATCGGCAAACTCCCGGTTGTTTTGCCGAAGCGATTGGAACGCGAAAAAATCACGCCCGCAATGGTTAAAAACACTGTCCAATAAAACACGAATCCCATTATCATGTAACTTCTTCACCAGCGATTTAAATTCATCATTGGTCCCGATACGGTTGTCAATCTCAAAATAATCCGTTACATCGTATCCGTGGGTACGCGCTTTAAACACCGGACCGAATAATAGCGTATTAAACCCCATGCCCCTTATATGCGGGATCCATTTTTCTATTTCGGTGAGCTTATGTTCCGACAGGGTATAATCGTTCATAAACGGCGCTCCTGCCAGCGAAAGCGTATAAATGTGATAAATTATCGCATCCTCATACCATTGTCTTTTCATAATGTCTTCTTTTTTATTTTATGTCCTTATATCCTTCCATAACCATATATCAGGTTTTTTAGGTCCATTTGCATTGGGGATTATTCCAATAATGCTAAATCCGCATTTTTTATAGAATTCAAACGGATGATTTTTATAATTCTTTATATTCTTAATTTCTTCAAATATATTTTCTCCGGTCAATTCTTTCTCCGATAAACTTGTTTTATTGGTTTCATCATCAGAACCGGCTACTATTCCGATTATTCCCTTCTTTTGAGCGATTTTTTCCAGTTCATTAATTAAAATCTTACCATATCCTTTTCTTTGAAATTCAGGTTTTATTGCCAATGGATGTAATTCCCATGTCTTTTCATACATTGGCCTTAACCCAATCCAGCCTATTAACCGGTCTTCAATTTTTATTCCGATAGAAATATTTTCATCTGATATACATTCATCTACAGTCTTTGACGCTTCTTTTTTATTTATACCAGGCCACATATCAGCTTCGGAGAAGGTTTCAAGTAACACTTGAACCGCTTGTTCTTCAATATTTTCTGATTCATTTATATTACAGATTTTATATTCCATATTTTCTCTTTACCATTTCAAAAAAATCGGGAATAACTTTTTAATTTTAGACTTTATGAACTGCCGGATTGAACTTAACTTTTTGGGCTAAACCCGGGCATAAGCTCAAGTTTGTGCAGGTTCATACTATG
>JAITFK010000205.1 GCA_031281555.1 Treponema sp. | reverse complement strand
TGATTAATGCCGCTACGCACCCTGCTCTTTGGCCATTTTATTGCCCATTTCGCGTAACAGGTACTTTTGTATTTTCCCGCTGGATGTAAGAGGAAAACTGTCCACAAAAAACACATATTTGGGGATTTTATACCTGCCTATTTTATCTCTGCAATAGTCGCGGACATCTTCCACATTCATTTTCACATCGGGATGAAGTATAACAAAAGCGCCTACTTCTTCGCCGTATTTTTCGCTGGCAATTCCGACTATCTGCACATCCTTGATACCCGGCATGGTATACAAAAAATCCTCTACTTCTTTTGGGGAAATATTTTCTCCGCCTCGTATAATCATGTCCTTTATACGGCCTGTTACCTTGAAGTTACCGTTTTCGTCTTTAACCCCGCGATCGCCCGAATGAAGCCAGCCTTTTTCATCAATACATTGAACGGTAGCTTCAGGCAATTTGTAATAACCCTTCATGGTGTTATAACCCCGGCAGCAAAACTCTCCGTGTACTCCATCGGGGCATTCCTCGCCTGTTTCGGGGTCGCGGATTGTAACTTCAACTCCCGGCAGAGCGCGGCCTACTGTTTCAACTTTTACGGTTATATCGTCATCATAGCGAGTCTGAGTCATAACAGGAGATGATTCTGTCAGTCCGTAGCAGATAGTAACTTCCTTCATAAACATAAGATCAATTACCCGGCGCATTGCCTCAATCGGGCAGGGAGAACCCGCCATGATACCTGTACGCAAGCTGGATAGATCGAACATTTTAAACATTGGATGGTTAAGCTCGGCTATGAACATTGTGGGTACTCCGTAAACAGCAGTACACTTTTCCTTTTGAATTGTCGCCAGTACAAGCAATGGATCAAACCATTCTATCATCGCGGCAGTTGAGCCGTGAGTAAGTATCGCCATCATTCCAAGCACAAGTCCGAAACAGTGGAACAGAGGCACAGGAAGACATACAATATCTTTTTCAGTCAGACGCTGGTTGTCGCCGATACCAAGCCCGTTGTTCAGGATATTTCTGTGTGTAAGCATAACGCCCTTAGGGAAACCGGTAGTACCGGATGTGTACTGCATATTCACGACATCATTGGTATCAAGAGTCTCTTCTATTTCGCGTAACAGGGCCGTATCTGTATGCTGACCCAAAAGCAGAACTTCGTTAAAACTGTACATTCCCCGGTGTTTCTGCTGGCCTACATGGACGATATATTTTAAGAATGGGAATTTTTCGGAATTGACGCATCCCCTCTGCGAAGTTTTTAATTCAGGCACAAGCTCGTTTACCATCCCGATATAATCGGAATCGCGCCAGCCGTTTGTCAGGCACAGGCAAACCATGTCGGATTGTTTTAAAACATATTCAAGCTCGTGGGTTTTATAACCTGTATTTATCGTAACAAGTACGGCGCCGATTCTCGCGCAGGCAAAAAGCACCGTGTTCCAGTCAGGCACATTTGTCGCCCAAATTCCCACATTGTCGCCTTTTTTTACGCCCATAGCAAGAAAACCTTTCGCAAGATCGTCCACCCTTTTGTCAAATTGGGCATAAGTGAAATGAAGATTGCGATCCGAATAAACAAGAAAATCATGATCGGGGTGAGCCTGTGTTTTATCGCGCAGTACCTGACTGAGGGTTTTTTCGATAAATTCCATGATAACCATCTAAACCGGAGTATAAATTACAGCGAGTATTTTTACAGGATTGCTGTCCGCTGAAAATACACGATGCGGTACAATGGAATCATAATATACGGAATCCCCTGCGTTTAACGTATCTTTATCCATACCGTATTCCAGCGCCAGTTTTCCTTCCAGAACATAGATAAACTCCTCGCCTTCGTGAGTTGATTTATCCTGTTTTGCGTCGCTTTCGATTGTTACGATAAAAGGCTCCATGTGCCTGCCGTTTTTGTCAGACGCAAGCGCGTTAAAGCTCATGCCGTGATGATCACCCGCCGATGCGCCTTCAGGAAGCCCTGTTTTAAAACGGCTGGTTGAAGCCGCGTCTCCCGCCCTGCAAATAACAGGACCAAGTTGTTCGTGATCGTCAAGTAATGTACCTAACCTTACTCCAAGCCCTCTGGATATTTTAATGAGCGGAGCAAGATCAGGAATATGCTCGTTATCTTCGATATTTGAGATTAAATCGACGGAAACGCCGCTCCGTTCAGCCAGAACTTCTCTGCTGATTGAATAAGTTTTACGTATTTCGATGATACGTTCACCCGGTGTATGCTTTGCCATGCTGACATAATACAATTTCTTGTATTTTTTACAATAGGGTTTACTTTAACGGGCCCCTGTACTGGTAAATACCAAGTGTGTCAAGGCGGCTGCGATGGGCCTTAAGACGTGAGGAAAAATCTTCAAAGTCCTTGTTTTCCTTCGGAGTCCAGACTGCCTCGGCAATGGCGCAGATACGGGGGAAGATCATATACTGAGCGAATTTTCCCGCATATATAAGTTCCGCCCATAAATTTCCCTGTCCTCCCAAAATTAACTGTTCGCTTCCGCTTTTCATCTCCGGTGTTACTGGCTGCATGGAATATGCTTTATAGACAGAAGCTCCCGGTTCATATGACTGACCGGGTTCTTCCGCAGTATTTATGTGTTTGTAATCAAGATAGCAGCCGCATGAATTCGGTGTCATAATTACCTGATGCCCAAGCGCGCTTGCGCGTACTCCTCCCGTTTCTCCCCTCCACGACATGACAATAGTTTCTTTCGGAAGTTTGAATTTATCAGAGTCTTCCAGTATTTCATCCCAGCCAATTGCCGTCCTGCCTCTTTCTGAAAGCATTTTTACAAGTAAAGATGTTATCCAGCTTTGTAATTCACCGGGTTTTTTTAAACCAAGTTCCGCAAGCCTTTTTTGGCATTTTGGACATGCTTCCCACCTGTTGTACCTAACTTCGTCCCCTCCGATATGAACCCATTTTGACGGAAAAAGCTTAACCAGCGCATCAAAAATTTTAGTTGCCAAATCAAGTATTCTGTCATTTCCGGCGCAGAGAACGTCCTCAAAAATACCGAAACGTTCTTCAACCTGATAAGGACCGCCTGTACAGCCAAGTTCAGGATAGGAAGCCAAAATTGCGCTTGCGTGACCGGGAAGGTCTACTTCGGGGATCGTCTCAATATGGCGTTTAGCCGCATAATCCACAACATCGCGTATTTCATCTTCGCTGTAAAAACCGCCCTGCGGAGGTTTCCAGCGCATCCTGCTGTCCTTTCTTAACGAGCCGATTTCCGTAAGCAAGGGATATTCCGCAACAGGAAGCCTCCAGCCCTGATCGTCCGTAAGATGCCAATGGAAACGGTTTATATGATGAAGAGAAAGCGTATCGATCAATTCTTTTATAAAGGGGACTGTATAAAAATAACGCGAACAGTCAAGCATAAGTCCGCGCCATGAAAAACACGGGTAATCCTGAATTTCTGCGCACGGTAAAACAAGAACGCCGTTATTAAATTCGGAAAGAACAAGCTGGCGCAATGTTTGAAGCCCGTGATAAATCCCCTTTGATGATGCAGCTTCAATTGTAATTTTTTCTTTGGAGATTACAATGCTGTAGGCTTCGCTTGCTTCATCATCGCCTTTTTTGAGACAGAAAATATTTCCCGGTTCGCATAATGGGCCTTTAAAACCAAATTTTTCGAGTGCGCAGCGTAATTGGTTATTGGCAATTTCTATTTCACCGGCAAAACTTTTATCTCCGCTTATTACAGACAATCCTTCAGATTGATATACGTCTTCCGTATATTTAACAGAAACAGGTTTTGGTATAACTGTAATTTTTTCTTTCATTAAAAATACTCCGTTATATGTTGAGGCCGCAGCGTAAACACCTTTTTCAAAATATCAGCTTTTTTTAGCACTTCAAGGCCGCTGTAACGCGAATACATGGCATTTTCAAGACTGCGGTATCCTGTTATAAGCTGGCTTAAAGTATGAATATCACATTTTATATCGGCTTCTCTTGAAGTAATAGAAACTTTGGTTCCTTCCGGAGCAAATTCTACATGGCATTTTCCCGTGTTAGCTGTAATGTTTTCATCCTCAACTTCAATTACATACTCGCCTGAAAAATCAGGGCGGCGCATAAATTCAAGAGCAGTTTTTACATTTACAACTCTAGTCATTTCTCTTGGGTTTATACTCATTTCTATTGACCACGCGTTTCCGGTAAAATCTGTAGGATCAATAAACGAAGGCATTTTCCATTTAAAATTCTCAAATTGAGCCGAAAAGCGGCTGACAAACCCAAGCGCTCCGTACAATCCTTCCTTATCCGCAAAAATTAGATCTGAAACAGACATATTGTTATCATCATCTTCATGAATATGTTTATATTTGATGTAGCTTTTTGCAACACCTTTTTCATTTTTCCAGAGATAAAGATAAGTCCCAGTTGAGTAAGGGTCTTCCCTTGTAAAACGCTTCCATGCCCGGTTATCCGGCCAGTAATTTTTATATATCCCGTGGTTTACGTTTGCGACGTACGCGGAATGTACCTGTTCAAGAAGCGATGTATCATCTCCTGGAAAAATATGAACATATTCGCCATTAACAGATTTGATATCATGTAAATTACCCGCAGGGATGGAAATATCATTTCTTGCGCAGCAAATCTCATAACCAAACTTACGGTAAAAGTCATGAGAAAACGGAGATAAATTTGAAAAGACAAAACCTTTCTCATAGGATTCGGGAAGCAATTGATCGAATATACGGCGTATGTGACCGTCTTTGCGGGCTTCCGGTAAGGTTCCTACGCCTCCTATACCGGATAATTTTACTTTATTCCCGTCAAAATTCATAAGAAAATCACTATCCATCATTCCCGCAAGAAGTTTTTTCCCTTCAAAAACACCCCATGCCCAATCGGCCGGATGATCAAGAGGGTCAGGTTCTTTAATTTCATCTTTTGTATAATTTCTGCGCAAATTGTAAACAATTGTATTCATCTTATAAAACTGGATTAAATCTTCACTCTCCAGCCTGCGTACTTCAAACATTTATGCTCCTAATAAAAAGGTTGTTCCAAAACCATGGAACAACCTTACTAATTTTAAAGAAATAAAAACTCCGGGTTATACAGCTTTGTTAACCTTTAACAGCGCCGGCGGAAACACCTTTTGTTATCTGTTTCCTAAAAATGATATAAAAGACCACCATCGGTACCATACCTATTACAAGCGCTGAAAACTGTTTCCCGTAATCGGCAGCTAACGCACCAGAAAACCTATTGATACCAATAGGCAGGGATTTCAACCTATCATCGGAAACCAGAATATTAATTACTACAAACTCATTCCAGACCCCTGTGGTTGATATAATAGCCACAGTCGCGGCTACAGGAGCGGACATAGGCATTATTATGCTTAAAAAAATCCTAAAATATACAGCGCCGTCCATCCTCGCGGACTCAAGTATCGACTCAGGAATACTTTTCATATACGCGCTCGCTAGATAGACAGACATAGGTAGCCCCAATCCTATGTAGGGTATTAACACTCCAAGCCGCGTATTGTATAGATTAATCGCGTTTATCATTAAAAAAAGCGGAACTAAAATAGACTGTAATGTCAGAAGAATACCTATGATAAAACTACCGTGTAGCCAGGGAGTTAGCTTTGACGGCAGTTTAGCGAAGGCAAATCCGGCCATAAAACTTAGAATAATAATAAAAAAAACTGTAATTGCTGTATAAAAAACACTATTTATAAACAGTAATGTAAATTTTCCGTTAATCCATGCCCAAGGATAATTCCTGGTATACCAATTCTTTGGTAAAGCCAGCTTGCTGGTAGTCATGTATTCCTGTGTTGTCTTAAATGACTGAATTATAAGCCAATAAATCGGATATAAAGCAAGAACCGTAAAAATAATAACAATAAAGTACATTATACCTTTTGCCAATGAGCTTGTACTTTTTATATCGCCTGCCATTCTTAATCCTCCGTAGAAGCAAAACGTTTTTCAAGAGCCTGAGTAATCCCAATCAAGAGAAAGCTTATGATTATCATTATTGTTGAAATCGCATTAGCTACAGGATAATTTGGTACCCTGAATGCTTTTTCATACATATACAAGGAAAGAACACTGGTTCTGTGAGCAGGCCCTCCCTGTGTCATAACATATAAAAGATCAAATGATTTAAGCGAACCTGAAATGGCAAGAATGGCGCTGGTAACAATTACGCCGGACAAAGCCGGAAGAATAACATAACGCAGAGTCTGCATTTCAGAAGCGCCGTCAATTTTTGTAGCCTCAATAATAGACACATCAATTTTTTGGAGATTTGCCAAAAAAATAATTACATAAAAACCTGTATACATCCAAAGCATTACCGCAAGTACAGGCAGCATCGCGTTTTTGGTAGGAATAAACTCGGCGGTTGGATCAAACATCTGCCTTAATTCCAGCCAGACGCTGTTTGATGTTAAAAAGAACCTGCTGAACAGGATACCGATAATAACAGTAGAAATAACATTAGGAAGATAGATCATTGTCTGGAAAAAATCGGTGTTTTTTATAAGACCGCGTGAAAGAATATATGCTAAAAAGAAACCAAGCGGGATTTGTCCGAATACTGAAATAAGTACAATATAGATATTATTTCTTAAAGACATGTAAAAATAATTATCTGAAAAAACATTTAAATAGGCTCCAATACCCTTAATACCAAAATTGGGGTTTCCAAAAACTGGCCCTCCCTTGTAATTGGTTAAGCTCAGGTATATGGAAAAAGCCGTAGGAAATGCCATTACAAACAAATATAAAAACAGTGCGGGTAGAACCAATATTAAATATGATAACCGTTCTTCAGTTTTTGTACTTATTTCCATAACCCGCCCTCCAAGCGATTTGGTAATCCGATCCGGCTATTTGTACAACCGGACCGGACAACCTAAATTTTTAAAAGTAACTGAAAGCGTATATTAGTGACTTGCTTTCCATGCTTCAAATGCTTTCTGTACATCAGCGGCGCCTGCCTGAGGTGTCTTTGAACCAAGACCAATTTCCTGCAGAACGTCGTTAATTACATTGTGTACATCACTTTCGAACACTCCGTCTATAACGACTGTGGAAGTATCATAGAATGAAGTCAGAGTTGCGCCAAGTTTTTGAAGCGGTTCAAGTTTAAGAACACTTGTATCAATATCGGTCCTTGAGCCGGCAGTAATACCGCCGTCTTGAAGCTGCCTTGTCTGAACTTCTTTACCGGTTAACCATTTTATGAGACGCCATGCGGCATCTTCTTTGGGAGAGCCTGCCGGAATAGAAGCGCTCATTGCCCAGCCTGTTCCAAGCACTGTAGAATTTGACCTATTTAACTTTGCTCCCGGAATATCAGGAAATACGTTAATCTGGAAGTTACTTTGCCTGCTAACAGGAATCAAAGCTACACCGGAGCTTGCGTCTGTAATGAACGCGCCGATACGCCAGTCGCCGTCTATATAGTAAGCGCCTTTATTTGCAGCAAATGCGCCCGGGCCGTCGCCGTAATCCATACCAAGTGTTGCCGGAGTAAGAACTCTGTCAGTATACAAACTCTTGATAAATTCAAGAGCGTTTACGAAATCAGGATCGCTGAATTTAGCCTGTCCGTTAAGTATTTTCTGATCCCAGCCTTCACCGCCGAAGCGTCCTGCAACCAGGGAGAACAGACAACTCTGCATTACCCATGTGTCTTTACAAGGCATAATTACTGTTTCATAACCTTTGGCTGCCAGTACCGGAACCTGCGCTTTAAGTTCAGTATAGTTTTTAGCAGGCTGAAGTCCGCAAGCATTAAGAACTTCCATGTTGATTAACATCATGTTAGTAGCGGTAATTGTAATGGGAATCATCGCTATGTAATTGGATGCCTGTGCTGTTGGATCCAATACTGCCGGGCTATATACGCGCCTTAGACCATCTTTGTCAATAAGAGGACTTAAATCCTTTAACAGCCTTTGCTGGTGTAAAGAGGTTGATCTTCCCGACGGCCATACATAAAGTACGTCCGGAAGATTTCCGGAAGCTGCGTACGCTTCTGTTTTGTTGTGGAACGGCTCATTGAAAAGGTCTTCAACTACCAAGGTAACATCAGGGTTATTTGCTTTGAATGTATCCCATGTCCACTTGTTAGATTCAACGGTATTAGCAACCGTCATGTCAGAGTAATTCAACACGCTCACCGTTTTTGAATTAGGATCACTTGCTGAACTCTTCTTCGAACAACCGATCATTACGGATGTCGCGATAAGCACTGTGAGAGCTATACCCACAATTTTCTTAATTAACATCATTTCCCTCCTATGGATTTTTATGATATCAAATTACATTCTACTTATGTATTTATAAATTGTCAATAAAAAATAATTTTTTTAGAAAAAAAAATAAAATATTTCAGAAATTTATGATGTATGTTCTAAAATACAGTATTTGTATCATACGTGTATATAGAGTTTTATAATAATATTCTTCATTTTACATAAAATTTGGCTGTCAGTTAGCTGAATTTACATTAAACGGGTAATAATTTACGCTTTTTTCACAGTTCAGCCAGCAGAGAAAGCCATTTTCCCGCTGTAGTTACCCAAACTTCCTTATACGTGGCATTATTCGCCTGGGGCCAGTAAGGTACATCTCCGTTACCCCTTGTTTGTACGCCAACCGGCAATTGTCCGGTCATTGTTCCGGGCAAATATACCGCTTGTTCGGCGTAACGCTGCCCTTCCCCGTACATCAAAGACTGCCGGAACGGATTTTTACCCGCTATCCAGTAAAGTTGTTCCCTTGCTATATCACTCAGTTCACTGTCATTCAAGGCATTTGCGCAAACCGCCGCCGCTTTCCCCAAAGCCAAATGTACCGCACTATTCCCCCGGAAGGAAAACCATACGGGGAAAATTTTAAAATAATGATCTGTGTCTACGGGGATGGCTTGTTTTAACTGCTCGAGGTAATCCGTCCTCGCTCCTTCCCCGGCGAAAAGGTGCTGGCGGTCAAAACTTTCGACATCTGCGGCTTCATTTACATGGTACAATCCTGCGGGTAACATTCCGTAAGGAACTGTAAACGACATGGATTGTTTCAGAAAATTACCGTAACGGCGCATACTTTCCCGCCAGACGGACGCAGAAGAATGATTAGGTTGAGTATCCAGTAGAGCTTTTAAGGCCAGCATATATAACTGTTCCCTGCTTTGATGGTTGGCATGTTGAATAACTTTTTTTTCTTTGTTACGGTAAAAAAAACCTTCCAGCTTCATATTCCCAATTGGCTGAATACACTGGCAGTCCAGCACATAAGTCATACTGTCCGCCGCCAATATCGCATAACGTTCCTGACCTGTCAGAATATACAACTCGCTTGCCGCCCATGACATGGCCGCCCTGTGCTGGGATTCCGATGTGGGATAACTATGTTCCCAAAAAACGGGGAATTTTTCCCAGCCGCTTTTTTTTACTTTTTCCAAAGCGAAATCAAAATCTTCTATCGCAATGGTCTTTAATTTTTCGCAAAGCATTTCGTCCGGCAGGCTTCTGGCGGCATAGCTTTCATAAGCGGCGTATAAAAAATTATCAAAAGCGTTATCCTGAACCCGTGCGGGACGGTCGTCATAACTGCCGATGAAACCGTCGCTCCAATGCACTATACCGGCGCTGGAAGCACGGTAACCGTCTCCGAAACGGCATTTTATCAGGAAGTCAATGCCCCATTCAGCTTCTTCAATTAATCGGGCGTACAGAAGCTCATCCTGTCCCTTAACTTTATTCGCAAGTTCTGTCAGAGCATAAACTACATCTCCCGTTTGCAGAGTTTGCTGGGACATATCCCCTGCATCGTGCCAGCCGCCGTTATAAACCAGCTTTAAGCCGTTATGCTCAGCCAAAATGTCCCCATGACAGGAGTCGTGCTTTTCAGAAACCGGATAACCGCAGCGTTCACAAAAAATAAAATTAAGCGCCTTCCACGCGCTGTCAGTCCAAATATCGCCGCCGATTTGAAAAGGCGCTGTTTCCGCCTCGCCGCTTCGCAGAGTATAGACGCCTTCCTTCTTAAAATCGGAAAAATCCAAAACTTTAAACGCGCCTATTGAGGTTTCCTTTATTTCAGCAGAACCTTCATATACCTGCTTACCCGATCCGTCACAAAGACTGAAATTTTCACATCCGTCCTCCCTGCGCATAAGGGCTGTTTTACGCCCTTCAGTTAAATAGCCGGTCATGGAATAAACAATGCTATTTGTTAAAGGCAGCCAGCCCAGTTCAACTTCAGGGTTACTCACATTTTGCAGGGTGATTTCCCCTATATCAAATCGCAAATATTCCCCTGTGGCCCTATCCTTACCGTACGCCGAACTTACAAAGCCGATGAGGGTAATTTTATCTCTTGGTAAATTAGGAATTTCCAAAAAACATTCATTCCACTTACGGTTGATTAAATTTACTTCATGATGTCCTTCCCGCATATAAATATCCGGGATTTTTTCTGCTCCGTCATTGGCATAAATCAGAGATATATTGACAGTACGGGCGCCGGGACAATCCGGAAACAGCCAAAAATGAATACGGTTATAACCAGTCCAGTCCTCTCCTCCCACATCATACAGAGCCATGCCCTTGCCAAAAGCAACATAATCTCCGTCCGGCTGTTCCTCAGGCCAATGAGGCATTACTGTCGGCAGCTGTAAACGTAAACTTGTATGCCCCGCCGGAGTAAGCCTGCCGTCATGATTTAATGCGCCAATACCTTCTGTACGCCACCCGTCCATACAGGACATATCGCATAACAAACGCCGGTCAAGTACTGTCTTGCGCAGTCCCATTTGTTCAAGAGATCGCTCCCGTTCAAGCGGCAAAGGGCGGTGCAAATAGCCGCCGGCGGTTAGTTTGCCGGTCATGTCTTTGCCGGTTTTGAAAATCATTTACTAACCTTATCTCTTATCTTCACGGCGGCATCAGCGTCCAGCAAAAATTCACAATTGGGGTGCAGTTGCAGCACTGAAGCAGGAATAGCCTCCGTAACGGGACCGAACAGCATTTTCTCTGCCATTTCAGCCTTGCTGCCGCCTTTGGCTATCAAAACAATTTTTCGCGCGTGCATAATGGTGCGAATACCCAACGTCAGACCGCCCAGCGGATAGTCATCCGCAACGCCTGTTTCCCTGCGCACCCGCGCTTCAAAAATTTCATCCATTGGGGACACCCATGTTTCCGAAGCAAAAGGCGTGCCGGGCTGATTAATGCCGATATGTCCGTTGGCTCCCAGTCCTAAAATTTGCAGATCTATGCCTCCTCTGTCCTCCAGGGCTTTCTGGAAGTCCCGGCATTCACGTTCAAAATCATCTGAAAGAGTTGGAGGCATAATAAAATGTTCTTCGGGTATTTCCAGAGCATCCGCCAATTCGTTCCGAATCATGGTGTAGCAGCAGCCGGAATAGCTGCGCGGCAAATTAGTCAATTCATCTACATTAAACAATGTTACGGCGGAAGTATCAAACGGGTAAAGTTTATAAATTTCGCTTATTATTTGATAAGTCTTTGCGGGTGTTTTCCCTGTTGACAAACCGATAACTGATTTGGGGTTGGATAAAATTTGTCCAATAATCCGCCATGCCATTATGCGATCAAATTCGTCTTCTGTCCTTGTAACCGTAATGTTTAACATTATTTTTCTCCTTAAGTTATAAATTCATGGCTACCGTACAGGCTCCGATAAGACCTATATGCTCCGCTTTTAATTCCGTAAGCACTACTCCGTTAGTCACGTAACGCATGGTATGGGAATTTAATTTTTCTTTTATCTTTGGCAGTAAAATTCCGTCCGACACAACGCCGCCGCCCAACACTATAGTATCCGGATCGCTGACTCTTACCATGTTCATCAGTAAATTGGCCAGGGTTTCAGCCGCCTGGTTTACAAGAAACTTACACAACTCGTCAGTGTCAGCCATAGTAAAAATATCCAAGACACTAACTTTTTCATCATTGGGAATTTTCAAGGCTGTATCAGGAAAGCGGGGAGCGTACAACCGGGCGCAGAAATCCAGACCTTTACCGGAGGCCAGCATCTCCACACAGTCTTTTCGTCCGCATATACAGTCAATGCCCGCGTTAATGCCTGAATGGGTATGGCCTACTTCCCCGGCATTACAATGTCCGCCTGTTAAAATTTGTCCGTCAGATACCGTACCGGCGGCAATACCTGTACCAACATTAATATATATAAAATGCTGAGAACGCTTCCCGTACCCAAAGCGGAGTTCCGCTCTTGCGGCGCTGCGCACATCATTATCAATAAAGCATGGAATGCCGTAACGCCGGCTTAACATACCCGCAATGGGCAATTCTCCCTTCCGCAAACCGTCCATTTCGAACCATATTCCCTGCTTATTATCTACCCTGCCTACTACGCCAAGGCCCATAGCCGCAGGCTTCGGCTTCTCATTCTCAAAATAATCATCCAGGGATTGGGTTATAAAATTTAGAGCCTGATCCTGCTCCATATACCCTGAATGATATTTTTTTGTCCGCAGTACTGAACCTTCGGAATCTATTTCCCCGATTAAAAGCTTTGTTCCGCCGAAGTCCAGTCCCAAAAAAGTTTCATTTGACATGTAATCTCCTATTTCTTCAGCAGAATTGGTAATTTTTTGTACGTAATTCCAATTTTACGTCCGGCAGGTATTATAGTCAATATCACATTCAAAGCGAGGACTCGACTGTCTTATCAATTTATGGTAGTATTTCTGCAATGAGTAAGGCAAAATCATTCGTTGTTGATCAAAAAGTGGTATATCCAAGCCAGGGTGTAGGTGTAATAAAGTCAATAATTCAAAAAAAATTCAAAGATTCAAAAATACCTTATTATGTTATTTATGTTGAAGTTACCGACATGACAATAATGGTCCCGGTTGATAAAGCTGCGGAATTGGGTATCAGGCCGACAGTTTCCAGAGATGAAGCTACAAAAGCGCTTGAGCTTATCAGCGAAGATTATGAACCGATTCCCTCAGACTGGA
Source organism: Treponema sp. (assembly GCA_031281555.1). Taxonomy (GTDB): domain Bacteria; phylum Spirochaetota; class Spirochaetia; order Treponematales; family Breznakiellaceae; genus WQXQ01. The sequence goes on along the minus strand of JAITFK010000205.1, from coordinate 2,534 downwards.
AAATGCGTTATCAGATGAATCTTGATCTTCTCAAAAAGGGAAGTATCAGAGATATTGCGTGCATAGTCCGTTCTTTATACCATCGAAGCAAGGTAAAGGAACTGCCTATTCTGGAACGAAAACTGTACGATTCAGCCATGAGGCTGCTTGTGGATGAAGCGTCAATTTCTCTGCGGAAATCCAAAGAAGAAATTGAAGAGATAGTCTTTTCACGGCTGGAACCTGCGGAATAATGGAAGATTTACAGGCGGCGGCTGTTATCTGCGCCGCAGGCGCTTCTTTGCGTATGAGCGGGGTCAAAAAAGAATTTCAAAAACTTAAAAATAACTCTGAATCTCTTACTGTACTGGGAGCGGCATATTCCGCTTTTGCAAAAGTTCCGTCTATAGGTGTAATTGTTATTGCTATTAACGAAAACACAGAATCTGCCGCCAGAGAAGCCTTGCCGCAAGGCTGTCCGGAGGCGCAAGAACCAAAAGTTGTATTTGTTACAGGCGGAAATTCCCGCCGTGCCTCAGTATTCAACGCTCTGTCAATTTTAACGGAATACAACCCTGCCTATGTCTTAATTCATGACGGAGCAAGACCGTGGGTAACTCCGTTATTAATCGAAAATGTTTTAACGGCTGTTCATAAACATAACGCCGCTGTTCCCCTGATTCCTATTTTAGAGACGCCGAAGGAAACCTATGATCCTTTACCGGAAGCCTTTACGTTTGAGCCTGTCTTTATTAAACAGCATCCTAAACGGGCAAATATAGGAATTGCCCAGACCCCACAGGGGTTTAAGTTTCCGGAAATCCTGTATGCTCACGAAAAAGCCGCCGCTCTTACAGACGAAGAATTTACCGACGATGCTGAAATTTGGGGCAGATTCTGCGGAACTGTTGTGGCAATTCCGGGAAGTATCGAAAACCGGAAAATTACTTTTGCAGAAGATCTGTATAACAATTAGAATTAAAGGAATTAAGGCTATGAGCCTACGGCGCATTAAAAAGAGTTATTGCGGTTTTTTGATGCTTTTATTTAGTCTTGCTTGAGGCAAGCCCACCAGCTCCATAAGGGCTGGCATTTCCACTTATTTCTCCCCTAAAAAGACCTATATAAAATATTTGCAATTTTCATTAAAAATTGATAATATAGAACAAATGAGCCGAAATTTTAACTTAATTTCGCAAAATCCAACAGGCAATTATACATATCTTTTAAAAGAAGAAACATAGAACAACTTTTATATCGCAAACGCTAAGGAGAAATCAAATGAAAATTAAAGTCAAACTGAGCCTCATTGTGATCATTATTATGATGGTTTCTATTGCCGGAGTTGCCGTAATACTATTGTTGCGTGCGTCTGCTATCAGCACGGACTTAAGTATAAAAAGCCTCACGAACTTTGCCGAATCGAGGGCAAATTACTGGGATGGCAGAGAAGACGGCTATTTACAGATGTTACGCGCGCTTGCGAATGTGATGGCTCAATATGAATCCAAGCGGGCGGAAGAACGTCGGGACGATTATGATGAAATGTTGCTGGACACACTGGTCGCTAACACCAATTTTGTTCGCATATTTTCCATCTGGAAACCAAACGCGTTAGACGGCATGGATGCTCGTTTCATAGGTCGTCCGGGTTCAACCGCAACGGGGCAGTACGCAATGACTTGGGGCAGGGATACCGGTCAGATTGTGGTAACGCCCAACCTCGTCGTTGATCAGGTTACGGCCTGGTTAAACGGTCCCGATAATAAAAAAGACCGTATTGAAGGTATCACGCCTTTTAAGGTGAACGGAAAAGACACCTTTATTACCAGATTGGGTGTTCCCATAATCAATCGTCGTACCAACGAAACAGTCGGAATCATTACTTGCCTTATAGACATCGCGCCAATGCAGGAAGTGGTGGAAAATACCCTTAAGACTTACGAAGAAATTTCGGCGATTTCCATTTATCATAACGACGGAACTATTTTTGCGAGTTTCATGCCCGACCGGATAGGAAAGACGCTGATGGACGCGGATTTACAATACGGCAATGGTCAGCTTAGAGATCAAGTTAATCAGGCAATTCGTGAGGGGAAAAGATTTTACTGTAAAAGCTGGGCTCCTCTTTTAAAAGAGAATCTGCACATGGTTTTTGTTCCTTTTGAAATAAGCAATTCCGGCGTAACGTGGACAATAATGGTAGGGTCTGCGGATAGTTATATTATGAAAGATGTTCACGTGATGGTACAATTTTCCATTATTCTGGCGGTGATATTCATTGTAGCGGGGGTGATAATTATATACATTGCCCTAAACAGGACTACAATGCCAATCACTAAGGTTACCGACACTCTCAAAGATATATCCGAAGGCGAAGGCGATCTGACCAAGCGGATAATTATCAATACCAAAGACGAAATGAAAGATATGGGTCGTTTCTTTAACCTTACGATGGAAAAAATCAAAAACCTCGTGGGGACAATAAAATACAAAATAGACGGGCTTACCCATACCAGCTTTGAGCTGTCGATCAATATGGGCAACACTTCCAC
>JAITFK010000120.1 GCA_031281555.1 Treponema sp. | reverse complement strand
TATCAGGGACTGGTTCCGCAATTAATATTATTGGATTTGGTAATGCCGGATATGGATGGGTGGGTTACTTACAAAAGAATAAAAGCGATAAGCGATTTGCACGACACTCCTATAGCGTTTTTCACCGTTTCAAGTGATCCAAAAGATATACAACACGCAAAAGAAATGGGCGCGGTTGATTATATCAAAAAACCCTATCAAGCAGATGAGTTATTACGCAGGATTGGGAAAATTCTGAAATAGTAAAGAACAGGAAGAGATAATCCGTCATTCGATGGAGGAACAGGCTGAAGGAGGCAATCAACTCCTTCAGGGAACCAGTAATTTAAATAGGATTACCCAGTAGGTAAAGGTTGGTTCTGTAACAATGCTTGAGGGTAGTCAGGAAGTGGTGAAAGAAAGCCAAAGTCTTAAAAAAAATAACACAGGAAATAACCGGCGGCATGAAGGGACACGCCGAGTATCTGACAACTTTTTAAAGTAATGAGTTGTAAGATATTGGGGCGTTGATGGCACGGCACTTAACAAAGCAGTATATGCAATAAACGTATAGAATTCGTTATTAATTGGTTTATAAAACATTAAAAAAAGCTGGCATTTGTAAGTTAATCTTGCCCTCTGTTAATCACATAACGCACCTGCCGCCGTATTTTCATATTGTACTAACACCTCATACCTGCACCATATCTGGTACAAAAACGCAATCGAGCTGCGCTAAAAGTTCACCCTTTGCAGACCGTTTTTTTTAATTTTTCATTTTACTTTTTTAACTATTCATTTTTAACTGTTCATTGTTAATTATTAATTGCTCTTTTCTCATTGCTAATTTTTAATTTTTCCTTTATAATAAAATCATTCCATATTAAGGAGTTACCTATGGCAAAAACAGAAAAAAACCCCGGCGCAGTATTACAGACTTTCATTGACAAATATCAAATAAACCCTTTTTCGCTCTCAAAAAGCGCCGGCATTTATTATAAAACAATTCGGGATATAATAAGCGGAAGCGCAAGAATAACAGTACCTATTGCATTGCGTTTAGGCAAATTTTTTGGTACTACCCCCCAATTTTGGCTGGACTTACAAATATCATCGGAAATCAAAAAACTATCCGCCGATAAAAAATTTCAATCAAAATTAAAAAACATAACAAAAGCGGGAAAACAAAAATCCTCAGTAAAAGAGAAATCCGCAAAACGCAAAACAAAAACACTTAGAGAAAAACGTAAAAAAGCCGTAAAAATCCCCGGCGCAAAAAAATCCGGTATAGGGAAAATATGACAAAACTGCTTTATCAAGGACACGGTAGTTTTCGTATCACGACAAACAATAACAGCGTAATTTATGTTGACCCTTACGCCGGAAAAGGCTACGACAAGCCTGCCGACATAATTCTGGTCACTCATCAGCACCACGACCACAACAAAGTGGAACTTGTAACGCAAAAGCCTGTCTGCCGCTTAATTACCAACAAAGAAGCGTTAGAAGACGGCAAACACAAAATGTTCGACATTGCCGGAATTATTATTGAAGCCGTTGAAGCCGGAAACTCGAAACACGATCCTAAAGAGTGTGTCGGGTATGTTATCACGCTTGATAGAATCAAGATTTATGCAGCAGGCGACACGTCAAAAACATCTCAAATGGCAGAACTTGCCGAAAAACAAATTGATTATGCGCTGTTTCCGACAGACGGCATTTTCAATATGGGGCTTGCTGAAGCTGCGGAATGCGCTACGCTGGTAGGCGCAAAGCACAACATTCCTATTCACATGAATCCGTTAAAATTGTTTGACAAGAGCAAGGCGGCGAAATGGAACGCCCCAAACAAACTGATTGTTAAAGCAGGCGAAGAAATAACTCTTTAATAAATTGTTTTAGAAACTCATTTTGATTAACATTCCGCCTTATATTTCCCTGCCCGCAAACTGGCTGTTGTAGAGTTCAGCATAGAAGCCCCGACGTTCCAGAAGTTCCCCGTGTTTTCCCTGTTCAACAATCTCGCCGTCTTTTAATACCAGAATAAGGTCGGCGTTACGGATAGTGGAAAGCCGGTGGGCGATAATAAAACTTGTACGGCCTTTCATCAATAAATCCATTGCTTTCTGGATTAACCGCTCAGTGCGGGTATCAACGCTGCTTGTTGCTTCGTCAAGAATGAGCATTGCAGGATTTGCGAGAATCACACGCGCAATGGTGAGAAGCTGTTTTTGCCCGGCGGAAATATTATCGCTTTCTTCATTAAGAACCATACCGTAACCGCCGGGGAGTGTCCGCACAAAATGATCTACCTGCGCGGCTTTAGCGGCTTCTTCCGTTTTAGCATCGGACGCTTCAGTACGGCTGTAGCGTATGTTATCCGCAATTGTTCCCGAGAAAAGCCATGTGTCCTGCAGTACCATACCGAAAAGCGAACGTAAATCCTGCCGTTTAAATGCGCGGATATCATCTCCGCCGATGGAAATTGAACCGCCTGTAACATCGTAAAAACGCATGAGGAGTTTTACAATCGTCGTCTTTCCCGCTCCGGTAGGTCCCACTATCGCAATTTTTTGACCCGGCTCAATACAGGCGCTGAAATCTCCGATGACTGTCTTTGCCGGATCGTAGCCGAAACGGACATGATCAAAAACTATCAGACTCCGGGAAGAAGGCGGCGGTAAAGCGGCAACCGGATCGGGAATTTCTTCAGTCTCTGCAAGGAATTCAAAAACCCTCTCAGCCGCAGCGGCAGTCTGCTGGAGTATGTTTGAAATATTGGCGATGTTCGCCAGAGGATGGTTAAACGAGCGGATATATTGCAGAAAGGCCTGAATGCCGCCAATGGTTATCATTCCCCGCAGAACAAAAAAACCTCCGGCGGCGCAAATAACGACATAAGTCAAGTTTCCAACAAAAGCGGTAATCGGCATCATAAGGCCTGAGAGAAAGTTAGCCTTCCACGCGGATTTATAAAGTTCCCGGTTCAGGGAGTCAAAGGTCTTTACCGAATCAACCTCACCGCAAAAAGCTTTGACCACTATGTGGCTTGAGAACATTTCCTCAATGTGGCCGTTCACGTTCCCAATACACTTTTGCTGGGCTTTAAAGAATTTTTGGGACTGCTTAACAATTAGGGTGATAAAAATTATCGAAAGGGAAAGAAAGCAAAGGGCTATAATAGTGAGAATCCAGTTTACCGAGAACATGATGCACAGGATTCCAACAACGGAACTGACAGACGTTATGATCTGGGTAAGGCTCATGGTGAGAGTCTGGTTAACCGTGTCAACATCGTTGGTAAGCCGTGAAAGAACTTCACCGTGTGTAACACTGTCAAAATAACTTAATGGCAAGCGATGAAGTTTATTGTTGATATCGTCTCTTAAAGTATAGGTTACCTTGACGCTCACATTGGTCATTAAAAAACCCTGTATCCACGAACAAAGAGCGCTTACAAGATAGAGGCTCAAAAGCATAATAAGTATTGAAGCAATCCTGCCGAAGTCAACAACGCCCAAACCGGACACCTGCCGTGAAATTCCCGTTACAAGTTCGTCCGTAACCATTCCCATGATCCATGGGCCGATAATCGTAAAGGCTGTGGAAGTTAAAGCCAGAATCCATACGACAATGATTGTCAGGCTGAATGGTCTCAGGTAAGAGGCAAGCTGCCTCATAGTGCCCTTAAAGTCTTTCGCTTTAGAGCCCATAGCAGCGAACATTCCTCCGGGTCCGCCCCTTCCCATTCCCGGGCCGCGAATTCCCGTAACCTTGCCTGGCGAACTTCTGCTGTCGCTCATGTTGCCTTACATGATACTTTTTTCCTGTATTTTTAACAATGACTAAATGCTGCCAATGAATTCAAAATTCTTTTTGCCCTAAGACGAACCGCCCTTGTACATGGACGTACAAGGGCGTGAAGATAAATGTTTTATCAACAATCTTAATCGCATAACGCCTTCATGGAAAACCGCACCGCCAAAACCCCCAAAAAAAACCCCACAAACAGGGGGGGTCGATCACCTACCCCAACAGGTAGGACGAGCTACCCTCATAAGTTGGTGGGTTCTGCTCCTTCTTCTTCGGTTCTCATGCCCATTTTTTTGAAGAAGGGCGATAATGTTTGGTATTGTTACACTGGTAAGGCTATTGCAATTGAAAAAAGCTGAGTCCCCAATGCTGGTAACTGGTAAACCTTGAATATGGTCTGGAATAACTACAGATGAAGCCTTGCCTGTATACTTTGCAATCTCTACGCTGTTGCCAACGGTTTTGTACTGCAATCCGTCAGGCACGTTTTGGGCATAGCAAAGCCCGACTGTTCCCAAATAGGGAGAACAAGAGAAAAATCTTTTTCATAAAAACTCCTTGTACGTGTTTGTTGTATAAAAAGCCGTATATAACGGCGTTTTTCCAATGGAATGAGAATAAAAATTATGGTTAATTTTTAGTGAATAAACTAATGTGTAGTTGACTCGAATCTTATCGTGTTTACAGCATAATGGGGTTGTCGGTTGTCGAAGGGGGAAATTTGCCTGTTTTGGGCGTTTCTTTCGGTCATTGGGGTTATTTTATCATAAAGCGGTTAAGGTCTACAAGAGGAGTATTGGAGAAAAAGGTATCTTTTGATTGTAAGGCAGCAAAGGGGGCAGGGTTTGGCTGGCAATTCAAAGAGCAAAGAGCAGATAGCAAAGAAAAGAGGGAGAGAAAGAAATTTGGTATATGTCACCCTTTGCTTGCCGACGAATATTTACTTCTTTACAACAGGAGGTGCAGGAGGGGGAGGGGGAGGAGATGGGCGCGGAATTTTAACAGTTGCCTGCGGATTAGATAGACTTGGATTCAATCCCTTTTTAATCTCAGTTATACTGGGATTCCTGCCTTCCATACTTATACACAAGGGCTGCGGTTTTTTACGATTCATTCTTAACCTCCGCTGGTTTTATAAATTCTACCATATCAATATCAGATGCATCAAGCATTATTTTCTCAACATTAGGTAATTCTATTTCCTGAGTTTTTCCATCAATTTCATCAAGCCATACGGCATCTTCCAAAACAAAATGTCCATTTTTTGGTGAAGATGGCCACTCTACTGGCCAGCCCATGATTCTTCTTCTGTCATTGAAGTGTAAAACAACATATGAACGAGTTTCAGAAAATTGACCATACCATTCTGTTGGGTAAGAAGTTTGATTGGTAATCTTAAGTTTTCTAAAAATTTTATGCAGTAGATCGTTATTATATAAAAACGACAGCAAGAATCCGAATAATAATGCGAAGAAAACAGACCATAAGACCTTGGATGTTGATGTCCATTCGGTTATAGAGAAACCGCTTTTTTCAATAGCAAATAATATCGAACTTAATCCCTCTACAATTGAATTAATAATTACAGTATATATCAGGGCCATAACTACCATCTCAAACTCTGACTTTTTTGGAAATGATGTCAAAGAATAAAATAAAAACGAAGTGATAAATCCTGGTAAGAGAAAATTAAAAAGATTAATAAGTTCGTTTGTTACATATTCCATATATTTTTGTGGGGTATTCACCCCACACATTTGTAGTTTATTGCATTTTGGAGGATTTTGGAAAGGAAAAAAATTCGTACCTGTCAGCGATTCGAGGGTATTTTCTCTTTTATTTATAGAATAAAACCCCCGTGCCAGGCCGGCCTGTTGCCCTTTTTGTCAGTGGCGATTTTTTTAGGCCTACACCGTTGCGAATTTGTTCAAATAACGCCCCCAATGTTTCGGGCGCATTTTATTGGCGGGCACGGAGAGACTAACAGATTCGGGGTAAAAAGAATTTTGTATTACAGTAAAGTTATCATTCAGCTAAACAAAAAGTTTAAGAGCGAATGTCTTTTTCCTGTGAAAATTGGGATTCGGCAATTTCCCGATATTCGGCGCAGGTTTCCATCAGTTCACTGTGCTTACCCATACCGACGATTACGCCTTTTTCCAACACGATGATCTTGTCGGCGTTCATGATGGTTCCCACCCTTTGGGCGACAATGATCTTGGTGACAGTTTTTCTCTTTTCTTCCAGCGCCTGCCGCAGCCGGGCATCAGTAGCAAAGTCCAGAGCGGAAAAACTGTCGTCAAAAATGAGAATCTCCGGATCACGGACTAAAGCCCTTGCGATAGAAAGCCGCTGTTTCTGCCCGCCTGAAACATTGGCTCCTCCCTGCGCAATTACAGATTCAAAACCTTCCTGTCTTGCTTCTATAAAATCCATGATCTGCGCTGTCTCCGCTCCTTCACAAATCTCAGAATCGGATGCGTCAGTTTTCCCGTAACGGAGGTTGAAAGACACAGTCCCTGAAAGAAGTATACTCTTTTGCGGCACATAACCTATTCCGCCCCGAAGCTCTTTTTGAGTTAGTTCTCTTACGTCCGCGCCGTTAACTGATATGCTCCCGTCCGTAACATCGTAAAAGCGCAGAATAAGATTTGCTATTGTTGATTTTCCAGAGCCTGTAGCGCCGATAATAGCGGTTGTTTGTCCGCTTTCGGCGGTAAAACTGATATTCTTCAAAGCGTCTTCTGTCGCGCCTTCATAACGGAACGACACGTTTTTAAACTCCACTCTTCCGACGCTGCCGGAAACCATGCTCTTTTTAGCAGCTAACGACGCTTCCGGATCATGGATAGAAACTTCAGTTTCCAGCACCCTGGCAATTCTGTCTGCGGAAACCGCAGTACGGGGAAGCATGACAAACATCATTGAAAAAAACAGGAACGAAAAGATTATCTGCATGGTGTACTGGATAAAAGCCATCATATCGCCTACACCCATAACCGATGCAGCAATTCTGTGAGCGCCTGTCCAGATAATCAGTATGATGGCGGAGTTCATTATAAATTGCATAAGCGGCATCTGAAGGATCATGATTTGATTTACAAAAAGAGATGTCTTTGTAAGTTCCCTGTTAACGCCGTCAAACCTTTTCTTTTCATGTTCCTGCGCTCCGAAAGCCCGTATCACCATTAAGCCGTTCAATGTCTCCCTTGCGATTCTGTTCATGCGATCCACCAGATTTTGAATCATTTTGAATTTGGGCATAACAAGAGAAACGAGCGCTATCACTAAACATATAAGGACGACTACCGAAAGGACTATGATCCAGCTCATGCCGGGAGCATGGTGCACCGCCATGATAATCCCGCCGATTCCCATGATCGGGGCATAACAAATCATGCGGATTCCCATTATGAATATTCCCTGTACCTGATTGATGTCGTTGGTACAGCGGGTTATGAGGGAAGCTGTAGAAAAAGTATCGAATTCACGGCTGGAAAAACTTTCCACCTTTTGAAAAACAGCGAAGCGGAGATCGCGTGCGATCCCGGCGGCAATCCTCGTTGAAAGAAAACTCACGCTCACTGCCGCAACGCCTCCGGCCAGGGCGATTACCAGCATTTGTAAACCTAGCCTGAGGATATTATTATCCTCCGCTACGTTATTTAATGAAGCGCTCTGCGCTGCGTTCTGCTCCGTGCTTTGCACTACGCTCTGCGCCGTGCTTTGCACGAGGATACTGTTCACAAGCTGGGACATAAGGTTGGGCAGGCTGAGATCGCAAAATACCTGCAGGAAAAGAATCAACACAGCGAAAATAAAAAGGAAGGTAAAGGGTTTTAGATACTTAACTAATATGCGCAATATGTCTCACTTTAAGGCTAATATACAAAAAAAGAACATAAAGCACAATGATGACAAATTAAAACCTTTCCTGTAAAAAGTAATAATTATCTTAAGGCGTAAATAGCAAATCCCGTTTAATGATTTTTATGATTTTTTTTAAGAAAAGTATTGTCGAATCCGCCTTTAAATGCTAAAATAACAACAATCGTCTTTGTGAGCGATGAATCTCACCATGTTAAGGAAAATAACCTCTATGAAAACCAAAAAACCAGCTTCCCTCTCACTGTTTTTAGTTAAATTAATACAAACAACCGCAATCTTACTCATATTTACGCTCTCATCTTGCGGCGGCGGTAAAAGCATAAACAGCGCTGAGGATTTAAAAACATATCTCGACAAACAACCTGACAACAGTCCCGATAAACCAATAAAAATTAGTGTGAACGTGGATGAGTCAATGCTCCTTGAAATAGCGGAAGTTATAAACTCAGCGGGAAAATATGTAAACCTTACCCTTTCAAGCAAAACCTTAACAACAATTCCGGATAAAGCTTTTTTTAGTGAAGAAACAGGAAAAGGCTGCGAAATGCTTGTCGAAATAACAATACCAAAACACGTTACCGGTATCGGAGACAGCGCTTTTTCCGGTTGTACAGGTCTTACCGAAGTAACCATACCGAACAGCGTTACCGGTATTGGGACGAGCGCTTTTGTAAATTGCGCCGGCCTTACCAATGTAACCCTGGGACACGGCGTTACGAGCATTGAGGCTGAAACTTTTTCCGGTTGTACCAGTCTTACCAGCATAACCATACCTAACAACGTTACCAGTATCGGGGATGGCGCTTTTAAAGGCTGTACCAGCCTTACCAGCGTAACCATAGGAAACAGTGTTACCGAAATTGGGCGCTTTGCTTTTCAGGATTGCACCAGCCTTGCCAGTATAAAAATACCCGACAGTGTTACCAGCATTGGGGATGGCGCTTTCAGAGGTTGTACCGCCCTTACCGCTATAACAATACCTGACAGTGTTACCAAGATTGGGGATGGCGCTTTCAGAGGTTGTACCGCCCTTACCGCCATAACGATACCGGACAGTGTTACCAGCGTCGGGCAAGACGTTTTTAGAGGTTGTACCGCCCTTACCGGCATAACAATACCAAATAAGGTTGGCAGCGTCAGGTATGGTTCTTTTGCCGATTGCACAAGCCTTACCAGCATAACAATACCAAGCGGTGTTACCAGCATTGGGGGCGGCGCTTTTCAAGGATGCACCAGACTTACCAGCGTAACCATGCCAAAGAGCGTTACCACCATTGGGAAAAACGCTTTTAGAGGCTGTACAAGCCTTACCGGTTTTACCATACCGGATACTGTTACCAGCATTGGGGGCGGCGCTTTTTACCGCTGCGTCAGCCTTCAAAGCGTACAAATACCGGACGGCGTTACAACGATTGTGGGGTACTCGCTTTCTGAAGAGACTGATGGAACTTTTTTTGGATGTACCGGCCTTACCAGCGCAGCCATAGGGAGAAACGTTACCAGCATTGGGGCCAGCGCTTTTCAGGGATGCTCCAATCTTAAAACCTTAACCATACCGGACAGCGTTCAAAGTATTGGTCAAGCTGCTTTTTCCGATTGCACAAGCCTTACCAGCGTAACTTTTCGAGGTATTATTGTTCCAACCAGATTCGGTCTGGCAGCATTTGACGGCAACTTACGCATGGCATATCTTACCGGAGGCTCCGGAAGCAGAGGGACATATTCGAGAGCAAACACATCAACCACAACATCATGGAAAAAACGGTAATTAAAAGTATTATTTTGATGTTAGCCGCTCTTTCAATCCGCCATGGACGAACGTCAGAAAAAACTAATGTTAAGAGTTTCCCATTAAGGTATCAATCAATCTTTTCTCGCCGGAAAATGCCCCGAGGGAGCGAAGCTTCGAAAGACTTTGCAGAAACCCGTAACGGGCTTTAATAAGATTATTGCGGCTGTTAATGAGCATGCTCGAAGCCTCATTAAGATCGGAAATGGAACTCTGTGAAAGACGGTAACGTTCCATAACAAACTCTAAATGTTTTTCGGAATACGCAAGTGAAAGGCCTGTGTTTATAACTGAGGCGGCATAGGTAAATACATTTAAAAGAGCGCTTTGCAGTTCGGTTTGCAGATTGACTTCCGTACTCACGTAATCCAAAGCTGCCGAATCACGGGCGATCTTGCTTTTTTCAACATTGTTCGCCATTACCAAAAAATCAACGGGAATGCTTAAATTGAGCGATAGTTTTCCCCCCGCCATTTCCGCTCCGTTGTTAGGTGAATAATTAAGCCCTGTTGAAAACGAAGCGCTTAAACTCGGAGAATAACCCCGCTTGATCATGGTGAGATTATTTTCCGCCCGTTTGTCGGCAAGTTCTGCTTTTGCAAGCGAAGGGTTTGCGGAGATAATGAACTTCCATAATTCAGCGTACAGTAAATCGGCTTCCTTATCGGAAATGTTTCCCAGACGCAAAATAAGTTCCTCATACCTTGAAAAATCTATTTGCCGCAATTCGGGAAGATCGTTTAACCCGATAAGCGCCTTGAGTTTCATCACGTTCAAGGTAAGGTTTCGCCTCGCCTGATTGCGGGAATTTTCCCGTGTCTCTTTATCCGCCATTGCCTTGAGATAATCCCCCTGATTGATCATTCCTGTTGAATGCCGTACCTCCGCAATGGCAAGGCTTACGAGCGCCGTTTGCAGCGAAGACTCCTCCGCCTCCAATACAGACATGGCCTCAAGGACTGCGTAATAAGCGTTATCTGCCGAATCAAGCACGTTGAAATATTCAGATAGAGCGTCTTTTCTTGCGCTCTCGGAGGCGATTTCATTTATCGCTTTTTGAATAAGCGTCTTGCCGCCTTCAAAAATTTTCTGAGACACACTGACACTAGCGCCCGAACTGAACGTATCAAAAGGATTCCCAATAGGAGCAGCATTCTGTGCATTCCACAGACTCATTGAAGCTGTCGCTCCCAGAGACAATGAAGGCAGCGTTGAAAAAAACCTCGCCCGCTCGTCGAGTAACGTACCTGTAACCGCCAAATTATATTTCGCCAAACTTCGTGAATTCGCCAACGCAAGCGTCCGCACTTCCTCAATACCAATCGTTTGGGCAAACACACCATATCCCGCCAATATTATTAAACTAAGCAGTAATAACACTCTCTTCATATAATTCATCTCCATTGTTATGTGCTACTCATATCTCAAAGCGTCAATCGGATAGAGCCGTGCAGCCTTTAACGCCGGATAATAACCAAAAATTACTCCCACCAATGCGGCGAAGACGGCCGAAATCGCCACAATCAGCGGGTTGATCGCTGTGGGTATTCCCATTGCAGTCAGTATGCGGCAGACAAGAAAAGCCATCCCTATACCAAGCAGGCCTCCCATAAGGCTTAAGATCACCGATTCTGTCAGAAACTGAAAAAGTATATCCCGCTTGCGTCCGCCTATTGCCATTCTTATACCAATCTCTCGTGTGCGCTCGGTAACGGAAACCAGCATAATATTCATTATGCCTATACCGCCTACCAGCAGCGACACGCCGGCAATCGCTGCAAGCAGTGTTGTCAATGTTTTTGATGTTGCAGACGCCATATCGATCATGTCCGCCTGATTCATAATGTCAAAATCGGCGTTTTCTTCATTGGTAATTCTCCTGGATTCGCAGAGGATCGACTTTGCTTCTTTCTGGGCTGCGTCCATGTAATCTTTGCTTATAACGCTTATTACAATCATGTTGATATTCTGTGTGTTGTTCAGTCTTGTCATAGCGGTATCCAGCGGAACCATGATAATATCGTCCTGATCGCTGCCGCCGAAGCCTGCTCCCTTGCTTTCCAAAAGCCCGATTACGGTTAAATAATTTGTTCCGATTCTTATTCTCTGCGATACGGCGCTTTCAGCGTCGCCGAACAGATTCTTTGCCGTAGTACGTCCCAAAACCGCTGTCATACTGCGGTTTCTTAAATCATCATCATCAAAAAAAAGCCCCGCATTGATATTGTAGTTTCGCGCTACAATGAAATCAGGTTCAACACCCATAACTGAAACCTGAGCGTTTCCGGCGTTTCCGATAACATTGGCGTTTGAGTTGACAACGCCGGAGATCGCAGAGGCAAAAATCGATTCATCCCTTAGACTTTGAATGTCCTTTTTGGTAAATGAGTTGAACCGCATCTGTACATTCTGCCCGCTACGGTTCATCTGCCGTCTCGGTATTATTTGCAGGAGATTTGTCCCCATTGAAGTAATCCTTGATTCTATCGCCCGCTGTGAACCTTCGCCTATAGCAACCATAATTATCACCGAACCGACGCCGATAATGACACCTAACGATGTTAAGAGGCTTCTCATGCGGTTGCGGAAGATTGACCGCAGACAGGTTTGTAATAACTGCGCAATATTCATGACGCCTCCGTCAAAATTTGCTCTGTTGAAGCTCGCTTCGCCGAAGCTAACTTTATTGGAAAAACATAATCTTTTTTCTCTTTCGATCTCACTTGTTTTCCTCTTGATATAAAAACAACAATTTAAGGCCCTAAAACAGTGAAAACAGAGTGATTTCTTTCTGAATTTTAACTGAATTCTTTATGCTGAAACGGCAATTTCCTTTTGTACCATTTTAATAAATTCAGATAAAAGCTTGTTGACTTTGAAAAACCGGAAAAATATAATTAATATAGCGGAGATTTAAATGAAAAAGTTATTTTTAACCTTAACTATAATTTCTTTTTTAACGCTTTCCTGCGTAGATAAAAAACCTGTACTTATAAGCAATCGTTCCGCTACTCAAACCATAAATTTCTCTCTTTTTACAGGAAGTTACACTAAGGATTATAGTGTTATTCCGTTAGGACAGCAGGTTGTAAATATACCCGATAGTTACAATCATAAAATGGTAAGTTATCAATCGTCGCCGGTTATAGACTGCGTTGATCTTGTCCAGGATGGAGATGTTTATTATTTTAATGAAATAAAGCCTTTTCCCGCTTCTATATATAACGCTTTGGGAAAGGATGTAGTACTATCCGGTAATGGAGCTATCAGCACTGACCCTTTAACAATAAATGCCGGAGAAACAATAGAAACAAAAAATATAAAGAGTAGAACTCCCGAATTTAACGCACACACAACAGACGGTCATACGGTAAAAGTTGATATTAATTTTAACGGAACTAGATATATAATCAGCTTACATTAAATTTTTGTTTACAGCGTAAACAGCAGGAAGAAATTTGCCATACAAACTTTGAAATTATTTCGGAGTTTGTTCCGCCAAAAGAGCGTGATCTTTTTTCCACTGTTTAAGATCATTCAAAGCATTGCGCCTGTCTGTTACCGCTTTATCAGCGATAAGTTCACCGTCCCGCAGAGTTATTATTCGCCGTGTGTAAGCGGCAAGTTCAGGCTCGTGAGTTACCATGATGATCGTTTTCCCCTGCCGGTTTAATTCCTGAAAAAGCCCCATGATTTCAAGCGTCATTCCGGTATCAAGATTGCCTGTCGGCTCATCGGCAAGAATGAATGCAGGATCGTTTACAATTGCGCGTGCAATGGCGACCCTTTGCTGCTGTCCTCCTGAAAGCTGGGAAGGAAAATGATCCATACGCCTTTCAAGTCCCACTTCATGTAACGCTATCATTGCCCGTTCCTTGCGTATATGGGCATTCAGTTTTTTTTCATTTTTTTCACGGCGGCGGTAAAAAAGAGGGAGTTCCACATTTTCCAGCGTAGTAGTCCTTGCCAACAAATTAAAAGATTGAAACACAAAACCGATTTTCCGGTTTCTTATGTACGCAAAAGTATCTGAATTGGATTT
>JAITFK010000118.1 GCA_031281555.1 Treponema sp. | reverse complement strand
TTTGTACTCTATATGTCCTGCTGAGAGCAGGGCTTCCATAAGTTTTACATCCTTCTCATTTACCACTGGTATTATTGCTTTTGCCATGTCAAAAGTATAGCATGTTTATTTTATCGTGTATGTATATTACAGTACACTAGTTAATTTATAACTATATTATCGGAAATTTATTTATTTTTATAAATTTCTTGCTTTATCTAACTTTTTTTGAATACCTTCGGATGATTTATACAGCGTCTCGTTGTCAGGATGTTGATAATGTCTTTTTAATACAGCGGCGCCGGTTCCCATGAGAGCGGAAATTTCAGATTCCTCTAAGACTTCCATTTGATATGTACCGAATGAATGCCGTAACCAGTACGGCGTCCATTTGGGATCACTTCTCCACTCCCTATTCTCTTTTTCGACTTGGTCTAACCCCCGCCTAAAAGCTTTTGTTACTGCCTCATTAGTTACCGGCGATTTGCCTTTAGCCGTAAATACAAAATCAGCGCCACTATTCCACTTGGTTTCCATTCTCCAAATGTCAAGTTCCTGTACGGTCCGCCGGTTCAAAAATCCTGCTTTTACTACGCCTGTTTTTGTACCTTTGATTTTATCAACGGTTCCCGCTTCTATACCCTTATGTATTGGTACAAAACGCTTACGAATATCGATATCTGCCCATGTCAATGCGCGAGCCTCGCCTGGTCTTACGCCGGTATCAAAAAACACTAGCATAAGGCAAGCCCACATTGTTGATCCCCAAATACGTACCATATCAACATGGTGAGACGGAAACATCTTTATTAGAGAGTCTCTATCAATAACCCCTCGCGGGTTTTCAGGATTTTTACTATATTTCTTCAGCCCTGTTAAAGGATTAGAAGAAATTTTTTTCAAATCGATCATTTCTTCAATAAAATCATTCACTGAATAGATAATTTTATTTTTAGTCGCTCTGGAAAGTTTTTTATTAGTATCGAGATAAGAAGTAAGAGTAAGGAGCCAATTATCAAACTCACGTCTAAATTCAGCGTGGTCTATATCTTGCGGTCTAAGTTTGCCAAATACAGAGCTGAAGTAATTATCAAGATAAGCTTGCCGGTTCTTTAAATAGAGATCGATATAGTGATGACCCTTTTCTTTTTGGCGCTGAACTCATAAACTGTTAATAGCATAAAAATCTTTACAGTATTCAGCGATTGTCATGCTATTACGATTTACAAGTCTATCCCTGTTTCTTTTTGCTCACGCTATTGCCTTCTGACGGTCGTATTCAGGCGTTATAATCCAGCAACCATGGCACTCCACAAAATTAATTGTCTGTATTCCATCTCTTGTACGAACCTTGGCTCGTATACCACTATCATTTTTTGGTCTTGCCATAATTATATTTTCAAGTATTTACTTAGTTTTGGCAATCATTTTGGCGATCACTTATTTTTGATTAACGTAATTCCTTACAGGATATAGACTTACGATAAGTTGGCTTAGCCCCTAGGAGAATCGAACTCCTCTTTTAAGATTGAGAATCTCATGTCCTAACCGATAGACGAAGGGGCCATGAAAATAATATACCAAAAATTTTAGTAAAAATCTAGCCCAGACTTTCTTTGATAATTGAAACAACCGAATTTTCATTTATCTTTACAATATTTTTTTCTTTTTCATAACTTTCAATAGAGTCGGAAGCGTGGGCGGTGTTGATCATTACATTACTGCCGAACTCGCGGCGGACTGTTCCATCCGGAGCTTTGAGCGGGTCTGTCGGTCCCAGGACATCCCTTATTTTATTTACCGCGTTTATTCCTTCATAAATTAAAATCATGCATTTGACATCTCCCGGTTTTGACGGATCTTCATCATTACTGCTTCCGGGATGTATACCAGACATAAATTCCACTATCTGATAGAACTGATTTTTTGCGCATTCAATGCCGAAGTCAGTTTTAATAGTTTCCGCCAATTTAGGACTCAGCTTGAAACCAAATTCTTTTTCTAAAAGTTCATACGCTCTTTGACCGTAATTCCGTGCAAGTTTTTCTTTTAGAACACCTTCCACAGAGCCGTAGAATTCAAGAGCCTGAGAAAGAGAAAAACGGTGAACTTTTATGCCTATTATACGAAGGCCCGTACGGGAAAACATATCAATAATTGTGCCCGGCCTTGAAGAATTGTATTTCCAGTTATCAGGTTTTATTATAACAAGGGTTCTTTCAATAACGGACGGATCGGGATAGGTAATATTTTCAACTATGTTTTCTTTGCCTTCAAGGAATTTCGCGATAAAACGCAGATCGTTATCTGCCTCATCCTGAGATCTGGGAGTAAAAACAGCAGGCTCAAAATACCTTACCTCTGTCGGATTATCAGGAGAAAAAATCAAGTCCGAGTATGTGTCGCGTATTGTTTCACCGGAGAACGCATCCATTTCAACATGTTGTGTGTAAATATGTCCGCATGCGTTCAAAAGCTGCTCACATGGGTTTTCTCCGTAAAAAAGGAGAAGCAAAGTTCTATGCGGTCTTCCTCCTGAAGGTCCAAGATTACTTTTCGCATAATCCGCAAGGAGCATAAGCTGGTTTTGCGGCGCTCTGGATCGTAAACTGGCGGAATAATCAACGGCAAACTTTTCATCAGGCGCAAACATTTGAGCGCCCACAAGAGATAAATCAGTGCGGGAAAGCAGCCTTGAAAGAACGCCGCCTGTCCTGCTTTTCGCGATTGTGTACGGAGTTACCAACACATAGGATAAACTTTTATTCATACTCAATATTAAACGATAATAATTAATGTTACAACCGATGGTATTTTTTACATGTTTAAAGTGTTGAAAATAATTATCATGTTTAATAAAATGGCTTAATGCTGAAAACCATGCGTAATATCGGTATCATGGCGCATATTGATGCCGGTAAAACTACAACAACAGAAAGAATTCTGTTCTACACAGGAAAAAGCCATCGTATCGGCGAAGTTGATGACGGTGAAGCGATAATGGACTGGATGGAACAGGAGCAGGAACGCGGTATAACGATTCAGAGCGCCGCTACCACTACTTACTGGAAAGGCTGCCAGATTAACATTATAGATACTCCAGGTCATGTTGATTTTACTGCAGAGGTAGAGCGTTCTCTTCGCGTACTTGACGGAGCGGTGGCGATTTTTGACGCAGTACACGGAGTTGAACCGCAAACCGAAACAGTGTGGCGGCAGGCGCGAAGGTACAATGTTCCGTGCGTGGGCTATGTAAATAAAATGGATCGCATGGGAGCTGATTTTTTCTACGTCATTGAAGACGTAAAAAACAAATTAAAGATAAACGCTGCGGCATTGCAGATACCTATCGGAAAAGAAGGAAATTTTGAAGGCGTTATTGATCTGATAGAGATGAAGGAAATCCGCTGGGAAAACAACGGTGAAAATATGACGTTCTCTCCTGTTTTACCGCAGCATGAAGCCATTGCAAAAGAATGGCGTGAAAAATTGATTGACGCATTATCCGGCTTTTCTGATTTAATAACGGAAAAGTATCTGGCCGGAGAAGACATTGATACTACGCTGATCCGAAACGAGCTTCGCAAAGCTGTTCTTAAACGTGAAATACTTCCGTTGTTTGTCGGCGCTTCAAGACGCAACCTCGGCGTACAACCGCTGATTGACGCAATTGTTGACTTTCTTCCGTCTCCCGATGAAACAGCGCCCGCTACAGGGCATAACCTGAAAAAAGAAGAAGAAATTAAAATTCCATGTGATCCAAAGGGGCAGCCTCTGGGGCTTGTTTTTAAAATTCAGAATGACCGTGAAGCGGGCAGCCTCTGTTATGTCAGGATGTACTCAGGTTCAATAAAAACAGGAAGCGCCGTATACAATACCGGAAAGAAAAAACGCGAAAGAGCAAACAGAATTTTGAGGATGCATTCAAATAAATCAGAGCCGATGGATAGTTTAGATGCGGGAGATATCGGCGTAATTATCGGGATGAAATTCGCGCAGACCGGCGATACTGTAGGCACAGAAGGCTGGCCTGTTCTTCTTGAAAAGATGCAGTTCCCCGAGCCTGTTATTTCAATTTCAATTGAACCTAAAACAATTTCCGATCAGGATAAATTAAAGGAAATTCTTGAAATTCTTTCCAAAGAAGACCCGACATTCACAACAAGAGAAAACGAAGAAACGGGACAGCTTATTATTTCGGGAATGGGAGAACTTCACCTTGACGTGCTTGTTACCCGCCTTCTTAAAGAATATAAACTAGGAGCAAAGGTCGGAAACCCGCAGGTTACGTACAGGGAATCAATAAGCAAGGTAAACGAACACAGCGAAAGTTTTTCAAAAATTCTCGGCGGTAAGGAAAACGCCGCAGGTATTACTTTGCGGGTAGAGCCTTCAACTCGCGGAGAAGGAAACAAATATTTTTACGCGGCGAAAAACGCTGGCAGGAGCGAAGTTCCCTCAGGAATACTTGAAGCAATTGAGCGAGGTATAACCAGCGCGTTTTCATCGGGCATTGTTATGGGGTATCCGTGTATTGATATAAAAGCGACTGTTACAGATATTCAATATTTTGAACTTAACGGAACAGAGTTTGCGTTTGAAGCCTGCGCCAGCATGGCTTTTGACGAAGCCTGCCGTAACGCTTCTCCTATCCTTCTTGAACCTATAATGGCAGTTGACTTAAGCAGTCCTCATGAATTTGTCGGCGAAGTGATGAGTCTTGTAACTCAGCGCGGCGGGCATATACACAGCATGAATTCAAAGACCGACATTGATGAAATAAAAGCTCAAGCCCCTATGGAAAAAATGTTTGGCTTTATGACAAGCCTGCGCAGCGTTTCGCAGGGACGGGCAAGTTTCAGCCTTGAGTTCTCACACTTTGAAAAAAAAGTTGAACGGTGATACACCTAACAAGACGATCTTCAGCCATTTTCTTTATCTGCTTTCTGCTTTTTTCCTCATGCCATAAGCGTATAAATACCACTAATGAATCTGCAGCGCCTGACAAACAGGAAAGTGAAGAGACAGAAACTGTAATAGACCCATACCAAATCCGCGCAGAGCAAATCGCATCTTCCATGGATAACCGCCTGCTTGCCGCTCAGGTACTTATTTGCGGCATTGACGGTAGGGGAAACCTCCCCTCCCACATGAAATCACTGCTAAAAGAATTGCCGCCCGGAGGCGTGATGCTGTTCAGGTACAACCTTGATACTGACAATGACTCAATACGCAGTCTTATTTCACAGACAGTTTCACTTATTACAAATGAAGCAGACATCCCGCCTTTCATTACCGTAGATCATGAAGGAGGAACGGTAAACCGTTTTCTTTCGGGAACTGTTGACCTTCCAGATGCAAATTCCTATTGGAAACTGTCTCTTTCACACGGAAAAAATACAGCTCTCGAAAAAATCAAAGAAGACAGCAGCAAGGCAGGCCGTACTTTACACAGTTTGGGAATAAATTTTAACCTCGCTCCTGTAGCGGAATATTTAACTTCTGACAACCGTCATTTTCTTGAAAAACGCTCCTACGGACCTAATCCGTTTTTCACAGCGAAGGCAGCGGGAGCATTTGTCAAGGGAATGGAAAATGCGGGTGTTTTATGCGTGATTAAACACTTTCCCGGCAGCGCAGGCGCTGATCCTCACTATTCTCTTTCCGTTCTCAACATGGACAGAGCTTCCCTTGAAAATTTTATTTACCCGTTTAAAGAACTAATCAGAAGCGGCGCAACAGCAATAATGATTGCCCATTCTTCTGTTTCGGTCATTGACAGTAAAATAGCGAGCCTTTCGCCTGTTGTTATGGGAAACTGGCTGAGGGGAGAATTGGGCTTTAACGGTATAATAATATGCGACGATTTTTCCATGGCAGCAGCCGGTAACATGCGTCCTGAGGAAGCGGTTGTTCTTTCTGTCGCCGCAGGAGCCGACATGGTTCTTGTCTGGCAGCATGACTTAAAACGCACGCACCTTTCTTTCCTGAAAGCCCTCGAAGACGGAAGGCTTTCACAAGAAAGGCTTAAAGATGCGGTAAAGCGGATAATTTACAGAAAACTAAAATCCGGCTTAATGGACTGATATTAGTTACCAATTGCTCTTAAAGCAATGCTAAAAATACCTCTTGAGCAGACCTTTGAAACCGGCGCAATGGCGGGCTTCATCGCGAGCCATTTCATGGACGGAGTCGTGAATAGCGTCAAGCCCTTTTTCCTTTGCTCTTTTGGCGATGTCGGTCTTTCCGGCGCAGGCTCCGAATTCAGCTTCAATCCGTAATTCAAGATTCTTCTTTGTACTGGTTGTGATAACTTCGCCGAGCATCTCCGCAAAGAGCGACGCGTGATCCGCCTCTTCGTAAGCATAGCGTTTGTAGGCTTCTGAAATTTCAGGATAACCTTCGCGTTCAGCGACGCGCGCCATTGCCAGATACATTCCCACTTCACAGCATTCGCCGTTAAAGTGCGCCTGTAAATCTTTTACAATATCCGCGTCTACACCCTTAGCTACGCCGACTACATGTTCGGAAGCGAAAGAACCGCCTTCAACCTGTTCTTTAAACTTTTCCGCCGGAGCTTTGCACGTAGGGCATTCCGCCGGAGGCTGATCGCCTGTATGAACATATCCGCAAACTGAACAAACCCATTTTTTCATAAATTCCTCCATCAAATAAAAATAGTATATACCTGTATGGTATCTTTTTCAATCGTTTACAAAACATGTTAGAAATTTGATTTCTTAATAGTCAAAGTTTCAGCAATAAGCTAAAATATCTCCATGAATAAAAAGTTTTCGCATACACTTTGGCGTTTGTTTCTTGTAATTTTTGCAGGAGCGCTGATGTCGTTTAATATAAAAACCTTTGTCCATGCCGGCGCTCTAATCCCCGGCGGTTTTACCGGGCTTTCTCTGCTGCTTCAGCAAATATGTCTGCGTTTTGGAAATTTCAAACTCCCCTTTAGTGTGCCGTTATACATATTAAACGCTGTTCCGGCGGCGGTTTGTTTTAAATTTATCGGGAAGAAATTTACCCTCTATTCCGTACTTGCCATTGTTGTTACAGGCTTGCTTGCCGACTCGATGCCTTCCATGTTCATTGAATTTATCCAGCTTCACGACACCTTGCTTTCGGCAGTTTTCGGGGGAGCTATTAACGCTCTGTCCATTGCCCTCTGTCTTTATGCCGACGCAACGTCGGGCGGCACTGATTTTATCGCTATTTTTATTTCAGAGAGATATCACAAAGACGCATGGAATTACATTTTTATGGGGAATTGTATTATTCTTGCTGTGGCCGGATTCCTTTTCGGTCTGGACAAAGCCTTGTACTCCATAATTTTCCAGTTTACAACCACTGTGTCGCTGGAGGTCCTTTACCGGAATTATCAGCAAAGAACTCTTCTTATTATTACCAACAAGCCTGATTTGATTTTCTCGGTTATCAATGAAAAAACCCATCATGGAGCTACCTGTTTTGAGGGATTTGGCAGTTATGAAAAGAAAAGCAGAATGCTTCTTTATTCTGTGGTTACCGCAACTCAGGTAAAGCATCTTATTTCAGCGATAAAGAAAATTGATGAAGAGGCGTTTATTAATGTGTTGAAGACTGATCATCTCAACGGACGGTTTTATCAAAGACCTTTTGATTAGCAATTACTCTCTTAAATATCTACAAAAACAAAGGTACATTTGACAAAATAATGACTATATAAAATACCAACTAACCGAAGTATTGACTAATACAACCTGATTATCTATCATACCATATCTACCATGAAAAGTGTGCTTTCTTTTGTAAAAGACATTCCTGTTTTATTTAGGACATATATATCACCTCAAATACTTTCTGACATTTACCAGCTTGTTGTTGTTAAGGGGAAAAAATTAACAAAGTCATTTCCTGTTGAGGTTCATGTTACGGAGCATTGTAATTTAAATTGCGGCGGATGCAATCATTTTTCCTGTCTTGCGGAAGAAGAATATCTTGAACCGCAGCAATTTGAAAAAGACATTAAGAGGCTTAGCGAATTGACAAAGGATTTTTTTAATATAAAAATTCTCGGAGGAGAACCTTTGCTGCATCCGCGCGTAACTGATTTCTTTGACATAGCAAGAAAATATTTCCCTTATACTCCCATTCAAATTACAACAAACGGCTTATTATTAACAAAACAACCGGAAGACTTCTGGATAAATTGCCGTAAAAATAAAATAACAATATCAATAAGTCAATATCCGGTTAAGTTAGACAGAAAAGAGATAAAAAAATCAGGCAAAAAACATAAAGTTAAAATTGTTTATACAGGATCAACAGCAGAAAACAGGATGTGTAAGATACCGCTTGATTTAAGCGGCAGTCAGGACATGAAAAAAAGTTTCCAAAAGTGCGCAATAAGCTGGGGGTGCTGCGTTACATTACGCGATAGCAGAATATATACATGCTGTTTTGCCGCGCATATAAAATTCTTTAACAGGTATTTTAAACAAAACCTTGCAATAACCGATGACGACTATATTGACATATATAAAGTTACCAATAAAGATGAAATAATTAACTTTTTGGAAAAACCATTTCCGTTCTGCCGTTATTGTAAAACATCACAGACGAAATTTGCACAAAGCTGGGGCATATCAAAAAAAGAAATAACCGAATGGATTAACCTGTGAGTAAAAAATGCGTCTAAAATCTTTTTTATTTATAATTTTCCTGATTACTCTGTTTAATGTTTCAACCGGCGCGCAAACCCATATATCAGTCCCTCTTGAAAGTCAGGTTTACTACGTTCTGGAACAGGCGGAAATAAGAGGATTATGCTCTCCTCTTTCCGGAGTACGTCCGTATACAAGAAATGTAATACTTAAAGCTATTAATGAAATTCTAACTGCGCAGAATCAAAGCAAACTTAATGTAACAGAACGGGAAATCCTGAAACAATTTATAGAAAAATATGAAACACCGGAGGCAGGTCTTAACCTCAAACAGGGTATTTACGGCGCGAAAACTACCATTGGTAAAAATGACACTTTAATATCGGCAAATATCGGCGCCAGCATGGACACTGAATGGTCAGGCGGTTTTTATTCATCCAACGATCAATACGGCTGGGAAATCTGGATTCGCATTTTTATGAACGGCGATCTGGGAAATCATTTATCCTGGGAAGTAAACGGTGAAACAGGTTATTTTAAATCTCCCAGAAAATTTCTTGGTATATATTATCCGTATTATAAAGAATTTGAAAGTGATAAAGCATCATCATATAAAAATGAGCCTTTCGATGTTTACAGTCAGCCTCTGTCATATTTTCCGTATACATATCAAAAACGCTGGGACGGTTCAATTCATTATCTTGATAAACTCATAGACTTTGATTCATGGCCGGACTCACCTGCTATCGGATATAGCATAAAACCGGAAGTTACATCATCTTTTTTTGAAGACAAATTAATAATGCGAATAGGGCGGCTGACACATGAATGGGGTACGGCCCCTTTGGGAAGCAGTCTTTCGCTTAATAAAATGGCTCGTCCATTTCTGGGATTGGAAGCGGAGTTTAGTCCAGTATCATGGATTAGTCTTGCCACAATGACAGGTTTTCTTGAGTTTTTTAATGCAACAAGTGATGAAAAAAAATCAGGTATGACTTTTCAAAACGCGTACAGCACAACAATGATCCAGCTAAAATATAAAAATTATTTGTCTATGGATATCGGAGAAACTGTAATATGGCCTAAGCGTTTTGAGCTTGTATATATATTTCCGTTATCATCATCAATTGTTTATAAAGGTAATATAGGCGACTTTGACAATCTTGGAGCGTTTTTTAATATAAAAGCTCAATATCCCGGTATCGGCAATATCTGGTTTTCATTATATTGGGATGAAGCGCTTTTAAAGAAAGAAATGGGCGAGCTTGATCGCACTATGATTGCGTATCAAACAGGAATAAACTTTTCCTTACCGGTATTGCCTTTTTCATCATTCAAAGCCAGTTATACAAAGGTTAATCCTTATTGTTATACTCATATCCGTATTTTTGTGCCATATTACGGCGGCAATTTACCAATGGAACAAGCCTATGTAAACAACGGCGTCAGCTTGGGTTATTATATCCCGCCGAATTCAGATGAATTCCTGTTCAGTTTTAAAACCATGCCTAAAAAAAATCTTTCTACATATCTGCAGTATCAATTAATTCGGCATGGCGCAGATTACGGTTCAAGCTATGTAGACGGCAGTTCTCTGCGCTCTGAACTTGACCCTTACGACAGGGATGGAAATTACAAATTAAAAAGACATTTTTTAAAAGACGGCGCTTATCAGTGGATGCATATAATAAAAGCCGGAGCTGAATGGAAACTGCCTTCCCAGCCGATAACGTTTTTTGGAGAGGCGGGGGTTAATTATTCATATTTTACAAATACGAAAGAGCCTTCCAACACCGGTATGCCGTATCCTTATTCAAGAATAGACACAGAAGAGTATCCTAAATCTACAGGTTTTATCTTAAAATTGGGTGTCAGGATATTTCCAAGATAATCCGGCTGTATAATCGTGTTTATTATACGGACGCTTCCCAAATTTAAATATTTTTGCTATTCTTTTACAAATTAATGATTACAGAGGAATAAAATGATTCGAGGCGGAGATATTGTTAAGGGAACATGCCTTCTGCAAAAGGGGCAGCCGTATCTTGTAGTTGACAGGGAATTTCACAACCCGGGAAAAGGAACCGCGGTAGCCAGAATAAAAATGAAAAGTATCAAGGACGGTTCAGTATTAAGTCTAACAATCCCTACACAGCAGGAAGTTGAAGATGCGCAGGTAGATATACGCGCCTGTCAGTATCAATATGCCGATCAGGATAATTACCATTTTATGGATAACGAATCTTATGAACAATACGAAGTCTCCATAAAAGAAAATCAGGAAAAAAAGTTTTACCTTAAAGAAGGCGATGTTTATGAAATAACGCTTTGGGAAGGAAAAGTGATAGATATCAAGATTCCTTACAAAGTTGTTTTTACAGTAGCTGAAAGTGAAAATTATGTGAAAGGCGATACAGTTTCAGGCGCGACAAAACCAATTGTTACAGAAACAGGTTTAACGGTACGGGTTCCGCTTTTCATAAAACAAGATGAAAAAATACTTGTTAACACAGAAACTAACGAATATGTAGAAAGAGTAAACGATTAAATTTTAAAAAGGAGTATATTATGGTAATCAAAGTAGTTCTTCTTCTTTTGTTTTTCATAATAACGATTTTTGTCGGATTCTATTTCCGCAAAAGAACATCAAGCGTTAATGAT
>JAITFK010000098.1 GCA_031281555.1 Treponema sp. | reverse complement strand
AGTATCTTTGCCGGAATTTCTTCATTAATTATAACATCTTCCACTATCTCTTTATGAGCGTCAAATATCTCCGCTTTTAAAGGATCAACATCTTCCAAAGAACGTTTAATTTTATCAAGTTCTTCAAGGGCGGATTTTTTTATTGAATAATAACGATCTAACTGCGCCTGCTCTTTTCCTAAAGAAACAGTGCTTTCGGCGGGAATATTAAATTTTTCATTGTAGATATAAATACGCCCTACGGCAAAACCCTGGGCGGTTCCCTTTCCCTGTAAAATCATTTTATTATTGAAGAAAAAAAGGCTGTCGATTTTTCAATCAACAGCCCTCTGTTTCTACCAGCCATCGACCATGTCGTCCGGATCGCGGTTGCTTTCCGAGAAAAGGTCTGTATATGCTCGAAGATCATCAAAGTAAATGTAGTAACTGCCTCTGGCTTCCATTGGGTCACAATCAATTCTGAAACCTGTTATCTTGATTCCAAAGTTGCCCTGATAATGGTAGCTTCTCTGAGCTACGCCGCTCATTCCATCCTCAGGAGCCGGGGGAATGGTAGCGGTCATTTTCTGCCAGCCCATGAAGGTTAATTTTCCCATGCTGAACTCATAATTCCTTCCGAAGAAATCCTGAATAAGCACATAAAGTTCATGGTTAAAGTTACGGCCGGCAACCCATACGGAGATGGTTTTTGTAATGCCCTCTATCGGAATCGGGCGCGCGGGGTAAATTGTAAAACTGCTGTATCCTCTGCGAAGGAAGTCTACTCTTGTACCAAGTACATACTTGTCTGGAATGTCCAATCCTTCTTCTTCGGGTATTTTCTGTTTTGCAGCCGGAGCGCCGACAAACAATCTGGTTGTTGTATAACCATCGTCGCCTGACATCTTGGATCTCCATGCGCCGTCGTGCTCGAACTTCTCTACGGATACTTCTCTTATCATCTGCTGACCGGCTTCAATTCCGAGTCTTTCCGGATCAGGCGCGCCAATCTCTTGGTTTTGAGCGAAAAGATAACCGCCGATACTCAGGATTAATATAGTTATTAATATCTTTCTCATTTTTTGATACTCCTTATTTACCGTTCATTATTCTTTTTTATCAGCCCAAAGCTTCTTAATCTTATTAGGATCGTTAAGATCGCTGCCGTCAAATAACGCTTCGTTTGTATCTGTCAGAATTTTTAGCTGTTTAAAGTAAATAAAGAAACTGTCTACTCTTTCAACAGGCTGAGTCCACAATCTGAACTTTATAAAGTGCAGGCTTGGGTAAGCGGGTTCGTCTCGAATCTGAGGCTGATCGCCTAAATCAAGATTAAGCTCTTCCGCTCTTTGAAGGGGTTCCGATTGAGTCCACTGTGTTTGGTTAATATTACCGGGAATATTAACATATAAGTTTCTCCAGCCTCTGTAAGTAACATTTCCAAATGGGAAAACATGTGTTACACCTTGGAAATCTCTAAAATAAACTTCTATGTAATATCTGAGATTGCATCCCCATACCCACATATCCATTCTTTTCATTCTACCGGGAATCGGAATGCCTACCGGCTTCTGGTCTTTATCTTCCGCCAATACAGGATAAATATCGATCCAGTTATAACCTCTGCGATCAAAACAACCGTTAATGCCCAGACTTCTGGGAACGCCTTCAACTCTCCCGCCTCTGAAAGCCTGGCTTGGATAAGCGTCGATATAACCGAGCACCGGATATTGAACGTCGCCTTTTTTGCTTATAAAACGGCTTGATTCAGTTTTCCATTTGTAAATAGAATCACCGACGCCGTTAAAAGTTTCCAAAACCCAGTTGTTAAGATTCTCAGCTCTGTACTGACCATGGACTGATAAAACCGTTATACATGCCAAAATAATCAAGCATATAAACTTCAAGCTACCTTGTTTCATCATTAAAGCTCCTTTAATAATCTAAGTAAATTATATAAGTTTGAACAATTCTTGTCAATCGTTATGACATCTGTTTCTTACAATTTACCTGTTTTTTTTAATTATTGCAATAACTTTTTTACTGAATTTTGACTTATTTAAGACCCGAAATTCGGACTTTATAAGCCCCCTTTTTACCCCGGAACCGACCATTTTGACCGCCCGCCGAACCTGCGCCAAGGGGGAATCGTTTACGGTCATAACCGCGTCGAAGGGCAGTAAAGCCGGATCAAGCCATGTAAACAACACTGCGGGGACTTCGGCCTTCTTTTCCAGAAACTCACTCCCGACCCCCGCCATGACAACGCAGTGAAGATCGGTGAATTCCGAGTATTGGGGGAAGGAATTAAAAAAATGAGTCTCATAAAGTTCCCCCCTGTCATACAATCCCCGCAGGAAGACATCCTTCATTTTATCTAATTTATAGTCAAGAAACACAATTATCTTGCCTTTTTTATCATCTTCATTGGCGGATTCTTCTTGTTTTTTAACAAATTTAGGTTTAATCGCAGTAACTGCAAGCCCTGTTCTGTAAAAATCGTCATTTATATCGGTTTTAAAGATAAAATATTCCGATTTTTCCTCGCCGAAAACGCTTTCCGCAGGGTTTTCTTCTTCGGAATACCTTCCTTCAAGCACAACAATGGGGACATTGAGACCTAAATTCCTGTAAAGCCGAGCAGAACCGGCAAATCTTAGGGGAAAAAGCACACAATACGGCTTAATCGAGGCTTGCGTAACGGCAAAAGGAACGATGTCCTCGCCGGCGTCATTGGCGACTGCGACAATTTTTACAGGGCGGAAAAGGGCAAGCGAGGCGAAAAAAGTCTCTTTTTTCAGCCTTTCTTTTCCGTAAAGTTCGATAAATGACAGCTCCGTCAGTATAAGCACAGGGAGACGAATATAGAATATAAACAGCGGAATAATGAGCGCTGCGGCGATTACAGCGATAATTCCCGTTTTTTTATCCGGTTTAAGTTTAAATTTAAAGTTAAATTTCATTTATGGTAGATTTTAGCATAAATTTGAGAAATAGGACATACTATCCGCTATTGCCAAACCTTTCAAAAACAGGTATATTAAGAAAAAACAAAAAGGAGTGAAAATTATGACTAGTTATAAAGAATTGGGGCTTGTAAATACAAAAGAAATTTTTAAGAAAGCGGTTTCGGGCGGGTATGCCATTCCGGCGTACAATTTCAATAATATGGAACAAATGCAGGCGATTATTCAGGCTTGCGTGGAAACCAAATCACCCGTTATTTTGCAGGTTTCTTCCGGCGCTCGCAAATACGCAAACCAGAATATTCTGAAAAATATGGCCCGCGGAGCGGTAGAATACGCCCATGAGCTTGGATACGACATTCCAATCGTCCTGCACCTTGACCACGGCGACAGTTTTGAACTCTGCAAGGACTGTATTGAGACCGGATTTTCTTCGGTAATGATAGACGGTTCGCATTTGTCCTACGACGAAAATGTGGCGCTTACCAAAAAAGTCTGCGAATTGGCTCATTCACAAAAAGATTATGTTACGGTAGAAGGAGAACTTGGGGTTCTCGCCGGAGTGGAAGACGATGTTTCATCGGAACACAGCCATTACACCCAGCCTTCCGAAGTCGTAGATTTCGTAGGAAAGACAAAGGTCGATTCATTGGCTATTTCCATCGGTACAAGCCACGGAAGAGCGAAGTTCAAACCCGAACAATGCACCAGGGATGCCGACGGCATTCTTATCCCCCCTCCGCTGCGCTTCGACATACTTGAAGAAATTGAAAAACAGATACCCGGCTTCCCGATTGTTCTGCACGGCTCTTCGTCAGTTCCCATTGAATATGTGCACATGATAGAAAAATTCGGCGGAAAACTTACGGACTCAGTCGGCATACCCGAAGAACAGCTTCGCAAAGCCGCAAAGAGCGCGGTCTGCAAGATCAATATCGATTCAGACGGACGCCTTGCCATGACGGCTTTAATCCGCAAAATTTTAGTCGA
>JAITFK010000065.1 GCA_031281555.1 Treponema sp. | reverse complement strand
ATTCGTATTGAGGGGTTTAATACCCCGCCATTCATGGCGGTTAAAAGGATTAAACCCCGAATATAAATACCTTATGAGAACAACATACCTCGTCCCTTTAGGGCGAGGTTGTTGATTTTCCATTTTTCCATTTATGTTTTTAAATTATCCCAAGACTAAAATCGCCCATAATTTTAAAATGATTTTTATCACGCAGAACGGTAAGTTTCCGTTCGGGAAAATGAACAGGAAGGAGTTCTTTTACTTTTTTTGCGACAGTTTCGTAGATTTCCCGGTGTGTATTCTCGTCTACGTTTTCCAATGTGGAGATTGATACGTCAATAAGGTAACCGCGTCCGTGCTCCGAGCCGTAGCCCGGTGTAAAGACAGCGCCGATATTAAAAAGGCCGTCCGCTTCAGGATTGGATGTCTCACCCTGCTCAGGGCGCATTGGATGCAGGCTGTATCTGTCTCCGTAAAGATTTTCAATGCAGGCGTCAACTTCGTCAAAGAGCTTCTTCATTCGCTCATCAAATTCAGTCATCTTTGGATGCCACATGATGTACTTTCCTGATGTTTGCATTTTTAAAAACAAGCGGTACAAAACGGAAGGGTGCATTGACCGCACGCATTTTTTAACCCTTCAAGACTTATGTATCCAAGACTATCCGCGCCGACTTTTCGGCATATATCATCCAGACTCATTGTGTTGGCGATCAGGTTTTCTTCGTTGTCAATGTCTGTTCCGTAATGACAAACATGACGGAACGGAGGCGAAGAAATCCTCAAGTGAACTTCCTTTGCTCCCGCGTTTTTCAGGCTCTTTACAATTTTTTCGCTTGTTGTGCCGCGTACAATCGAATCATCTACAAGCACAATCCGTTTTCCGCGAATACTTGCAGCCAGGGGATTGAGTTTTAGTCTTACGGCGTTATCGCGCTGACTCTGTGTCGGGTAAATAAAACTGCGTCCGATGTACCTGCTTTTTACAAATCCCGTAACAAGCGGAATTTTACTTTTTGCGCTGTATCCGTATGCGGCATCCAAACCGGAATCAGGCACACCGCAGACAACATCGGCTTCTACAGGATATTCCTCTGCAAGGGCAAGTCCCATGTTGTACCGCGCTTCATATACGCTTAATCCGTCTATCACGGAATCCGGTCTCGCAAAATATACATATTCAAAAATACAAAGCCCGCAATTGTCTTTCCTGTTTTCCAGCATTATGTTTTCATGCGTTATCTTTCCGTTCTCAAATACAATAACCTCGCCGGGATTTACGTTACGCACAAATTCAAAACCACATGTATCAAGAGCGCAGCTTTCAGACGCAACCGCATAACCTATGCCGTTTTTGCCTATGCAAAGAGGGCGGTAGCCGTTAGGGTCGCGTATAGCTATCAATTTGTTTTTGCTAGTAACGATAGCAAGAGAAAACGCCCCGCGTAATAAACCGGCCGCATAGGCAGCGCCCGTCATGGAATTATTTTCTTTGGTTATGTGATATGCAATTAATGATGAAATAACTTCGCTGTCGCTTGTCGCTCCAAAATGAATACCGTATTCTTTTAGTTCATCCCGGATTTCTTTTGCGTTTGTTATATTGCCGTTGTGAGCTGTCGCAATTCTGCCTGTCAGATATTCCGTAACAAAAGGGCCGGCATTTTCCTTTGTGCTGTTGCCTGTTGTGGAGTAACGCGTATGCCCGACAGCAACTCTTCCCTTTGGCAGGCTCTCAAGCCCATCGCCTGAAAATACTTCGCTTATCATACCCAAATCCTTGCGGCAGGTAATGTTTCTGTTTTTTGCAACCGCGATGCCGGCTCCTTCCTGACCCCGGTGCTGAAGTGAAAGCAAACCATTATATGTAATGCCTGCGGCTTCATCAACAGTTAAACTGACGCCGAAAACAGCGCATTCTTCATTAATCTTTCTCATTGTTTTCTGCTCCTTAGCAAATCTTTACCGGAAATATAATAATATCAAAAAAATTAATAAACGATAACCTGTAAAATTCCTGATTGACAGGCTGGTATAATTTCAATGTATCATTAAAGCATGAAAGAAAGACCGGGAAATTTTACCGAAAGCATTCATAATGATGACTATGAAAACGAATATCTTCAAACACGCCTCAACGCTTCACAGCTTGTAAATATTACGGGAAGGAAGATTGAATCTCTGAACGGCAAGTGGAATTTCGGCATTGATCTTTACGATACCTGTCGGCGCTCTCACTGGTGGAAGGAAGGACGTTTCAATGCGGACGGACGCGAATTTCCGGTTGATTATGACTGGGAAAGCTGGGAATATGCCAATGTTCCTTCCTGCTGGAATCTGCAAAAAGATGAACTGCATTATTACGAGGGATGCGGCGTATACACAAGAACTTTCCGGTACTTTCCGCAGGCGGCAGGTGAATGTTTACTGCTCCGTTTTGAGGGAGCCGCCTACAGGACGACAGTTTTTCTGAACGGAAAAATAATCGGAACGCATGACGGCGCTTCCACTCCGTTCAATGCTGATATTACAGATATTGTTAAAACGGATAACAGGATAGTAGTGTCGGTTGACGCGAGCCGCAGCCCTGTCCGCATACCTATGGAAAACACCGACTGGTTTAATTACGGCGGCATTTACCGCGATATCTATCTTGTCCGCCTCCCCCCCGTTTATATCAAAGACTGGTTTGTGCGTCTCGGCGGAGATTTTTCAACAGTGTCAGCTGATGTATATGTGTCGGATACAGGCGGAACTAAGGTTAGCGGAAAGGTATGCATGGAAATACCTGAGCTTGGAATACGCCATGATATTCCCGTTGAGAACGGAAAGGGAGAAGCGGTAATTTCCGTTAAGCCGGAATTGTGGAGCCCTGAAAATCCAAAACTCTATGATGTCATTTTTACATATAACGCGGAATCGTATGTTGATACGGCAAGGGATCGTATCGGTTTCAGAATAATCAGCGTAAAGGGACAGGAAATATTCCTTAACGGGAAAAAAATATTTTTAAGCGGCGTATGCGTTCACGAAGATCATTTTAAGTTGGGCAAAACAACAAGTGAAGAAATAATACGCGCAACAATCCGGGATTTAAAAGAGATGAACGGTATATATTTAAGGCTTGCTCATTATCCGCATGACGCGCGTTTTGCGCGTATTGCCGATGAAGAAGGCGTTTTGTTATGGGAAGAAATCCCCGTTTACTGGGCAATTGCTTTTAACAATCCCGAAACTTATAACGATGCGGAAAACCAGCTTTCAGAACTTATACTCAGAGATCGCAACCGCGCAAGCGTTATTATCTGGTCAATTGGAAACGAAAATGCCGATACCGACGAGCGTCTTGATTTTATGTCCCGCCTTGCGAAAAAAGCAAAAACGCTTGATAACTCAAGGCTTGTATCGGCTGCCTGCCTTATTAAGTATGAAAAGCTTAAAATAGAAGACCGCCTTG
The DNA here is from genome assembly GCA_031281555.1 of Treponema sp. Classification (GTDB taxonomy): domain Bacteria; phylum Spirochaetota; class Spirochaetia; order Treponematales; family Breznakiellaceae; genus WQXQ01. The sequence continues at coordinate 14,028 of JAITFK010000065.1, read as the reverse complement.
CCGAATATCTTGACGTTATCGGCATTAACGAATACTATGGCTGGTACGATCCTGATTTTGAAAAACTGCCGAAGATACTTTCAAACTCAAACCCTGAAAAACCTGTGCTTATCTGTGAATTCGGCGGCGATGCAAGGCTGGGGCAGAGGGGAACAACGGACGAACTATGGACAGAGGATAAACAAAAAAGAATTTATGAACAACAGGTGGAAACTTTTAAAAAGTGTCCGTATATCGCAGGGACAACTCCCTGGATACTCTACGATTTCCGCTGCCCGCGGCGGCTTAACCGTTATCAGGAAGGTTTTAACCGGAAAGGGTTAATAGACGCCGATCGAAAAACCCGTAAACCGGCTTTTTATGTTATGCAGGAATTTTATAAAAATTACAGTCTGACTTAATTATATCAGAGTATCAAGGTGACACAATGGATAACGACAAAAAAAATACCGTACTTGTTGTAGACGATGAAAAGATCAACCGTGAAATACTGAAAAATATATTAGGTTCTGATTATACTGTCTATATGGCAAAGGACGGTCCTTCAACCGTTGAAATGGCCGATAAATTGGAGCCCGATGTCATTTTACTGGACATTGTAATGCCGGACATGAACGGGTATGATGTGCTTAAAATATTAAAACAAAATGAAAAAACAAAAAATATTCCGGTAATTTTTATTACGGGGCTTGACAGTGTTGAGGATGAGGAAAAAGGATTGGCTCTGGATGCTGTTGACTTTATACATAAACCTTTTAGCGCTATGGATGTAAAGTTAAGGGTGAATAAACAACTGCAAAAAGAAAATCAAAGTCCGGAATCATATAATGTACATACAAATGGCGGTTGACGCAAAAGTTATGCGTAAATCACTCATGATCTAGTAATAATAAAACCATTCGAACTAATGCTAAATTAGTAAAAATAAAGTATAATATAAATTATGCTCCTAAACCTTGAACATAGAAAGACGCACAAGGATATTGAAGTATCAATTATATACCCGGAAAAAAATAAAACCGTTGAAAAGCTTATCTCATTTATCAATTCACTCAGTATAAAAATAGAAGGTTATACAGAAGACAGCATAAAACAGATAAACGTACCGGATATTTATTACATAGAAAGTGAAGATAAAATAGCTGTAGTTTTTTGTGAAAAAGAATATTACAGGACCAAATACCGTTTGTATCAAATCAGCGAAAAATTGGCAGGATTGGGTTTTGTTCAAATCAGCAAATATTGCCTTATAAATATAGACAAGCTTGATAAAATAATACCGCTGTCCAACAGGCGCATGGAAGCGATATTGAAAAACGGGAAACAAGTTTTTATTACCAGAAAATATCTTTATGATATTAAGAAAATGTTACAGGAGAATCTTGATGAAAAGCGATAATATAAAAAGAATCATTACATATGTATTTGCCAGTACAGGAGCAGTATTATTTCTTTTAACGGTTTTTGTCATGTTCAAAGAAAATAAGTATATCAACGCAAGTACTATTTTAGAAATTATCGGGGCAAATACAGTGATCTCTACAGGTCTGTATTTTACTCACAAAATTGAATTTCGTTATGTGCTTTTTGAATTCCTGCTTGATATTGGTTTTATGATGGCTGTTATAGGTTTATCCGGAATATTATTTAATTGGTATTCCGTTATACAGGCATGGATTCCTCTTGTCATTGTGCTTATTGTCTATATATTATTCTATTTGCTTGACATTATCAGAGTTCGCAGGGATATAAAAGAAATAAACAAATTACTGCAAAAATTAAGGGATAAAGAAATAAATTCTGCATCTTAGTAATGAATTAAGGCGTGTTGGTACAATTTCTGTAAATAATAGTAAAAAGAATGAAATAATTAGTTAAATGGATATACCTATAATAATGGTAAATTTAACCCTTTTTTTCGTAATGCGGACACAATATTTACAGACACTAATTAGTGTCTGTCCACAAAGTCGGTTACTTTGCGGACAGACCGCAGACTTTAGTCCGATGTATTTTCTCGACTAAAGGCTACGAAAATACGATTTTTAAGGTAGTCTGTCTATAATGTATCCACATTATAGACAGACTCTAATTAAAGTATATCAATTTTGCCGATATAATATATATGAGGCTTTATTTTTCCGCCTGTCTTTTTTTTTTAACTTCGCTTATTTTTGCCGTAGAGCCGTTAGAAGGTAAATTTACTAATGCGCCAGGCGCTTCGGCATCTCAGGAAGAAAAAGACCTCGCTTATTCGGAAGCGCGCAATAAAGTAATTAACGCTGCAATTAAGTACGAGAATACCCCATACCGCTACGGAGGGATAAGTTCAAGCGGCTTGGATTGTTCAGGTCTTATTTATGTCAGTTTTAAAGATGCTTTGGGAGTCTCATTACCCAGATCAGCGTCAAGTCTTTATTCATGGGTAGAAAAAATCCCTTTTGAAAAAGCGCAGCCCGGAGATTTACTTTTCTTCAAAACCAATAGCACGGGCAAAATTTCACACGTCGTACTTTATCTTGGCAACCGCCGGTTTATTCATGCCGCTTCATTTGGTAAGCGAACCGGTGTAATTTATACAACGCTTGACGAAGGATCGTGGCTGCGCACCTACGCCGGAGCAGGACGCGCTTTCCCCGAAATTTCATCAGATTATCAACAACAGATAACAACAAACAACGCTATTATCAAATGATTTTTGGCCTTGAATTTAGGTCTGAATTTGACCGAGTTCTTGCTGTTTCCCGCCTGCCTCCTAACATTATCCCGAGGATTCAATAGACTTGTGAAACAACGCGAACCTTCGGTTCGAAGTTGGTTGTATCATAAGTCTTGCATTTTCTCCGCTGATCTTTGGGCAAGATTCCGATTTTCAACCGGTCTCAGATAGGCTATGAAAATCAACAGATTCACCTTATAAGGCTATATTTGCCTCGTCTGCGCAGTATCATTTAATTTTTTTATTTTCCGATTCTGTGATAAAATAAGAATAAATTATTATTGAGGTCAATTATGGCTGTAAAAGTATCGTCACATGATAAAGATATAAATAAAGTCATTCAAGGAATTGATCAGCCGAATATAAGAGCAGTTGTCTGCTTTTTTTCTCCGTCTTTTGAAAATGAAAATGTACAAAAAACAATAGCAGATGCTTTCCCCGAAGCTGCCTGCATCGGCGCTTCCATGTGCGGCGGATGGTCAAGTATAAGAGTGGTAAAAACCGGTATTGTCGCCATGTCCTTTTCTTCTGATGAAGTAGAGGAAACATATGTCTCTTTTCAAGAAGGGGTAAAAAAAGACCCCATCATGGCTGCGCATGCAGCTATTGCTGAATTAAAACAAAAAACTGCGGGAGAATTTATAAATCCCGATGAGTATCTTGGATTGATTTTTTTTGACGGTCTCTGTTTGGGTGAATTGATAATGAAAGAATTTACTATGGAGCAGGACCTTAACATGGCATTTATAGGAGGGGCCGCCGCTGATGAAATGAGTTTCATAAAAACACTTGTCAGCGCCGGAGACAAAATTTCAGGGGACGGACTTGTTGTTGCTATTTTCAAAATGAAAATCCCGTTCTTTTTTAATCATTATGTGCATTTTCTACCTGCTAAAACCTCTTTTACAATTACCAGAGTAGAAATAATGCAGCGTATCGCATGGGAGATTGACGGTGAACCTGCAGCTGATTTTTATGCTCATCAAATCGGTAAAGAAAACGCAAGTTTCTTAACAATGGAAGATTTTGCGAAAAATCCGCTCGGCCTTATATTAGGTGACAGTATATATGTCCGAAGCCCCAAAATTGTTGTCGAAGGCAAAGGACTCCAATTCTACTGTTACATAGAAGCAGGTACAAGAGTATTCATGCTTAAAAAGGGAGAAATAATCAATCATGCGAAAATGAGCATAAATAGCGCCGTACAGTTTCTTCCCGGAATACAGGGATGCCTGTTGTTCAATTGCGTTCAGCGTTACATGGAATTAAATGAATTGGATAAAATTGAAGCTTTTAACGATGTATTCAGCATGTACCCGATGATTGGGTTCAATACATACGGAGAAGAACTTTTTACACATCACAATCAGACGCTAACCGCAGTATTTTTCGGAACTTTGCCGGAACTCGGAATGACAGATCCTTATAAAGCAAAACGTCTTTTTCATTATACAGACAGCAAACTTAAATCTCTTGTATTTGATATTGTCAGCAGAAGCGAACTGTTGAATATTACTATCTCTTATTTATCCGGCAGTATAGACGCAGAATCTTCCGATATGTTGTCAGGGGAAACTGGCGATGCAAATAATGTTGCGAATTATGAAGCAATAAGAAAAAATATCGGGGCAATGATAGATCAATCCAATATTTCCAAACAGGATATAGAAAAAATGCTGGTTGTATATCAAAACAACGTAGAGAAAACAGGAGAATATGTTTTTAATATTGTAGATGAAATCAAAACGCAGAACCGCCGGCTTGTTGAAGTTAAGGAAGAAGCGGAAATGGCAAACCGTACAAAGAGCAGCTTCCTTGCAAGCATGAGCCATGAGATTCGTACTCCGATGAACGCAATTACCGGGATGGCGGAGCTTTTGCTACGAAGCGAACTTTCCAATGAAGCAAGAAGTTATGCGCAGGATATAAAACAGGCGGGGAATAACCTTATTTCCATTATCAATGATATTCTAGATTTTTCCAAAATAGAAGCCGGTAAAATGGAGATCGTTTCGGAAAAATATCTGCTTGCTTCTCTTGTAAATGATACGGTAAATATAATACGCACACGCTTAAAAGAAAAACCTATCCGTTTCTATACTAACATTGACAGCAGGATACCAAATAGTTTGATTGGAGACGAAGTAAGAATACGTCAGTTACTTCTTAATCTTCTTTCAAATGCCGTAAAATTTACGGAAAAAGGGCATATCAGTTTATCTATTAACGCGCTGGAACAAAATGATAATCAAGTTATGTTAAAGCTTACCATTACTGATACCGGAAAAGGCATTACGCCTGAAAATTTACAAAAGCTTTTTAATGAATTTATCCAGGTAGATCTAAGAAGAAACCGGAGCATAGAAGGAACGGGACTTGGGCTTGTTATATGCAAACGGTTGTGCACGCTTATGGGAGGAAGCATTGACGTAGAGAGCGAATACGGAAAGGGCAGTTCATTCACGGTAATAATTCCTCAAGCTGTAGATTCGCCCGAACAATTCGCTTTTGTGGAAGATGCTGTAAATAAATCAGTATTGGTCTACGAAAGACGGATTATTTATGCCAATTCAGTGTGCTGGTCTTTAGAAAATATGGGCGTTAAACATAAAATGGCGACAACCTTTGATGATTTTTGCCGGGCTTTATACAATGAAAAGTGGTCGCTTGTACTTTCAAGTTACGGCCTCCATGATAAAATAATTAAAGAAATGGATAAACCTGAAGCATCCTACCCGGGCGGTAAAAAACCTCCTTTAGCTTTAATGGTAGAATGGGGTACAGAAGCATTCATTCCCAATGTTCGCTTTGTTTCTCTTCCTGTACAGTCCCTGTCAATCGCCAATGTTCTTAACGGCAAGGCAGACAGCAAGGACTATATGGTAAATACCGGTATTTCCGGTATTATAAGATACGCTTATCCAACTGCCCGCATATTGGTTGTAGATGATATTAACACCAATCTAAGGGTTACTGAAGGATTGTTATCGCCTTACAAAGTTATTGTAGACAGCTGTCTGAACGGCGTTGAAGCCATAGAACTTGTTAAACAAAACAAGTATGACATTGTGTTTATGGATCATATGATGCCGGAAATGGACGGTATTGAAGCAACATCAATAATACGTGAATGGGAAAAAGATCTTTCATCTAACGACGTAAGTATTTCCAAAATTCCCATAATTGCATTAACCGCAAATGCCATTTCCGGAGTACGTGAAATGTTCATTGAGAAAGGTTTCAGCGATTTTCTAGCAAAGCCTATTGATATCTCAAAACTTGATGATGTTCTAAACCGTTGGATATCAAAGGAAAAAAGAGAGCACGGCTCATCCGATAAGCAAGAACCGGAAAAAAACATAAACAGCCCGGTTGAAATCTACGGAGTTGATATAAAAAAAGGCATCAGTATGACAGGAGGAACAGAGGAAGGTTTTTATCTGGTTTTATCTGCATTCAGCGAAGATGCGCAGGAGCGGATAAAAAAAATTAATGATATGCTTGAAGAAGATACATTATCGAAATTTATTGTCAGTATCCACGCTCTTAAAAGCGCGGCCGCTTCCATCGGCGCGGCGGAATTATCAGCCGAAGCTGCAAGGCTTGAATCCGCAGGAAAATGCGAAGATATGGCATATATAAATAATAATCTGAAAAAGTTTACCGCGCAGCTTACTAAAACAATAAAAGGGATAAATGCTGTTCTGGAAACAGTTAATACCGGCAGCAGGCAAATTAAATCATGACAAGCAGGAATTTATAGAGTATAATTTTTACCAATATCGGCAGTTTAAGGAAGGAATTATGGAAGGTGAAAAAGCGCTGATTTACATAGTAGATGACAGCCCTGTAATTCTTCAAGTCGTTAAAAATATCCTTGCAAATAAGTATTTGATTACAACCGCTTCTTCCGCAGAAAAACTTTTTGAGCTTTTGGAAAAAACCATTCCTGCCATGCTTCTTCTTGACGTAGATATGCCGGAAATGAACGGTTATGAGGCGATAAAAATTTTAAAGTCAAAGCCGGAGACCAAAGATATTCCGGTGATTTTTTTTACAGGCCGTACAGAGTCTGAAGATGAACTTAAAGGATTTTCACTTGGAGCTATTGATTACATTACCAAACCTATTCAACCGTCATTGCTTTTAAAGCGCGTTGAAGTACACATGCTGATAGAAGAACAAAAAAAAACTATGGAGCAACAGGCTGCGGATTTAAAATATTTTAACGAAAACCTGCAAAGGCTTGTCGATGAAAAAACGAAAAGCATAATAGCTCTGCAAAACACCCTGTTAAAAACAATGGCTGAACTTGTCGAATACCGTGATGATATAACAGGCAGGCATATTGAACGAACTCAAAACGGAGTAAGAATTTTACTGACCGAGATTCAAAAATCCGGTCTTTACAGCGAAGAATCAAAAGATTGGGATATTGAAATGCTTGTACAATGCTGTCTGCTTCATGATGTCGGGAAAATTTTTATAAGCGACAGTATTCTCAGAAAACCTGGAAAGCTTAACCATGATGAATTTGAAGATATGAAGGTACATACAAATGTCGGGAAACAGATTGTAGAAAAAATTGAATTTCTTGCAAATGAAAGCGAATTTCTTAAACATGCGAAAATTTTTGCCGCAAGCCACCATGAGTATTGGGATGGTTCCGGCTATCCGTACGGGTTAAAGGGAACTGAAATTCCTCTTTTGGGACGGGTTATGGCAATTGCGGATGTATACGATGCGCTTATTTCTGTACGGCCCTATAAACAGCCATATACTCATGAAGAAGCGGTTAAAATAATTATAGAAGAGTCTGGAAAACATTTTGATCCGGCGCTTGTTGATGTATTCGTCAGAACATCAGAACAATTCAGGGAAATTCCAGAATTGCTCAAAAGCGGCGTTAATAACAATGCCTAAGACGCCGCCGCTTGAGTATTTACAATCGGAATTGACACAAAGAAAATAGTTCCCTTGTCCGGCTCGGAACGTAACTTCATAGAACCATTAATTTCTTTAATGCGATCACGAACCAGATTTAGACCAATACCGCGCCCCGCATGAACACCTTCAGTTTCCGCAGTACTGAAACCGGGCGAGAATATAACTTTCATTAGAGCATCTTTATTTTCTGCGTCTGCCTTTTTTATTAAATTATTTTGTATTGCTTTCTCTGCAATTTTTTTATAATTTAGTCCCTCTCCGTCATCTGACAATTTTACTTCAATTTTTTTCTTATCATCTGACAATTTTATTGATAGTTTTATTATGCCTACCTCATTTTTGCCCTTCGCCGTACGAACATCAGGTTTTTCAATTCCATGTACAACAGAATTGCGGACAAGCTGCATGAGTATCTCTTTTATGATACGCCTTGGTCCTATTTGAACTGCTTCAGCGTCTATATCATTAGCCACAAACTTAATGATTTTTTCCATATCCGCAGAAGCCTTTTCCGTAGCCTTTGTAAGGGAATCAACAAGTACTTTTACATTTTGCTTTACACCGCCCGTGCTGCCGCCGCCATACGATTGAAGCTTGCTGATAATTTCATGGAATTTTTCTTTTTCCTGGGCTATTTTTTCTATTTCTACAGCCAGATTCAGCATTTCAGCAAAAGGAACCGCTTCCGTTTCGCGTAATTTTTTAATTTTTGATTCAAGAGCATGCAGTTTGTTTCCAAAAACATTTAATCCCAAAATTACCGCATTGGATTTTATTGCGTGAACAGATTGATAAACTTTTACCAATACATCATGAGAAGACATATCACTTTTCAACGTTTTATCAATAGTGCCGAATTCATGTTCCATGTCTTCCGAGAAATCAGAGAAAACATCCTGCTCAACATTGATAAGTTCGAAAACAGACTGCATTTCTTCCTGCCGTCTTGCTTCTTCTTCCGCCAATTTTTGCTGGAGTTCAACCCTGACAGTTATATCGTAAACTGTTACAAGGATAAAGATCTCTCCGCGTCCGCGTTCAACAGTGGTAAATGCACATTGAAATACTTTTCTTTCACTGGTTTCGATATTAATATAATGCAGCTCATTCAGCGGATTTATATCATCGAGTATCTCCTGATCATAAGTGCTATCTATGATCATAAGGAAATAATCTTTTATGGCTTCTAATTCACTGGGCGTAACCGAATCGGAAATAACATCTGTAAAAAGTTTCCCGAAAAGATTAGTCTGTGACAGCATCTCTTCCAGAAACCTTGAATAGTGATCCTGAATGACAAAATTGCTGTCCATAAAGAAAAGACCAATCTTCATACTGTCTTTCATGGCTGCAATTTCATCGCGTTCTGCAAGCTGAGTCATGTCATACATGCTGATGAGGGTGCCGCCGCTTCCTCCGGACAAGCTGTGTGAAGCGGCTTTAAAATACCGTTTCTGCCCATTCAGTGAAAATTCCCAGTCCTCCGCATAATTGCTTTTTTCTTTTAATAATTTTCCCGCATAGACCTTCAGGCCTCTTTCCGGAAAAAGATCTATAAGCGGACGTCCCTGAACCAATTCAGGATCATCTGTATTTGCTAATTTGGACAAGGTTTTGCTGGCGTATGTTATTTCATTACTCTGGTTAATCATTGCTACAAAACTTTCCGTAGAATTCAAAAGATCGTTAAATGAATGCTGCTGTTCAAGAGCTTTAGCCAATGATACGGTTGCGTCTCTTGTAATTAACAGCATTATAAAGCTGCAGAACATTAATATAACCCAGCTAACCAACGTAACATTTATCGGGACTCCGGGTCCTGTAACCGGAATACCGATAAATATCATATAGCCAATAAAAAAATTCTGAAGCAAAACAAAAGACAAAGTTCTGTTAAAATTTGAATACAAACAGCTGACTAAACAGAAAGAAAAACAAAAAAATAAATAATAAGGAGATCGCCAGCCTCCCAGTATCATTAAAAATGTATAATACAACATCAAAAGCAATGGTACGTTAAATGCCATTTTATAATGGTTTATTGAATTTCTCATTATAGAAGTCGCCATCATCAATGCGATAATAATGGCTAAACCGGTAAAAATATAATTTACTTCTACCTTTAACATCAGCATTTCAAGTGAAAATGCAGCGCCTATAAATAAAATCAAGGCAACAGACGAAATATTTGCTATTCTTCGGGATTTAATCTCTTCTTTTTTCTTTGCCATATATTCAGCCTCCCTTTAATGAGCCGCCGCGGAGCTTGACGGGTATGATAAATTATTGACTGTTACCATTTCCACTCCATGATGTATTAAATCCAAGCTGATATTGGTATCCTGTATATATTCATTGTCCAGTTGAATCCACATTTTATTTTCTGATTGAACACTTATTTTTTTTGCCTGTAAATATACGCAATTTCCCGGCCGTTTTCCCCGTGAATACATAGCCAGAGACAGCATTGTTCTTAAAGCGTATGATGATTTAATAAGCGCAACATTAAAAACCCCGTCATCAGGTACGGCATCCGACGCTCCTGTCATTTTTCCGGTATAATACGGACCGTTGGCAATATGGATAAGACTGTAGTGGCCGCTGTAGTTTACATCGTCAATTTCAATCGTGTATTTACGGGCAACTATATTTTTATCAAATGATGTTAATACATAGTTCAATAAAGAAGATACTTTTGAAAAAACGATGAAGATACCTTTATTAAGGCTTGTTTTTATATTCTTCAGGTTTTTTGAAAGGGTGGAATTCATTCCAATGTAACATGAATTTAACGCATAATTGATTCCCCATTTGATTAAATCTGTCGGAAGCGCGTTTGATTCTACAAGTAACGGAATATCCCTGAATGATTCCATGTTTTCCTTCCCGAATATACTCAGAAAATCGCTTGATTCACCGTACGGAACCGCAGCAAGCTGTACGTTTGAAAAATGAGCTGCGGCGTTTACGCAATCAAAAAGAATTTCTTCTCCGCCTACGGCGTAAACTCTTACAGTGTCTTCAGCCTCCATTTTCTCAATTTCACTTTGAATAATTCCGATTGCATGTCTGCGATAACGTGAAAACTGTATGGAGAAATTCGGTTTATCCTGTGTCCTGAAAAACTGCCCTATATTGTCAAGGATATTATCCATCTTCCATTGCTGGTTACGAAATGCCTTGGGGTCGAACACAAAAACATGTTTCATATGCCCTCTCTTGTTTATTTTTCGCTTTCTTCAATAGCTACCATTAGGTGAAAAATATCATTTTCGAAAACTTTATGAGGAATACAAAGTATTCGTGTCTGCTTGCTCGGCCACGCAATTTGATGTTCTTTTCCCTTGATGATCGTAGGAATTGATATCACAATTTTCTCTCCGTTCGGTATTTTCGGCTTTATGTTTCCGGCAATAATATTGTTAATTTCGCCGACTACGTCTATTACATCGGCGTCCAATTCTTTGTGCCCGGGTCCCGCAAGCATATCTGTTAATTTTATTGCCAGCTCCGTTTTCATGGAAACAATTACAGCGCCTTTAACCAGACCGGAAAGGCCGATAACCGCTGAAATATCCCACTCATGTCCTTGATCCGGATCTAAAAAATGCGGATGACTCGGACTCGGTTCAATACCGATAAATTCCTTAAAAGTAGTAACTGTTACTTCAACAAACGGTTCTACGTAATTTGCAAGTTCTAATGCCATTTGTTACATCCTGAATAAATGAAGTTTTGCCAATTTACTCTTGAATAAATCCAGTTTAATTGGCTTTGTGATATAATCAGTCGCTCCGTTTTTTAACGCTTCTATGACGTTAAATTTTGCAGCTTCACTGGTTACCATAATTATCGGAAGATCTTTATATTTCTCCATAGCTCTAACTTGTTTCAGAAAATCAATACCTGATAGTTTAGGCATATTCCAGTCAAGCAGGATTAAGTCAGTAGGCTGAGTTTCCAATAGTGCAAGCGCTTCTTCTCCGTTATTTGCTTCAATGAAATTACACGCAGAATCTACTCCAGCAAACACGCCTTTTACCGTATTCCTCATTATTCTGGAGTCATCTACAATCATTATTGTGACACCGGCTCCCATAATACCTCCTTTTTTGGTATTTCTTTAAATAATACTATATAATTCTCGGAAAAACAAATCATTTTATTCAATTTTTATTATTTTTCCAACTTCCAGGAGATATTGCAATTCCATTTCTTGGGAAATTCCTTTGATATTGCTTTTATGCCAAACCTTCCATGTTTAAAGCGGGCTGCGGCGCCAAAGGAAAAATCCCATTTATCATCTTTTTCTTTATAGTTTGTAAACCCTGTTTTTGAACTAAATTGAAAATTTGACGGAGACCAGACAAATTCGCTGCTCATTCCGGTATTTTCCAAAGTCCATGGCCCCAAAGGAACAGGATACGGCAATGAAATTGCCGGAAACGATGAGATTCCGCTGATTGAACCTGAAATATTAACCCCAAGAGGCTTATTTATCTTCAATTTTTTTAGGTTTATCGAAAAACCTATATGTCCGGCGTAATTGTCATGTGTTTTTTGGAGATTTTCCGCATTTCGATCCATTGTAAATTGAATTTTGGTGAATTTTACTGGTATTAGCCCACTATATTTGCTCCAATTTACAGCGGGAAAACGATAATAAAAACCTGTAGAACTCCGGTAAAAATTCTCTCCAAATCCTGAACCGCGCAGTATTGTGTTTAACCGCAGCAATGAATTTTGCCTGCCTTTCCATTCAATTTTTACGGCAGTTCTGAAACCTTCGCCATGACTGGCTCCGTCCCTGTAAATAAATCGTTCTCCGGCTCCATCTGCCGTAAATGAAACAGATAACGGCCTTGATTTTATCCCAAAAGGCAATAAAGGCGTCAAGGATACGCCTATATTACCGTAAATATCCGTACCCCAGGCAAAAGTTTCAGAAACCGCCATATCTGAACTGACAGATAAAAGAGGGTTATGGAAAAGTAGTCCGGCGGCGTAAAGCTTAAAATCCCTTTCAGGCAAGGGCGGCGGATATGAAAACCACGATTTACCTTTTACAGGAGGAAGCGTTGTTCCGGTGTAAAAAACTTCAAATAAAATGTTTGTTTTTTTTGAAAAGGTAAAATCCGTTCCGCCCGCAAGAGCGGGTGTAAAATTTTCAATTTCTGTTTGAGCGGAAATAAAGCTTCTCATTTTAAAATTAGGTGAAAGGTTTAACAACGGACTTGAAAGGTATAGGTAAACTTCGTCATTTTTTGTACTTGAGGCCGTTGTTTTTAAATCCACAATAAGCGGTTTGTGGTTTTCAGCGTAAGGCGGCGAGCGAATCCACGGATTGCGTATTCTAGCGGAAAGTCCCCATTCATCAAGCACGCCGTACAACAGCCTTGATCCCGTAGGTTTGTGATACACGCCTCCCAGAAAATCGGTAACCGTCTTTTCAGGATCTCCCCAGATTGCGCTCCATGACTCGCCCTTTGGCGGCGCAAGATTAAAGTTAAGCGTCCGTTTGTCAAGAATCTCCGCTCTTAGGATGATTCCCGGCCGAAGTAAATTAAACTTGATTTCTCCGCGGTTATAAAGATTTTTACCGTCTTCCCACGAACCGCTCCAAAACAAGTCCCAGTTAAAAACCGGCATACCGATTTTCGGACTTTCCGAATACAGACCTATACAGCACACCAGCCCAATAATAAGAAGTAAATAAGTTTTCATAATTGTAAATGGGCGCGCAGGCGCAGGATGCTTTACCGGGGAATTTTTTAATAATTAAGGTTATGCGTGAGCTTTTTGAAACATCAACCCATATCACAAATTCGGAAAAAGAGATAGGATGTATAAAGATAGTTATGCAACATTGGTTTTTACTATTTCACGGAATATTTGGAAATAATTATTATTGACAAGTTAGAAACATTGGAATTAAAATACTAATAAAGTAAATATCGGAGGTTAGTATGAAAAAGGTGTTGTTTTTTTTACTTATTTCCTTTTCACCTATTTTACAAATTTACGGACAGAATATTCCGATTGCTGAATTAACAGAAAGATGTATTTCTCTGTTGGATAAACCTGTTCCTAATGAATTTCGGCAGGTAGATAAGCAAGTATTTATTAATAACGAAGGGATACTATTATTCGTTAATGATAAAATAGTCATTGTTAGTTCTTTAGTGAACACTTTTAAATCGGAGCGTGAAGCCAATGAGTATAAGAATTTATTTACTAATTTTCTAAAAAATAATAATTGGGATTTTTTCCGTATTTCATCTGCCGGAGCGGAAATATATTTAAGAAATGGTGTGTCTGCAATAATTGAAAAGCCAAGAAAAAATGATAATGGCTCAGCAGAG
>JAITFK010000058.1 GCA_031281555.1 Treponema sp. | reverse complement strand
GGAACATACTTTTCCCTCCGGAAAGCCGCACAGCCGTTACCGCCGCTGCCGGAAGAAACCTCAATTATTGCCTCATCTGCAAACTTTTCCAATCGGAAAGCCGCACTCCCTGTCAGGCTTCTTCAATTACAGAAGCAATTCTGCGTCCGCGCCGTTGATTGAAGGTTACTTTTCCGTTTGCTAGAGCGAAAAGCGTATAATCGCCGCCGCAGCCTACATTTGTGCCCGGATGAATTTTCGTTCCACGTTGACGGGCTATAATGGTCCCCGCTTTAACAAGAGTACCGTCTGCCGTTTTTATACCAAGATATTTAGGATTTGAATCCCGTCCGTTTTTTGCGCCGCTTCCGCCGCGTTTCCGTGCCATGTTAAGTCCTCCGTAAAGTCCTAATATTTAATCTGCAATTACCGGGAAATTCCTGCGCCACAGACCTTAATCCTTCAATCAGGAAAGCTCCGGCGGCGAAAAGGAATTCCTTCCCGTCCGCATTATAATCAACTTCCAGCCAGAAATTACCCGGTTCCGGCGCACCGTATCTAACTAAAATCCCTTCCCTGCCGGAAAGGGTTCCAAAAGCAGTTCTCATTAATACCGAAACAGCAGCGCATACAATATCGTTTCCGCTTTTACCCGCCCCGGCATGACCCAGAGCCTTACAGGCTCTTAGCATTCCGCCATCTTCCATAACTGCTTCAATTTCAATCAATTTAAAGCCGGACTTTTACGCCGAAATATCCCCTATTTTAATAATAGAGTACTGCTGCCTGTGCCCCTGTTTTCGGCGGTAATCTTTCTTGGGTTTGTATTTAAAAACAATAATTTTACTGTCTTTCCCGTGAGAATCCACAATAGCGGACACCTTAGCGCCCTGTATATAAGGGCTGCCTACTTTTACCGAGTCGCCGGAAACTAAAAGTACCTTATCAATATTAATGGCTGTCCCGGGTTCGGCGTCAATTTTATCAACCTTAAGCAGGGTGCCCTTCTCGGTCTTGTACTGTTTCCCCATAAATTCAACCAGAGCGTACATCATCTTCTCCAAAATTTAGCTAATTAGATAACTTATAACCAACTGTTAAAAAAAAGTCAATAGGAAGACAGCTTTAGTGTCCGGAAAGAATACGGCCTACGTTGGACAGTTCCGGTATTTGGTTATATACAGGCTGTTTTTTACCGGAGCTTTGTTTATCCAAACTAACCAAATTTATATATAATTCATTTAAAAGGTTCGTAAAGACCTGTAAATTTGAAACAAAATTACTTGCTGCCATTTCCCGCAGTATTTTATCAGAGCCGCTGGGGACAGTCGCCAATTTGCTCCTTATATTTGGTATTAACGCGCTACGGGTTACTTCTACAAAACGGGCGCATGCAGCAATTTGCCTGTACAATTCGTCAAGGTGAAACCCCTGATAGCTGAATATTTCCGCTTTTTCGGTTAAAAGCTCTATTTGATCCCATGTGTTTTTATCTAATTGAAGCTGAAGTAAAAGCGGACGTATAAACCGGTTGGAAATATTTGCCTGATAATGTTTGCCAATTTGCTCAATCAGCCTGATTACTACAGCATCTTTTACTCGATCCAAACAAATGCCTCCCCTCAAACGGCTCTATGATGTATATATCGGTTATGTTTACCATAACTTCGGTCATATTATCATTCAAACAATAGATTGACAAGCATATAAGTCTTAAAATAATATTTCTCATGCGCATTAACATCGCAGGAATTTTATTTTTAACAGCGCTGCTGCTTTCTTGCGGTGAAATAAAAACCGCTCAAATCTGGACAGACAGGCCGGAATTAGCTGTTTATTGTGAATATTTTAATACTATACAAAATAAATATAAAGTTTCTGTAAAATATTTTGAATTTCCAGCAATGGAACTGGAAAAATCCAATAACATACCGGATATAATTGTCGGAAGCTGGTTAAAAAATTCACACACAGGGTTATATTTTAATTCAATAGACAGTATATTCGGCGCTAAAAAGCTTTCCCGGAGCGTTTTTTATCCAAAACTTCTTGCCATCGGCAAAATACAGCGGAATCAATATCTATTACCTGTATCTTTCAATATTCCCGCGTTGATTTTTTCAAAAGACAGAGATCAGGATATATCCAATTCATTTACAATTGATTTCAATGACATAAAAACCCTAGGCAAGGATTACAATGTAGAATCCAGAGGCGCGTATACAAGGATGGGATTTTCACCGAGTTGGGACAATAATTTTTTGTTCACGGTCGCTGTTTTATCCGGAGCTTCGTTCAGTGAGGCGTCTCCCGTTACATGGGATTCTAACGCGCTGGAAAATTCAATAGATGAAATTTACAGATGGACTCGCGAAATAAACAGTAACTATCAAGCAGAAGAGGATTTTATCTTTAAATACTTTTTTGAACCTCCTGAAAAGTTAATTCAAAGCAAACGAATACTTTTTTGGTATATGGACAGCAGGGATCTGTTCACTCTAAGTAATGACAATATGAAAAATTTGGATTTTCGCTGGGTTATAGAAAATGAAAATGTCCCCATTAATGAAGATATGGTATTTTTGGGTATTCCGAAAAAAGCAAAGTCCCGAAAGGCCGCAAGGGTTTTTATCCAATGGTTTTTCCGCACAGGTACCCAGCATACGCTTATGGAATACTGCAGAAAAAACAGAATAAATGAAAATGTTTTTGGTATTTGCGGCGGATTTTCCGCATTAAGTTCTGTTACTGAACAAATATTCCCTCTGTTTTACCCTGAACTTTTGGGGCGTATGCCTCCGTCCGAAAATTTTATGCCGCCAAATATGCTCCCTGCCAATTGGGTTGCTATAAAGGAACGGGTTATACTACCCTATCTTAATGACCGCGCTCACAGTGAAAGAACAGAAGATATATATCCCCTTGAAAAACGACTCTCCGACTGGATGAGAACAAACAAGTAACATCGGTTAGTTTTAGAAAAGGCTCAACTATAACAAAATTCTATATATTTACCGTTTATTTTTCCGATATTTATAACAGGAGATAATTATGAATGTCGGGACTATTTCAAACAATACCTTCCCAAGCATCGGATATGCGATAACCGCCTCTCAAAGCGGCAGAATGTCCCTGCCTGTATCTCCCGGCCTTGTTATTTACTCACATTTTAAGCATGTTTCAGGAACTCCCGCTCCCGAAGGAACAAACGGCGTAAATATTTCCAAACTTAAACTACTTAATACATTGATAGATCAGCTTGAAAAAATGAAAAGCCAGCCGTCCGCTGATTTAGGCGTTATAAACGAGCAGGATGAAAACCGCCTTAATGCACTGATAGACCAGTATCAACAGCAAATAAAAACCGCCCAGAGTACCGGTATTTATACCCCTGCCGCTCCCATTACAGGTGCGTTATTTAACATTGCCGCCTAAATGTCAGTTAGACATCTGTGTCCGCCTGTCTCTCACTAATCTAAGTCTTTTTTCAAGCTCCTCCGCCTGAGCGCCGTTTATCAATAATTTTAATTCATCAAGGCTTGTTTCAAACTGTTCAATACGATCCAGCAGCGCATCGCGGTTTTCGATAAAAATCTCGGTCCACATGGGAGCGTTCAACATAGCAATACGGGTAAGGTCTTCAAAACTACCGCCGCCGAAGCGGGTAATTGCGGTATCGGCTTCGCAGTCTATGAGAGCGGCGGCTATTAAATGGCAGAGCTGGCTTGTAAAGGCAATTTTACGGTCATGTTCGGCAGGAGTTACTTCCGTGATACGGTTAAAACCCATACTGTAGATTAATTTTTTAAGGAACTCAATGTTTTCCGGTTTATTACGCGAAAGAGGAGTGAGTATGTAATTTTTACCGTTGAAATTACAGAGTCTTGAATTTACAAATCCGCCTTTTTCAGCGCCAGCCATAGGATGCCCTGGAATAAAATCAATACCTTTGCGGATATTTTCCGCGTATGCGGCAATGCTGCCCTTTGTTCCGGCGATGTCGGTAACAATACTGCCGGATTTAAAAAAACTTTCCCATTTTTTTAAAAAATTGATTATCGCGGATGGGTTAAGGCAAAGAAAAACGACATCGCAGGAACAGAGCATTTCTCCTGCTCTTTCTGACTCAAATCCCTGACTTATAAGGCTTGTGTTTTGTGCCGTTTTTAAAGTTTCGCTGTCTATATCGCAGGCAAAAAGGCGTTCCGATGCGATACCGCAGGTTTCACGTAGGGCAATCGCTATTGCGCCGCCCATTAACCCAAGGCCTGCAATACCGATCTTACATTCTTCCAAAGGCCGCAATTAAATTATCCTGTTTTCTATGGCGGCGTATTTACGCAACGTTTCCATCATGTTTTTAAATAATTCAGGCGTAAGTGATTGTTCGCCGTCGCATAACGCATGTTCAGGATCATTGTGAACTTCAACGATAATGCCGTCCGCTCCCGCCGCAAGTGCCGCTTTTGACATTGCCGGAACCATCCATGAAAGACCTGTAGCATGGCTTGGATCAACAATCACAGGCAGATGCGTCTTTTTTTTAAGCGCCGGAACAATCGCCAAATCCAGAATGTTACGTGAAAAACTATCAAAACCGCGTATACCCCGCTCGCAAAGCACAACCTTGTCGTTACCGCCTGCCATAACATATTCGGCGGCCATAAGAAGCTCGGTCATGGTAGAAGCCATACCTCGTTTTAACAGCACCGGTTTTCTGGAATGCCCCAGCTCTTTTAACAGGTTGAAATTCTGCATATTGCGCGCGCCGACTTGAATCATGTCTACATTTTCAAATAACTCAAGCTGGCTGATTTCCATTAATTCCGTGACAATTGGAAGACCGCATTCTTTTTTTGCCTCAAGCATAAGATCAATCCCCGCTCCGCCCATCCCTTGAAAACTGTAGGGGCTTGTTCGCGGTTTAAACGCGCCGCCGCGAAGAAAAGCAGCTCCCGCGTTTTTCACTTCCTTTGCGATACAGACAACCTGCTCGCGGCTTTCTACGGAACATGGACCCGCAATTACCGTAAAATAACCGCTGCCAATCTTTGCGGTTTTACCGCCTGATTCAAATTCCAGTACCGTATCCAAAGGGTGAAACGCGCGGTTTGCGCGTTTGTACGGTTCCTGGACGCGAATTACTTTTTCTACAAGATGGTTTGCCCTTAGCGCCTCATCGTTGATTACCGTAGTATCACCTACAAGACCAAGTACAGTTTGATTTGCTCCCTGTGAATAATCAACTTTTACGCCGAGCTTTTCAAGATCGGCTACCAGTATTTTTAAATCTTCCTGATTAACGCCTGACTTTAACGCAATTATCATTGTATACTCCTGATTTAACTAGTGTCTGTCCACAAAGTCGGTTACTTTGCGGACAGACCTTGTATTTTCTCGCCAACGAACCTACGGTTCGCAGGCTACGAAAATACGATTTTTAAGGTAGTCTGTCTATAATGTATCCACATTATAGACAGACTCTAACTATATTAACAATTTTAAAAATTTATGGGAAGTTACCGCAATGTTTTACATTCGCTTGAATATCTCAAAACAGGCGCGTGCATTATGGTACGGACATTTCCAGAAACCAGCCTTCGGCATATTAGTATCAGGCGTATTATCAAGACTGAGTTCGTTATGCCAATCCCCGTTTTTATAATCGGCAAAATGATTTTGAATATAGCCCCAAATACTGTCCGCCACGTCGAGGTATTTTTTATCCCCTGACAATTCATACGCGTTGTAAAAACCAACGACTGCTTCCGCCTGCGGCCACCATTCTTTTTTAATTATAATTTTCCCCGCCTCATTGCAGCCGCTTAGAAGCCCGCCGTTTTTATGATCAATAGCGGCGGCATAGGTTACTTCGGCTATTTCAAGCGCAATCTGTTTTACTTCGGAAACAAGACTTTCATTGCCGGACGCAAGCGCGGCTTCATAAAGGAGCCAGCTTCCTTCAATATCGTGGCCATAGGAAATATCTTTTACAAGGGAATTCCAGTTCATGTCAAAGAAAAGCCCAAAGTTCCGTTTTATATTTACAATTTTTTCAATCGTTATGCGCAACAAACCCTCAAGCGCTTTACGGACGTATTCGCCGCCGCCCGCGCGTGTCAGCGTTGTGTAGGCTTCAAGCACGTGCAGATTTGTATTCATGGACTTGGGGCTGTTAAGGTCTTTGCCGCTTAAACGGAAATCATCAATGCTATTCCATTCACGATTACAGGCCTCAATATAGCCGCCTGCTGTTTTGTCAAGGCCGTATTTTTCCGTTATGTTAAAAAGATTCATTGCGAGTTCCAGCGAGGATTTATCTCCGGCCGCAAGATAATGTTCGCTTAAAGCGTAAATGCCGAAGGCGATGTTGTAAAATTGTTTTCTCGCGTCAAGCGGCTTGCCGGTTTTGTTAACAAGCCAGTAAAGTCCGCCGTTTTCCTTGTCCAGAAACGCAGCTATCAAAAAATCTTTTGCAATAGCGGCGTATTCCCTGTATGTATCATCTTTAAACAAACGGAAGGCGGCGGAAAATGTCCACAGAATACGCGAATTTAAAATACAGCCCTTGTCTGCGGATTTATTTATTTTACCGTAAAAATCCGCCTCCCCGTAAAAGCCGCCGTGTTCTTTGTCTACCATTTTCTGCCAGAACGGTAGAATATTGTTTCTTGCCATTTTTTCAGCTTCCGGTTTGCTTAACATACAACGTCCTCCGTGAAATTGTTATACTGAAATAATACAACATAAAAGACATAACATAACAGCGAAAAAATCATTTAAAATCACAAAAACCATGTTAAAATAATTATATGAAACTGAATATTTTACTTGGCGTATCATCGGCGGCTACACAGATTGAGGGAGGTGGTTTTTCACATACGTGGAGCGACTGGTTCCTGAAAGGGTGGATAAAGGACAGCAGCAGCCCCGCGAACGCAAACGACCATTTAAACCGTTGGAAAGAAGACATAGATTTGATGTCCGAAATGGGCATTAAAATATACCGGCTGAGTATCGAATGGGCGCGTATTGAGCCTGAGAAAGGTAAATATAATGAAGAGGCGGTTCTTTGGTACCGCCGCCTGCTTGAATATATGAAAAGCAGGGGTATTGCGCCCTTACTCACGCTTCATCATTTTACAAATCCTCTGTGGTTTGAAAATACGGGCGGTTTCGCCGAGCCTGCAAATATTCAAATTTTCCTTGGATTTGTTGAATACGCAGTCAGGCAGTTTTCGGACTTTGTTGACGAATACGTTACTATTAACGAACCGAATGTCTTTGCCGTTATGGGTTATTTAAACGGCGTATTTCCTCCGGGTCTGCGTTCAATAGGAAAGGCATTGCGCGTTCAATCCGTTATGGCGGTTTGTCATATTAAAGCGTATGACTTGATTCATAAAATACGCCGTGAACTCGGGTTTAAAAACACAAAGGTCGGATTCGCCCATCACGCGCGGGTATTTGTTCCCAAATCGAATATTAACCTGTGGCACAAACTATGCTCCGCTCTTGTGTCGCATATATTTCAGGGCGCTATTATCCGAGCCTGTCTGTTTGGGGATTTTGTCTTTCCGTTAAAACGTTACGGTAAAGTACAGCGCGGCGAGTACGCGGATTTTCACGGTTTAAATTACTACAGCCGCTCGACAATATCCTCGCCTGCCGACGGTATCCGCGAAGACGCTTTCCATAACGATTTGGGCTGGGAAATTTATCCCGAAGGTATAGGTATCTGTGCCGGTGAACTTTGTAAAATGCTTAAGAGACCCGTTTATATTACCGAAAACGGAACCTGTGACAACAATGACAGTTTCCGCTGCCGTTATATTTACGATCATTTAAAAGTTTTAGAAGATAGCGGCCTGCCTGTTGAGCGTTATTACCACTGGTGTTTTACGGATAATTTTGAATGGTGCGAAGGTGAAAGCGCACGGTTCGGCATTGTTCACATTGATTTTAAAACACAGAAACGGACAGTAAAAAAGAGCGGGCGTTTTTATTCCGCTATGATAAAAAACAAAGAAATAACAGACGAAATGCTGGAAGAATTTGTAAAAGCGCAGGAGTACCGTAAATGATTATTTTTAACAGCAATGCTTTCATTCTGCAGACGGAAAACACAAGTTATATATTTCGCATAACAAAACACGACCACCTTGAACATATTTATTATGGAACAAAGCTTGCTGATGATATTTCCGCTTCCGATATTGAAACGCTTGCGCCCAAACGTACAGCTCAGGCAGGCTCAACCGTCGTCTATGACAGAGAAGACAATCTCTACTGTTTGGATACAATGTGCTTTGAGTGGTCGGGTATCGGCAGGGGCGATTACCGCTTTTCTCCCGCAGAAATTAAAATGCCGGACGGCGGTTTTATCAGCGACTTTATTTACGAAAGCCACAGTATTAAAGAGGGAATTATCCCCATGAAGGAACTGCCGACTTCACACGGAGCAGAAAGCGAATGTACTTCTCTTGAAGTCCTTCTGCGCGACAAAGTATGCGATGTTACGCTGAAATTAATTTATACTGTTTATAAAAATACTAACTGCATTACACGACGCGTTATAATTGAAAATAACGCCGCTCCTCTTGTGATTCGCCGCCTGTTAAGTTTATCCCTTGATATGTCAAACACAGGTTTCAGCCTGGTTACATTTGACGGCGACTGGGCAAGGGAAGCGCATAAGCATGACAGGCTCTTACAATACGGAATTTTTGTAAATGAAAGCAGAACAGGAGCGAGCGGAAACAAGCATAACCCCGGATTTCTGTTATACGAAAACGGCACGGCGGAAGATCACGGCAGGGTCTACGGTTTTAATTTAGTTTACTCAGGCAATCATTTTGGTTTTGCGGAATTAAGCAGTCACGATCTTGTTCGCGCGGGAATTGGAATAAGCCCGCACTGTTTTGAGTGGACGCTAGGCACGGGAGAAAGTTTTGAAACGCCTGAAGCCGTTATGACTTTCAGCGGCGGCGGATTTAACGGTTTAAGCCGCAATTTTCATTCGTTTGTGAATAACCACATTATTCCCGAAGCATGGCAGGGCAAGGAGCGGCCTGTTCTTTACAATTCATGGGAACCATGTTTTTTCAAATTTAATCAAAGTAAACTGATGCGTCTTGCCCGTCTGTCAAAAAAACTCGGAATGGAACTTTTTGTTCTTGATGACGGTTGGTTTAAAGGGCGTAACAGCGATACCGCGGGTCTCGGCGATTATGCGCCTAACCGCCGCAAGTTTCCGCGAGGGCTTGGAAAATTCGCCCGCAGGATACGTTCTCTTGGGCTGGAATTCGGAATTTGGTTTGAACCTGAAATGGTAAATGAAAACTCAGACCTTTTCCGCGCTCACCCTGAATACTCAGTGCGCCGTAAAGGCTGTGAGCCGGCGCTTGGACGAAACCAGCTTGTGCTTGATCTATGTAATCCAGCCGTGTGCGACTACATTGTCGAAGCAGTCGGGCGTGTTCTGGATGAGACAGGCGCAAGTTATGTGAAATGGGACATGAACAGGCATATAAGTGATTTTTGGTCGGATCATGTTCCTTCTCAGGGAGAATTTTTTCACCGCTACATACTTGGCTTGTACGACATACTGCGGCGTATTTTCAAACCAAGACCGCACATTTTACTTGAGTCCTGCTCGTCAGGAAGCAACCGTTTTGATTTGGGAATGCTTTGCTTTTCTCCGCAGATTTGGGCGTCTGATAACACTGATCCGGCAGTACGGCTTTCAATACAAGGCGGACTCTCCTACCTTTACCCGCAGTCAACAATGGGCGCACATGTATCCGATTCGCCTCATCAGCAAACGTTACGCAACACGCCGCTTTCCACCCGCTACAATACGGCGTGTTTCGGCTGTCTTGGATATGAAATGGATTTGCGTTTTCTTACACCTGTCGAAAAGAGCGAGATTAGAGAACAAATTGCTTTTTATAAAAAACACAGAAAAACATTTCAATACGGATCATTTGAACGCCTGCCTGTTACGGGAAACAGGCTGAAAAACAAGACGGCCTGGCTGTGCCGAAGTGAAAAAGAAGCTGTGGCGGGATTTTTTCAAACTCAGGCAGGTTCTGGTGAAGAGCCTGACATACTGCGTGTTTGCGGCCTTGAAAACGAAGCTCTTTACAGCGTGACGACGCATCCTCAAAGGCTTTACATTAGCCGTTTCGGCGGCCTTGTCAAACACCTTCTTCCCGTAACTTTAAATCCCGCTGGGTTTATACTGCGGACTGTTAACCGCCATTACGCGCTGACCGACTGTGTCGAAACTTATGAATGCCGGGGGAGCTTGCTTTCGTCAGGCATTCCGCTCAATAATCAATTTACAGGCAGTTACTACAACAACAAGACAAGGCTTTTGGGCGATTACGGCTCAAGTTTATATATAATTGAAAGGATGTAAATTATGAAGAACAATTCGAATCGCAACCGTTTCACTTTCGGGCTTGGCACTATAGGCAGGGACATGGTCTATACCCTTATAAGCACGTACCTTATCTATTACCTGACTGACGTTATTAATTTACCGACAAGTACATTATGGTGGGTTGCCGGTATTATTCTTTTTGCGCGTATTTTTGACGCTTTAAACGATCCTTTTATGGGTTTTATTGTCGATAACACAAGTACACGCTGGGGCAAGTTTAAACCATGGATAGCCTGCGGCGCTCTTTTGTCGGCCGCTTTTACAGTGCTTCTCTTTACGGATTTCGGCTTGAAGGACTCTTCATATATCGCCGTCTTCGCCGTTCTTTACCTGATGTGGGGAATCAGTTTTACAGCTAACGATATTCCTTACTGGTCGATGCTTCCTTCTTTAAGTGTCGATCAAAAAGAGCGGGAAAAAATCGGTTCTATTGCCCGTATTTGCGCAAATATCGGACTGTTCTTTGTCGTAGCGGGCATTGTACCTTTAACTGCTGTTTTAGGACAGCGTTTTGGGAGTTTGCAGAAAGGTTATTTTGTTTTCGTGTTTTTGGCGGCTTTGGTAATGATCGCAGGACAGTGCATAACGCTGTTCGGAGTAAAAGAAGTAGTTCAGGTTTCCGTCCGTAAAAGCACCCCCTTACGGGAATTATTGCATATTATTTTTAAAAACGATCAGTTGTTTTTTACCGCAATCGCAATGTCTCTTTTTATGATAGGCTATGTTACGACAACAAGCTTCGGGCTTTATTTTTTCAAATACGTCTACGGCAATGAAGGAATGTATCCGATTTTCGCGATAATCCTCGGCGTGTCTCAAATTACAGCTCTTGCCGTTTTCCCGCTTTTCAGTAAACGTTTTGAACGAAAAACCCTTTACACTGCCGCTATCATTATGATAGTTGCAGGTTATTTAGTATTTTTCTTCGCTCCTGTTACGACAATGCTTTTTATAGGCACAGGGGGTGTATTGATTTTTATAGGTCAATCCTTTGTTCAACTGTTAATGCTGATGTTCCTTGCCGACTCGGTTGACTACGGTCACTGGAAACTAGGCAAGCGAAACGACAGTATCACTTTCTCGTTGCAGCCTTTTATCAACAAGATGGGCGGCGCGATTTCAAGCGGCGTTGTCTCGGCAATTGTTATCGTATCAGGCATCAAGGACGCGCAAAGCGCCGCCGATGTAACGGAAAGCGGGCTTCTTTTAATGAAGATCGCCATGCTCATTTTCCCGTTATTGTGCATCACGGGCAGTTACTTTATCTACAGAGCAAAGTATAAAATTGACGGTAAATTTTACGCGCAAATACTTTCCGATTTACACACACGCGGAGAACTGGCAGAAAATAACGGCTAACGTTACTTTGCAACAAACAGTGAAGTGCTTCCTGTTTCTTACACGCTAATATGCGCTTTTTTTTATCAAAGAAAACCTCTGAAAACCTAAACAGGGTTTTTAGAGGTTCCCAAAGTTAAAATATTTCATAATATTCTTCCATAAATTCTTTTTTTTGCAACATTTTTGAACAAAAAAATCCTTATATTTTATCTAAATTAATTATTAGGACGAGGTATGCGAAAATGACAATGGGTTCAATCAAGTCATCAAAAATATTCGCCAACAATAATTTCCTTTTCTTTTCCTGTATCCTTTTCCTTTTTATTGCTTTGTCGGCTATTGCGGCATACTCAATTTCGGCGCGTCAAATCAACCGTTCTTTTATTGAACAGCAGCTTTCCATAGCGTCTGAAACAATACGGCTGCGTTTAGCAACCGTAGTAGACAGCGATCTTGCCCTTGTGTTGAAAATGGCGGATACTCCGGTAATCCGGCAGTATTTTATGAATCCTTCCGATCCGGTTCTTAAATCCAGGGCAGACGATGAATTTGTACTTTTTAAGGAACATTTTAAAAATAAAGTACTTTACTGGATTAATGACGTGGATAAAATATTTTATTCAACAGGAAATGAGCCGTACATTGTCAATCCTGATGATCCCAAGAATTATTGGTACAATTTAACATTATACGAAACAGAAAAATATATTTTTAACATTAATTATAATCCTGATTTAAAGCGAATCTATCTTTGGGTCAATGTTCCGGTATTTGTCACGACAGAGACAGGAAAAAAAGCTATTGGGTTTATTGGCACAGGCGTAAACCTCACTGATTTTTCAAATTTTATAGCTTCAAGCTACCGGGAATTCGATAAAAATATTACAACATATATGTTTAATAAATACAATGAAATTACTTCGGCGGCGGATTATGAACTGGTTAAAAATAAAGTCCGTATTGACGAATATCTCGGCGAAACCGGAAAAGAATTGATCAGGTTTGCGCATGAGCTCTCCGAAGGTGAAAGTCGGAGTTTCATATATGATAAAGAAATATACCTCGTAAACTCAATCCAGGCGATGAAATGGTATCTGACCGTAAGTTATCCGGTATCGGGCTTGTTTTCGTTGAACCATGCCATGAATACCGTTTTTTTCAGTATGTTGTTTCTAATCCTTTTCCTGTTCATCATTATTAATATTTTTGTTGCCAATTCTGAAAATGCGATAGCGAAACAAAACCTGCAGCTTCTTGAGGCAAACAAGAAAGCTGAATCCGCTTCTCAGGCAAAGAGTAATTTTCTCGCGAAAATGAGCCACGAAATCCGCACCCCCATGAACGCCATTACAGGCATGACGGAACTACTGCTTAGGGGAGAACTCTCATGTGAAGCGAGGGGCTATGTTAGGGATATCAAACAGGCGGGGAATAATCTTGTTTCGTTAATTAATGATATTCTGGATTTTTCAAAAATCGAAGCCGGGAAACTGGAAATTGTTCCTGTCAAATATATGCTTTCATCACTGATCAATGACACGATCAATATTATTCGTACACGATTAAAAGAAAAACCGATACGGTTTTATACCAACATCGACGGAAATATTCCCAACAGCCTTATCGGAGATGAAGTGCGTCTGCGCCAGATTCTTCTTAACCTGCTGTCCAACGCGTTAAAATATACAGAAAAAGGAAATATCGGTTTAACCATTACCGCCTTGAAACAAGATGATAAACAGGTCTTGCTTAAGATAGATGTTTCCGATACCGGAAAGGGAATAAAAATTGAGGATCAAGCGAAACTTTTTAACGAATTTGTCCGTGTAGATATGAAGAAGAATCAGGGTATTGAAGGAACAGGACTTGGACTTGTTATTACAAGCCGGCTCTGTGCGGCTATGAGCGGAGAAATAACCATGAAAAGCGAATACGGCAAAGGCAGCGTATTCACGGTGATTATTCCGCAGGACATTGCGTCAAAAGAACCTTTTGCTTTTGTGGAAGAGCCCGAAAAAAAGAAAGTTCTTGTTTATGAAAGCAGACTTAACTACGCTAAATCTGTATGCTGGTCGCTTGAAAATATGAAAGTACCTTATACTATGGTAACGAATTTTAATGACTTCAAAGAAGCCTTGTACCGTGGACCTCAACCGAGCCCGAAGGGCGTCGAACCAGAGGTTCGCGGTTCCCTTCTTGAAGAATGGTTTTATGTATTTTCAGGTTACGGTCTTTATGAAAAAATTAAAACGCTTATGGAACAAAGCGCTTCAGTTTTCTGCGGAGGAAAGAAACCGTATCTGGCTCTTATGGCGGAATGGGGCACTGAGGTATATGCTGCCAACGCGCGTTTTGTATCCATACCGGTACAATCCCTTTCCATTGCCAATATTTTAAACGGCAAGACTGATAATCAGAATTATTTTGAAAGTTCAGGCGTCATACGTCATACCTTCCCCAATGCAAGAATGTTGATAGTAGACGACATTGCCGTCAATCTTAAAGTTACCGAAGGACTCCTGTCTCCCTATAACGTAAAGATTGACACCTGTCTAAGCGGCGCGGAGGCAATAGGACTTGTGAAACAAAATAAGTACGATCTGATTTTCATGGATCATATGATGCCGGAAATGGACGGATTTGAAACAACGGCAATTATCCGCGCATGGGAAAGAAAATCCGCATGTCAGCAAATACCGATAATTGCCTTGACAGCTAACGCCGTTGTTGGTATGCGGGAAATGTTTATCGAAAAAGGTTTTAATGACTTTATTTCAAAACCTGTAGACGTTACTAAACTTGACGAAATTATTGACCGTTGGTTACCGAAAAACGCCCGTGAGAGCGCCGCGTCAAGCGGTATGAATAAGGAAGAGCAGCGCGGCGGAAGCCACAATAATGACTACAGTAACAATATAGGCGGGTTTGTTTTAGCGGAACCAGCGGGCGTTGAGATAGCTATCCCCAATGTTGATACGGCAAAAGGAATTGCCATGCTTAGAGGTAATTTGGTTCTGTATAAGAAAGTGTTATCCATGTTCTGCAAAGAAATTGACGAACGGCTGTCTCAATTACAAATAATACCGAAGGCGGATACTCTGCCGTCATTTATAATCCACGTTCATTCTCTAAAAGGCATGTCCGCTTCTATCGGCGCACAGAAAATATCATCCTATGCCGCGGAACTTGAGACCGCAGGCAAAGCCACAAATATGGTTTTTATCCGGGAACATTTACCTGACTTTACGGTACTGCTTGCGGAACTGGTAAAAAATATACGTAACGTGATATAGGGAGTTGAAGTCATGTAAAAACAACGAATCATTGTTGCGTATAAGCAG
This sequence comes from Treponema sp., assembly GCA_031281555.1. Classification (GTDB taxonomy): domain Bacteria; phylum Spirochaetota; class Spirochaetia; order Treponematales; family Breznakiellaceae; genus WQXQ01. The sequence goes on along the minus strand of JAITFK010000058.1, from coordinate 26,255 downwards.
AGATTCAAAATAAAGCACTATATACACTGCATAGAAACCAATTTTTATTCTTTGGTCTTTGACTTTTATACGTTAATGTCATGTTACATAAATGTTAAAGCAGCTTGTAATCGTCTTCGGCTTTTTAAGGTCAATGCTGTCTACAATGAATTGCGTTTTAATTTCGATACGGTATTCCCCGGTTGGCATAGCCGGAACAATACCGCTGACACGGGCGCTTGTATTTACCGCAAAACCTCTGGCAGCTTTGAAGTGCAGCAGCGGATCTGTTTTTGACACAAAGTACAAGCTGGTATTCCCTCTGCCCTTTATAATTATTCTTTTCCTTTTACGAAAAATATACCACATAGTCTATAGTTGATATTCACTTTAGCCTATAGTGATACAATATTCCTTGCTTTAATTGAGGTGTACGCAAGATTGGCCTGTTTTTTGATTTTGCCTTATTTTATTCCACGTATGTACATTGTATTATGGTATTTGTTTATGCTGCTCTTTTGTCACATACAAGAGATTAGAGGCCCTATTATCCATTCCATAAATTATAATTAATGAAGGAGCAAAAAATGGACATGGCGAAATATGATGATTTTCAAAAGCTGGACATTCGCGTCGGAAAAATTATAGAAGCGGAAAATTTCCCAGAAGCTCGTAAACCGTCTTATAAATTAAAGATTGATTTTGGCGAAACTATAGGTATAAAAAAATCTTGCGCGCAATTACCTCAAAATTATAAAATTGATGATTTAACAGGAAAACAAGTGCTGTGTGTGGTTAATTTTCCTCCAAGGCAAATCGGCCCCGCTGTTTCTGAAGTTTTAACGCTGGGCGTTCCAGATGACAAAAACGAGTGTATTTTAATAACACCGGAGAAAATTGTTCCTCTTGGCGGGCGGCTGTATTAAAAAACACAGGCAAAACGTTAGGCGATACAAATACAGATACAATTATTATTGACAAAATAATTATTCCGATGTATCTTCTCTGTATGAAGAATAGATTTAGTTTTTGTATTATAAGTTTATTTTTAGTAATTAACTTCTCAAATTGCGCGACAAAACGCCAAAATGACTTTTCCAAATATGATTTTTCATTGAAAAATACTTTATCTATATTCATGTTGAATAATGAAAAAGACTATTATTTTTGTATACCTGTTCAATATACCGGCGATTATCAAATTGGCAGTTTTAAGTTTATGAACGGCAATATATTAATCGGTAATTATGATATTTTATTAAAAAGAAACGGGGTAGATATTTCTATTTACCTGAATGAAACAGCAAATGATGACGGAGATACAGTTGACGGGTTTAACTTAATCTATCTGCAAAAAAGCGGCAAAGTATTGGTCTCAAAAATGGCTGAACCGTTAGCGATTAAAAGTGAATCTGATAATACGATGAACCATTACTATATTTTTATTGAAAAATATCTAACGTATAATGAGATGAAAAAAATAATTAATGAATATGAAAAAGGAAATGTTAATTCCCGATTTTCTGTTTGGTATGATATTACAATTGATAATAATGAACAAAACGGAAGCGGATTGTTAGATAATTTTGAACTTTATGACGGACTTGCTTTTGATCCTGCTTGGTTCCCTCCAAACCTGAATTTCTTTAAGGCTAAATATTTGCAAAAATAAAGAGCCATTAGGATATCTAAATAATACCTAAAGTTAATGTTGTATAGCTTCCGCATAAGCTTGATCTATGTTATAATCAAGCAAAAGGAGACGCAGCACAAATTATGAAAAACAGGAAAACTAAAATAGTATGTTCTCTAGGTCCCGCATCATCCGGAGATGATGTTGTACGCGGTCTTATACTTGCCGGAATGAATGTGGCGCGTCTTAATTTTTCTCATGGGACACCAGACGAGCATAAAGCTTCCGTAGAACGTGTCAGGCGTATTTCAAGTGAGCTTGGAATTCCCGTTGCGCTTCTACTGGACACCAAGGGACCTGAGATACGGACAGGCATGGTAGAAAATGACGGTAAAATTACGATAAATAAAGGGGACCAGGTTGTTATTTCTACCGATGGTTGTTTTACTACAGCGGCAGAGAACGAAACTCCCGCGCACATTTCATTATCGTGGAAAGAAGCGGAAACAAAACTTCAATGCGGACACCGGGTTCTTGTCGCTGACGGGCTTCTTGAGCTTGAAGTGATTGATACCGCAGGAGGCATCAAATGCCGCGCGAACAATACAGCCGTCATTGGCAGCAAAAAAAATGTTAACCTCATCGGCGTTCACGCCAATCTTCCCATTATGAGCGAGCAGGACAAGAAGGACATAGAATTCGGCATTTCAATGGATCTTGATTATATCGCGGCGAGTTTTTTAAGTTTTCCTCATGAAGTAACTGAAATAAGAGAATTCCTTGAAAGCCACTCTTCTCACATTAGAATAATTGCCAAAATTGAAAGCGGTGAAGGCCTTGAAAATATAAAAGAAATTGCCAGGCTTGCGGACGGCGTAATGGTAGCAAGGGGAGACCTTGGCGTACAACTTCCCACCGAGCAGATTCCTCTGGCGCAGAAACACATTATTAACGTGTGCCGCAGGGCAGGAAAGCCTGTTATTACAGCGACACAGATGCTGGAATCTATGATTGTGAATCCGCGTCCCACCCGCGCTGAATTAACCGATGTGGCAAACGCAATACTCGACGGAACCGACGCGATCATGCTCTCAGGCGAAACATCTGCGGGAGCTTATCCGGTGGAAGCTGTGAAAACGATGGATAAAATAGCGTGCGTCATTGAGCAGTCGGATGAATTCCGTATGCGTATGAGAAATTTCCATAATGAATGTCATTCCGAAGTACATAACCCGAAAGATAATTTAGGCATCATAATGTCGAGAGCCGGAGTTGAAACAGCGACAGCGGTAAACGCAAAAGCTATAGTTACGCCGACCCGAAGCGGAAATACCGCGCGAATTTTAAGTGTATTCAGACCGGATGAACCTATTCTTGCCGTAACAACCGATAAGCGCTCTGAACGTATTATGCAGTTGTACTGGGGTGTTAATACCTATATCAAGTCGGTAGTCGGCGATTCGGACAGCATGATACTCAACACCATGAATGCTGTTTCGGAAACCGGAGCGGCAGGTATATCGGATAAAATAGTTCTTATTGCGGGCCTTCCGCTTGAAAGTCCGAACATGATAAATACTGTCCGTGTTATCATTATCGGGACGGTTCTCGCGCGTTCAAATGCCGGCGGTTACGCAAATCCTTCCGTTACCCGCGTACATGGCAGGATAATACACGCTATAACTGCCGATGAGGCCTGTAAAAAAATCAAGTCTTCGGGCGGCGGCGAAATACTTATTTGTAATGTGCTGACCGAAGACTACTTGTCTGTTATCAGCATGGTAAACGGAATTATCTGCGAAGGGGTTTCGTTAATCAGCGAACAAAAATTACAGCTTATCAATCCCAATCTTGTCTGGCTTACCCACATCAGAGAAGCGGCAAAAAAACTCGAACCCGGATTAATGGTAACAATAGACGGAAAAGAACTGCTTGTGTACGAAGGAACTATTTAGTGTCTGTCCACAAAGTCGGTTACTTTGCGGACAGACATTATATTTTCTCGCCTATAGGCTATGAAAATACGATTTTTAAAGTAATCTGTCTATAATGTGTCCACATTATAGACAGACTCTATTTAACAAAAAAACAGTTCGCATCCTTTTTATTTGACAGCGGATAACGACCAATGTATTCTGACATTAAAAGCATGAAAACAAATTTCTTTATAAAAATTATCATAACTATTTTAGCTGCGGCAGCGCTATTCTCATGCGCTCAAAAAAAGAATGAAGATGGCACTGCCGAAAAAAATAACAAATCGTCTATTGTTATAAATGTTCTTCCTGCGCCTGAAGATTCACAGAATAAAAAACGCCTGTTAAATTTTCTCTCAGACCAATTCGGAAAAAACATCATCTCAGGACAAATGGATACATCATGGACTACCAATGCGTCTATGGATATGATCTCACGGGTGTACAATGATACGGGAAAATATCCGGCTCTTAAAGGTTTTGACTTTCTTGAACTGCCCAAAAATAATGCGCCTTTTTTCGGAGGTATGGAACAGATAAACGAAGCGATTGAATGGTGGGAAGGTAAAAACAACGGTGTCCCGCTTCTGTCAAACGGAAATATTCACGGTATTGTAACATTTTGCTGGCATTGGCGCGTCGGTCCTACCAATGAATTTTATTCTGATAAAACTAAATTTCGCATTCCCTGGAAAGACGGCAAACTGGACAGAGAAAGCGATGATTTCAAAACTATTGTTAAGGATCTTGATAAAGCTGCGGAGAAGCTTAAAATTTTACAGGAGCGCGATATTCCGGTTCTTTGGCGGCCATTGCATGAAGCATCCGGCGGTTGGTTCTGGTGGGGAGCAAGCGGGGCAGCGCAGTACAAAGCGCTGTGGGAATTCATGCATGAATATTTGACAAATGTTAAACAGCTAAATAACCTTATCTGGGTTTGGAACGCCGATAACACAGCATGGCTGCCAAATCCTGATACTGTAGACATTGTAGGACGCGATCTGTACTCAAATACTTACGCGTCTCAAAAAAAAGAATTCGATATTGCTTCTGCGATGATTCCTTCGGGAAAACGCATTATCGCCCTTACGGAAAACGGAAAAATACCCGACCCTGACGAATGTATAAAAGACGAAGCAATGTGGTCATGGTTTATGACATGGAATGATCGTTATAATTCCTATGACGGAGAATCCCACAAGGACAATTTCTGGACAGGCGAATCAATTAACACGCAGGCGCATAAAGAAAAAGTTTATCATCATCCGCGTGTTATTACTCTTGATAAATTGCCGGATTTAACTGCTTATCGTTTTTAATAACGCTTCACTGTCTGTGAGTATTTTAGCGTCGTTTGGTTTACAAATGACCTTCATCAAGAATTATTACATCGACACGGCGGTTAATGGCGCGGCCTTCTTCAGTATCGTTTGACGCAAGCGGCATTGTATCCGCAAAACCGGCTATTTGAAAACGTCTTTCGTCAATGCCAAGCGCCGCAAGATAACGAAGTACAGCCCTTGATCTTTCGGAAGAAAGCTGCCAGTTATCCTCCCACGGGCCTGAGGGGTCTATATCAACCGCGTCAGTATGTCCTTCTATCCTGAATTTTTTACCCCGCAATTCATCGGAAGATAAATAAGTGGCAAGCCGCATCAACATATCCCTAGTCGCTTCTATATTAATTCGCGCGCTTGCTGGATTAAACAACGCGTCTCCCGCAAGTGTGATAACAAGTCCTCTTTCATCATGTGTTATTTTTACTTTATTTGAGCGAATTTCAGGAGAAAAGACAGAGACAGCTTTCCGCATAGCAGTTCCCATGACTCGCCCTCGTTCCATGGAAGGCAGGGACATAATCGTATTACCCAGTTCCGCCATGCGTCCTGCCGAAAGAGTAAGACCTCCAGCCATGGCGCCGATACCGCCTGTACGAATGGCTTCCGAAATGGCGTCCAACTGAGCCTGCGTAACTTCATCAGGGTTAAACAGAATAACAAAGAAGCAAAGACAAAGGGTTATCATGTCCGAATAGGTATTTAACCAGGTACTGGGAGTAGGTTCATCAGCTTTTTTCTTACGAGCCATGTAATTCCTCTAGTTGTTGAACAAGTCTAATCTTTTATTACTTCTTTTTCTATAGCCGCCCGCGCAATTGGATTAAGATATGCAAGAAGCTTCATAGCCAGAATACGTGTATTATCGCCCGATTGAATCGAAAGAACCCCTTCAATGATCATTTCTTTCATACCGGCTTCATCATTGTCAAACACCCCAAGCTTATTCGCCCAGGGAATAAAGAATACGTTAGAGAATAAAGAACCATAGAACGTGGTAATAAGAGCAAGGGCCATGTTAGGGCCGATAGACGCTTTATCATCAAGGTTGCGTAACATACCTACAAGTCCCATAACCGTACCTAACATTCCAAGACCGGGAACAAGAGTAGCCCACATATTTATAAGCTTAATCTTGAATGAATGCCGGCTTTGCATTTGACTTAATTCCAGTTCCATAAGATCACGGATAATTGTAGCGTCGGTTCCGTCAACAACAAGACGTAAACCTTTTTTCACAAATTCATCATCAAGGTCTTCAAGCTCGTCTTCCAGAGCAAGTAAACCTTCGCGGCGGGCTTTTTCGGAAAACGCAATCATTTTCTGGATTATACTCCCCGAATCAAATACAGGCTGTTGGAAGGTAAGTCCGATAGCGGCAAAAACGCCCAAACTGTCAGTCAAGGAGAAGGCCATCATAAGAGCAAAATATGAACCCATAAGAACGAGTGCTAATGAGGGTATATCTACGAAGGCCATCAAACTGTTACCGCTCAATAAAATAGATCCAAGGATCATAACTATTGCGCCAATCAAGCCAATCAGAGTACCCATATTCAAGCTTTTATTCATATTCTCACTCCTGGACTATACACGGACTTAACCGCCGGCGATAGGCATAAATTTTTTCCAAAACATCATCCGCTTCTTCTCGTACAATATGGTATTTGCCGGATAACATCATCAAGGTTGTATCAGGACGAATTTCAATACTTTCAATTTGATGAGGGTTAATGTAATACTCTGTGCCATCCAGCTTTGTTACTTTTATCATACCTTATCAATTGGCGATTATCAATAAACATAAAGCGGCAGTAAATTCTTAACAGAATTAATTTACTGCCTGCTTAATGTTCTCTAATGCCTGTTACCTCTTCAGCGTCAACAATTCCTGTAAAAGCTGATCCGCAGTTTGTATTGTTTTTGAGTTGGCCTGAAAACCGCGCTGGGTAACGATCATGTCTACAAACTGATCCGCCATGTCAACATTGGACATTTCCAAAGTTCCGGCGACAATCTTTCCTTTTCCGGCTACCCCTGAAGGGCCGATATTCGCTATACCTGAGTTATTTGACACACGGAATGTACTGTCGCCTGCTTTTTCAAGGCCTCCCTGATTCGGGAAGGTAGCAATGGCGACCTGCGCTAAATCCCTTGTACTGCCGTTTGTATAAATTCCCGTGATTACTCCGCTTGAATCAATCTTGAAACTTTCAAGATAACCCATTGTGCGTCCGTCCTGTTCTACAGCCTTTGAGGAGCTGGCTTCCGCGTACTGGGTAATTGATTTTGTGAATCCGCCTACAGTGCCAAGGTTAAGCACAAATTCCTGCCTTACAAGCGTTCCGTCTTCATTTGGAGTAGCTGTCTGAACATCGTATGCGACATTCATCTGCACCATTCCCGAAGCGCCGGACACGTTTCCCGCTCCATCTTCGGCGGAAAGCAGAGTACCGTTATTTGAAAAGTTGACAATGAAGGTCTGCGGCCCGCCTACAGCCGGAGCGTCCGCGCCGAAACCGATTGTAGCGTTTGTCGGAGCTTCGTTTTGCGGATCGACATTTACCGTTGCATTCCAGCGGTTTACGGTTCCCGGTACTCTCGTAAATTCAACCTGCAAAATATGCTTGTCGCCGAACGTATCATAAATATCAATTGTTGTTGACCATGTCGCATCACGTACCTGTGCGCCTGACGGATTTTCCGGTAATTCGGGAAGACGTTTATCCAGATTACACGCAAAATCAATCATAGTAGTCGCTTTTGCCGGGTCTTTTCCTCCCACAGGAATAACAAGCTCTTCCACAGGCCGCGAAACATCAAGTACGGTGTATCCGTCAATTTCCCTTGCCATCCAGCCCTGCACCTTCATGCCGTTTGCGGGATTAACCAATACGCCGTCAGAATCAACTGAAAACGCGCCGGCTCTTGTAAATAACTGCTTGCCCATATCGTCAAGAATGAAAAAACCCTGGCCTACAATGGCAAGGTCTGTAGCAACGCCGGTTGTTTGCAGCGAACCTTGTATATGAAGCGTGTCAATTGACGCAATTGACATTCCAAGACCGACTTCTTTCGGGTTTACACCGCCCAAGTCTTCAGTCGGACGGGCTGCTCCCTGAAGCTGCTGATAAATAAGGTCCTGAAAATTAACACGGTTTCTTTTAAAACCTGTTGTATTGATATTGGCAATGTTATTGCCAATAACGTCCATTCTTGTCTGATGATTCTGAAGCCCGGAAACGCCGGAAAACAATGATCGCATCATAGGTTTAAATTCTCCTTTTCATCTGCAAATACTTTAGTTACCTGATCCCACTTATAAAAATTTCCGTTAACAAGCACCTGCGGAACATCGCCCCTGCTTACCGCCTGAACCATACCTTGAATAGTGCGCTCTCCTTCTACAAGCTCAACATTTTTGCCAAGAGCCGTAGAAGCTTCATTTCCCATAAGCATCGCTGTCAGCATGGAAAAATCTTTCGCCATTGCAGTCATCTGCTCCAAAGTGGAGAACTGCGCCATTTGGGCGATAAATTCCTTGTCTTCCATTGGTGAAGTCGGATCCTGATAAGAAAGCTGGGTAATAAGGATTTTTAAGAAATCATCCTTACCCAAATTTTGCTGAGGTTGCCGCGTCGGACTTAATTTTATATTATAATCGCGGACAAATTGATCAAGCTGGATTTTTTCTTCCGAACTTAACATTACCGGCTTTGATATATCCATAACACTCTCCTTCGCTTTTCAAGCGAAATTATGCAAGCATATTTATTGAGCCTTGCTGCCGCCCAATAACAATGTTAACAAGCGGCGCATCGTCAAAAGAATCTTCATAACGAGATGCCGCCATCTGCGAAGTAAAGGAATTTGCCTCCCTGTTCCATTCCTGTTGATTTTGACCGTCCTGGGTTAAAGTCAGGTTTAAATCCGCATTTGTAAACCCTGAATCCCTGAAAGCCTGTTCCAGAGAAGTAATTTCCCTTCGGAAAGCGTTCAAAGATTCTTCGCTTTCAACAAAGATGATCCCTGTAATCTTGTTTTCGGACATTTCAAGACGTATCTTTACATTCCCAAGGCTTTCAGGTTTAAGCGCAATCCGTATAGTACCCTCTCCCCCGTCCCGAAGAGCCATACTTGCATGGCGGACTATGTCTCCGTTAAAGTTCTGATGAAGCTCCCTTGCAAGCATGTTTTCCAAAGCTGTGCCTGCTTTGGCTTCCCATGTTGTCTGCGGCGCGGAATTATTTTGTTCAGGTAAACGCAGTTCCAAAGTTATTTCACGGACAGGAGTTTCATTTTGGGCTCTGCCTGCGGACGCTTCCAAAACCGAAAAAGGTTTTTGCGGATTATTCATGCCGCTTGTTTCCGCTGTTCTAAAATCGCGGACTTCAATTGAAACTCCGTTCGCGGAACGTGTTTCACGGCGGGAGCGGTTTCGTATTTCATCAAGACGCCCGCGGCTTTCGTTATCAGAAGTTTTACGTAACGCGTCAGTTTCATTGATGTTTTTTAGGTTCTGCGTTAACGCATCTTTTTTTTCGTTTTCCGAAAGAGAACGTTCCAAGAAAGATTTTTCTTTTTTCCGAACCGCATCGGCAGATAAAAATTCTTCATTTACCGAAACTTCAAGCGCGGCATTTTCCAAATCTGACTGTGAAACAGAAACTGATTGGGCGAAATCATTTTTTAACTTCAATTCCGCCAAAGTTTCAGTTTTAACATTGGAAACATCCGGTATTAAACCGTCAGTAATGTCGGTAACCTGTCCAAAATTTTCAATTTCCGATAAATCATTCATGTACTTATCAGAAATTTCAATACCGGAAAAATCAATGTTTATTTCCTGCGCTTTTCCGGCAATTTCAAAAAGGTCTGTTTCTCCGGCTGTTTCCGTTTCTTCCATAGTTGAAACGGTAAAAACCGATTCTAACTCGGAAAGTTCGACATTTTGATCCGTTTGGATCATTTCATTGGTACGCAGTAATCCTGCGAGAATCTCTGCAAATTCGCCTGACTCTTCTTTTTCTTCAGTTTCCTGCGTCTGAAGGGGTTCATTCGCTAAGGGATTAACAGGTACTGGTTCTGTGTAGGTAGAAACGGCTATCACCGCCCGGCCTCCTTAAATTAAGTTCCGGAAGGCAATAACCGTCAGGTTAAAGACTGGAAGGTCTTCCTGCCATTTTTCTCTGCAGTACGGCCGCCCTAGCCGGATCCATCAGCGAAAACCAATAGGACACAATTGATGCTGTTCCTTCGGTCTTGGCGATTTCCTCGGTCATCCGGAGTACGTCGATAGCGTCCTGATCATCCAAAGCGACAATGATATTAACCGCGTTTTGCGGCGGCATACCGCTCAGATAACGGGCATTTTGCTCGACATTCCTATTTTTATTTTCGGCATCTGCGACTATCGCTTTGAGAGTATTTTCCCATTCTTCTAAAGCTTTTTGGCGTTCTTCCAATTCCTGCGCCATTTGATTTATTTCCCCCTGCCTGGAATCTATACCGTGCTGAAGAACGTCCATTTCCATGCGTTGAAATTCCAGCGATTCAAGCCGTATAGCCAACCGTTCCGCGTCAAGATTGATAAATTCATCGGGTGTTGCTGTCCTGGGCTGTGTTCTGCCTTCGCCCGGAATAAAGGGGACGTATTTGTAAAAAGGAGCCAATACGCTTTTAGCGTCTATGACATTAAGATAATCAAACCATATAATGCCGCTTATAGCGAGAATACCAATAAGCAGCAGAAGAACTATTACTCTGCCAAACATTTTTCTCTCCCAAATCGAACTTAATATAAAAATCGGAGATTTTTTTATTAAGCTTTAGGAAAAACAACCAATAGCCGTTTTCCCATTTTATATTTACAACATTTTACTTTAGTTATCCTTTGCCCGGCGCTACGATCATTTCGCTGCGGCGGAGGGAACGTAAGATTTCCGCGGAAGAAAAATAGCGGTTGCGTCCCATCATGCTGATTTCATCCGCGTAACGGAAACTGTTTGCGCTCCAGTCGCTTGGTATAGGATCATGGACTACAAAATAGTCCCCGTTTAGTGAATAACCTTTTATAACTATATAATGACCGACTGAATCGTTGTAGTACCTTCCCAAAAGGTCTACAGCCGGATCGCCGCGCGTCATCCTTACCCCGTCGGTATAAAAAAGGACAATTGCAATTGCCCCTGAATCTATTACATCCCTTATATCCTGCGCTGTCTTTAAAGGCTGTATGTTTGCGTCCACTCCGTTGTTTCTGATAACGCGCAAGAGTTCATCAAAACTTGTTCCGCCGTTTCCCTGCCAGCCTATAGCCTGACGCACTGCGGACACCGGAAAATATTCGCCTGTTCCCCAGCTTATTGCCATTGACGCCGATGCAGGCCCGCAGTTGGACGCTGTTCCCGAATTAAACTGTGTTCTGTACCAGTTAAAATTATTTACAGCTACATCGACATGCATGGTCGGAATCGGGCTTACAAAAATTGAATAGTACTGTTCGCGGCCTCCTTTTTCCTGCACGGTAACGCCGTAATAGCCGCTTTTCTTAAAACGTATCTTAGTAAGGATTTTATCCGACTCGCTTAAATCCACCGCATCTTCCATATTGGTATAACGGGAAATTTTTTTAATTGTCCCGTTTACCGCGAAATATTCGTCAGGAGAAGAAAGCGTAATAAATACAGTTGTGCTGTTCTCCGCCGCAGAGGCAGGATGCGGAATATCAATATAAAGATGATTGGATCTGTAAATGACCCCTGACCCATCCTGGGCTGTCAGGCGGATAACATATGTTCTCGGTACAGAATATTCATAACTGGGACTTTCCCTGAAACTGCGCCTTCCGTCTCCAAGATCCCATTCGTAAGATTTTAAATTGGAAGGAGGGTTTACAACAGAAAAATGAACAGTTATTCCCGAGCCGCTTCCGTTATTGCGACTTTCGTATGAAATTTCTATATTTTTAACAGTCTTTGTAGCAGCAGTTGTTTGTCTTTGCTTTGTTTTTTGCTGCCGGTATTCAGATTCCAGAAGCTCAATATTTGCTTTGGAAGGGATGATTATTTTCGTTCCCATACGGATACGGTTAGGGTTGGTTATTTTGTTGTACCATGCAAGGAATTCGTATGGAATTCCGTAGGCATAGGCAATTTCCGACAGAGTCTCTCCCGGACGGATCGGATATTCAATATCTATTGAACGATCTTGCGTCTCGGAACCGGCTCCTGTTTCAAAGTTTTTATCGTCAAAAAACGTTAATTCCGCCCAATCAGCGTCATCGGAAGAAAGAATTAAATGTGATTTGGCATTATTAATTGATTTTTGATCTTCGGAAATATCCATTATTGTAGATATTAAATTTCCCGGCGGCAGTTCAGGAGAAATGATTGCGAAGGAAACCAGAAAAACAGCGCCTGCAATAAAAGCGGCAAGACATGTAAAAATTGTGATTTTACGAACCATCGGATTGAAACGAACTATATCGAATAACCTTGATAATAGTCCTTTAACTACATCGAAGATTTTTTTTCCGATAGAAAGAAAAAATACACCTACAGTGTTTAAAATATATATTAACAACTTAAGGATACTACCTCCCATAACAGATAAGAACCCCTTTACAGAAGCAGCTTGCCTGGTATTTATATGAGGTAAATACCGGCGTTTTGTGACATTTTGACTAGAATACAACCCTCCCATTACGTCTCCTATTATAAAACATCGGTTATGATTTGTCCAGCCTTAATAATTTTTCGTGTCTTTTACCCCGTTTTTTACGGTAAATTTATATCTTCAGGAGGAAGCGGCGTACTATACGACATTCCGCTTTCATCCCTGAATGGGATGAATTTCACACTCTGACCGTTATAAACATCCCTGCGGCTTAGGGTAATAGAACCGTCTTCCGCTTCCTTCTTTACTATTTCCATAATGTACTGGCGATTGGGCGGGCCTAGGGGTAATACCATGATCCCGCCCGGGCTTAACTGCCTGAGCAGCGGAGGCGGAATATGGTCAATTGCGCAGGTAACAATAATTTTGTCAAAAGGAGCAAATTCTTCCCAGCCGTAATAACCGTCACCCAGTTTACGGTTAATTACCGAATAGGAAGGGAAGTTTTTTTCTAAATCGCGGTATAAAGCGTCTGTTTCTATAAATAGCGGCCTGATTATCTCGATTGTATATACATCCTTGGTAAGATAGGAAAGAATCGCTGATTGATATCCCGAACCAGTCCCTATTTCAAGAACTTTGTCTCCTGGCTGGACATTCAGGGTTGTGGTCATCATTGAAACTACATCAGGATCGGTAATAGTCGCTCCATAACCGATAGGAAGCCAGGTATTAGCATATTCAAGACCCTTGTTAACAGCCCTGACAAAGTGTTCCCTTGGAGTTAAAAGAAACGCCCGTACATCCTCAGGGCGTTTTAGTTCCGAGGAAAGAACCAAATCCTGCGCCCATTGCCAGCGTTCTTCCAAAAAAACAGGATCATCACGGCGGTTTCTGCTCATCCATGAAAGCCAGGTCTCTTTTGTTTCAATAGGCATGGTTTGCGCAAGACGGGGACCGTCATATTTTTGAATTCCCGGAAGGGTTACATAACTAAGACCTGTTTCTTCCGTACCGCTTCGCCCCGCAATCCGTAAAACATCCTCAACCATAACCTGCGCCGCCACTTCTTCATAACTGGCAACTTTTTCTGAATTGGAAGCTACAATTACCGGAATTGACAGTCCAAATGCCGTACCGATAAAGAGACCTGAGAAAACAGCGACTACTACAGAGGCCGGTATGGATTTATTAAAAAAATTATACAATATATTCATCGTATTGTTACTTGTTTGAATTTATATTTGATACGGAAAGGTGTCAATGCCCCAAATTACTCTAATCTTTTTTTTGCCAAACCACAATATGCTTTATCAATTTCTATACCAATAAAGAACCTGTCAGGTAAACATTTACAGGCAACCCCTGTAGTTCCGCTGCCGCAAAAAGGATCCAGAACTATTGCTTTTTCATTTGTCGACGCAAGCACAATACGTTTTAACAGATCCAACGGTTTTTGAGTGGGATGCTTCCCGTATTTTTTTTCACTGTCTTTGGGAGTCCCAATTGACCAAACTGACCTCATTTGTGTATTTTCTTTCTTTATTTTATCTTCAGGGAAAAAACCGTTCTTCATTTCTCCATAATTAAATGTATGTTTTGCTTTTTTGTCTTTTCTTGCCCATATAAGTGTTTCGTGCGACGCTGTAAAAAAACGGCAGCTTAAGTTAGGTGAAGCATTGGGTTTAAACCATGTAATATCATTTAATATATGAAAGTTATTTTTTTGCAGAAGATAACCGCATTGATAAATACTGTGGTATGTGCCTGAAACCCAAATTGTACCTTCAGGTTTTAATATACGGCGGCAGGCGGAAATCCATTCATTATGAAAAGCAGTATCGTTCTCAAAACCATTACTCTTATCCCATTGACCTTTATTTACTTTTACCATTTTACCGTTTTGGCATGTTAATCCGTCATTCGATAACATATAAGGCGGATCTGCAAAAATCATATCTATTGAATTTTCAGGAAAAATCAACAGTATTTCCAAACAATCACCGTTAAAAATTACAGTATTATTTAATTGAAAAAACGGGATAAATTCTTTTACAGAGCATGAAATTATTTTTTTTAAATGACTGCTTGAATTGAATGTTTTATCATGTTTATAGTTCTGTTGTACAGATTTCATTATTTTTTCTTAATATCGGAGCCTTTTCCAAAACTGAAGTTTTGGAAAATCCTCACCGGTCATAACCATACAAACGGTAATTTATTTTACCCTTAATTGACAAAATTTGTATAATTGGGTAAAAAACATTATAATGTTAAAATTTTTCAAAATAACTTATTGCTCTATTTTAAGGGAAAATTTTAAGAAAAATCAAGTATTATGGGATCAGGTTACCAAGAAATATGCCGCTGACCATTCGTGACGTGCAATTGGATGATACGCAGGCGTTACTTGACATTTATACGCCTTACGTGGAAACCACATGGGTAACTTTTGAAACCATAATACCGGCATTGACGGAATTCCGCAGGAGAATTGAACAATACCGCTTTACGTTAGGATTTCCGTATAAAGTAGCTGAGCTTGACGGCGGCATTGCGGGCTATGCCTACGCTCATCCTTTTCACGAACGAGAAGCTTATCGCTTTACCGCCGAAACCAGCGTATATATAAAACAAGACTTAAGACGCGGCGGAATTGGGACTGAGCTTTATAAAGCTGTCCTTGAAGATTTGAAGCAAAGCGGGTTTCACACCGTGATAGCGATACTCGGCTACCCCAATGAAGCCAGCAAACGATTCCACGAAAAATTCGGTTTTAGTGAAGTCGGATATTTCCGTGAAGTCGGGCATAAGCTTGATCGTTGGTTGGATACAGGTTATCTGGAAAAATTTTTATAGAAGTTTTTGAACGCAATTAAATGTCTTCATTCATAACTATGAAAAGGAAAAAATACTTGAAAGTATAATCAAAAAACAAGTATGCTTGAACAATATGAAGAACAAAGCGCTGACAATTATGTGATATAGGAGAGAGAAACATTATGGAAATTATTATCGCAAAAAAAGCTCCGTCCGCTATAGGGCCGTATTCCCATGCTATCGCGTTAAATGGCCTTGTTTTTACATCAGGGCAAATTCCTATTATACCTGAAACCGGCGAAATTATTAACGGAGGAATCAAGGAGCAAGCCGAACAGTCTATTCAAAACCTGAAGGCGGTATTAGACGCGGCGGGCAGCGGCCTTGCTCATGTTATTAAGACGACCTGCTTTTTAACTGATATGAAGGATTTTACCGCATTCAATGAAGTTTATTCAAAACATTTTACCGGTAAACCCGCCCGTTCATGCGTGGCGGTTCTTGCTTTACCGAAGAGTTCGCTTGTAGAAATTGAAGCTGTTGCGGAAATTCCGTAATTTATACACTTATTCAGATGATTTCCCTCTGATATAGGGATTTGTATAAAATGAGTATAGAAGCTGTATAAACATCATGCACCATATAATTGGTTCACAAATAATTACAGCTGAATAACCAAGAACAGGTACAAGGAAAAAAGCAAATATAACTTTACCGGTAAGTTCAATAACACTTGAGATAACCGGAATAACTTTTTCCCCTATTCCCTGAAGTGCAAGGCGAAAATTTAAGAGCATACCAAGAATAATATAAAATATTGAGTTTACCCTAAGATACCGCGTGCCGTTTTCAATAACAACACTCTCATTCGAACCGGAAAGTAATTTAATTAAAATTACAGAAAAAAATATTAGCATAACCGAAATAAATGCACCCCATATTACTGCGAAAAAATTACCATAACGTACGGCTTTTCGTATACGGTCAAGCCGGTTCGCTCCCTTGTTTTGCGAAACAAATGTAGAGAGCGCGATTGCTATTGTGGGGATTGGTATCATGCAAAAGCCGTTGAGTTTACGCGCCGCTATATGCCCTGCAATTACAAGGTAACCTAATCCGTTTATAGAACGTTGGAGTACAACAGAGCCTAAAGTAACAATCGACAGCATAAAACCCATAGAGAAGCCCTGCGCCGCAAGCTCTTTGTAAAATGAAATATTATTATGGAAATGCTTTCTTTCCGGTATAAGTATGGGACATTTTTTATAAATATATATCAGGCAAATTAACGCCGATGTACCCTGTGCTGCAACAGTAGCCGCTGCCGCTCCGCGGACACCCAAATTTAATTGTGTAATAAAAAGAATATCCAATACTATATTCAGTAAAGATGAAATAACCAAAAAAACAAGCGGCATTGTGCTGTTGCCTATAGCGCGTAGAAGCCCTGCGCATAAATTGTAAGTAAAAAGTACAACTGCAAAGGCAATTAATATTGAAATATATGAGTATGCCGCGTCTATTACATATTCCGGTATGTTTATTAATTTCAATATCGGCATCAAAAACAGATTTGCTGTAACCGAAATGAAAAGCGTCAGTAATAGACCTATCACAGCCGCTCCCGCAACTGTGCGTTTAAGCAAGTCTTGATCGCCTGAGCCATAGCTTCTGGCTACAGCAATACCGAAGCCTCCCCCAACGCCAATAGCAAAGCCTATAAGCAAGTCAAATATCACCGCACACGCGCCAATAGCGGCAAGAGAAGCTTCGCCGAGATAATATCCGACAATTACGATATCAGCGGTGTTATATAACTGTTGAAATATATTGGACAGGAACATGGGAACAGCGAAAACAAGCAATGATTTAACTATGTTTCCGCTTAACAAATTTATTCCTGTTTTAAACATAATAGCCTTCCGTTTTTTTGATGGTGGGTACCTCTAAAAACCCCGTTTGGGTTTTCAGAGGTTATTATACTGCAGAGTGTCAACGATTGTCTCTTTTAACCGGTTTTTAAAATCTCAGGTTCTGGCTGTATTAATAATATAAATTGCAATATTGTAGAATCCGTGCGCGACAGAAATCCCGTGAATGGATTTATACCGCAGAAAAATAAAACACAAAAATGTACCGGAAAGCGCGGCGTTCAAAAACCCCCAGGGGCCTTCATAAATATGGCAGATTGAGAATAATAAAACAGAAAACATCAATGCTTGAGCTGCGCTCATTTTAAGTTCATCCTTTCTTGACAGCAGATAGAAACGGAAAAAGCTTTCTTCCGTATATGCAGCGATAATCAATGAAAAACACAGAACTATCCATCCTGCCGGTGTAGAAGGCGAATAAAGCAAAACCTGCGCCGAAGGACCGCTCATATACGATGAAACAAAAGCAATGGCTAAACCGATTATTAATAGGCCTGATAACGTAATTATACAGCAGGTCAGGTCTTTTTTCCCGGGTACAATCTCCCAATTTTTTAGAGGTTTTGCCTTTAACAGCAGGTACCAGATTAATGTAAGTGAAGGAATACTGTAAATAAAGATTTTAGCAAGCTCAGCCGTTATTGAAAAACCTGCTGTTTCTCCCGTACTTGCCGCAGTTGAAGCAACCGAACCTGAGAAAAAAAGAACAACATACAGAATAACAGCTTCTATATATATTCCCAAAATTTTCTTCCTTGAGCTTTTCTGAATTTATTTTCTATATTATAATATAATAGTAAGAGAATGAGGTAAAATTTGGTAACTTTTTTCTTTTTTATGATAATTGCAGTTCTCGTTGGTCTCTATTTTACCCGTAATAAAAGTGAAAATTCAAAAAGCTGGATTAAATTTTTCGCCAAAGGCAAGGAAGCCGGTTTTTCAATCAGGGATATGGAACAGTTAAGACATCTTGTTACTGTCTGTAAAATCCACGATCCGTTCTCTATTTTCACCTCTCAAAAGCAATTTCAAACAGTCATCCACTCTATGGTAAACTCAGTCAGAACGACAGGTGAAATTAACGATCCGCCTATACAGGATTTCCTTTCCAAACTTTTCGATTATTGCAAAAAACTGGAAATGGAATCAACCGAAAATAAAGTTCGTATTTCCAGTTCACGCCAAATCAGCGAAGGACAGGCTTTACGTGTACTGGTGCCGGGTACGGGCGTCTACAAGTCTGAAGTTGTAAAGAATTTCGGCAACTATTTAACCATAACTCGTCCTATAAATACAAATAATCAGGGTCAAACAATGCAATGGTACGGTTTGAAAATATCAGTTTATTTCTGGCGTGAATCTGATGCAGGTTACGTTTTTGATACCGAAGTTCTTGATGAAGTTTTTTCCAAAGGTATTTCATCGTTAAAGATAGAACATAACGATGCGCTTTTCAGGACTCAAAAACGTAAATCTTTGCGCGTTAAATATCAAAAGATGGCTTTTCTTTATATGCTCATAGAAGGCGAAAGTCCGCACCGTCTTGAAAGATCAGCCGGTATAAAGTGTATGCTTGAAGATATTTCTGATGCAGGCTGCGCTTTCAGGGTTTACGGACAGGCTTCCATAGGGTTACGCCTTAAAGTGCAATTTTCGCTGGACAGAGTTCCCATTTGCATACCGGGCACTGTTCGTTCTGTGGATTATAATCAGGATGCAAATATATCACTTGTGCACATGGAAGCTGATCCGCTTCCTGTTGGTACGCGAAATCATATTTTATGTGAGGTTTTTGACTTACTGCCCGAAGAAGACGAAGATGAATTGCCCTTGCGCGTGCTTGATGAAGAATCCGAAAATACTGCTCCTCAAAACGGCAATAAAAACCCTGCCGATAAATTTGAAGAGGTTATAAATGTATAAAAAAGTAAATCATGTTGTTTGGGAATTTAAGTTTTCCTACAGATTTTTTATTTTTTTTCTGCTTGTTTTTATATCGCCTTTTATTTTCGGTGACTCCGCTGTTTTACAGTCATATATGCAGATGTTTTCAGAGCGTGAAATAACCGCCAAGGCCGAAGTTTTGCGTAACGCAGCGTCGGATAGAAGAGTAAATGAATCTATCCGTCAGCTTTATGAGTTTACTCTGCGTTATGCGCTGGACAATTATGCAGATATGGAAGATTTAACCCATATGAACAATATTATAGGCATTACTGTAAAAGGTTTGCGTAACGCCGGTTCTTCCGCAAGTATTGATATTCTGTGGGAGCTTCTCCTTAAATATCCTGTTTCCGCTATTAAAGCTGATATTCTTACAACAATAGGCGTACTTGGAAAAGATAATCAGGGAATAATAAATGGTGTAAATAATTACCTTATTTATATAAATTCAGCGTTTGAATCCGAAAGTGTTATTGATTATTCACTTGTCTCCGCCTGCATTACCGCAATAACGGAAATGGGGGATAGTTCTTCATATCCGGTTCTTTTTAATCTGTTGTTTACAGGTTACCCTGAAGTTATCTCGTCGGAAATATACGGAGCGTTGGATGTAATAGACGGAGATTTATTTCTGTATATCCGTGACATTATGGAGAAAAATCCTCCTGAAGAAAAATTTGTCGCTTTTAAAGCCGGAATTAACAGCCGCAGGCTGAGTTTTATGGAACTGGGGCATCTCGCGGAACTTGCGCTTGAAACAGGGCTTCTTGACTTTACGGGAAACGCGGATTTGATCGCAATGCGTTATGCCGCAATACAAACGCTTACATCGTTAAGGTGGACAAAAGCAAGCGAAATGGCAGTCAGTTATTATCATCGTATAACGGCCGACTATCTTCAAAGCGTTGTTTCCAAAGGGCGCTTGATCGAATCAATTGCCTGCCTCGGAGCAATAGGAGATTCTTCCGCCGCTCTTGCGCTTGGATTACAGCTTGGACTTATTAATGAAAAAACAAAAAGTACGGGGGTTTACGATGCCGATATTACTCTCGCTATTGTCAGAGCTCTTGGATCTATCGGAATAAACACCATTTTTGAACATTTACTTTTTACCAGTAATTTATCTTACAATGAAAACATAAAAACCGCGGCAAAGGAGGCGTTAGACCGTCTCAAATGGTAAATCGTTTTCATACCGCTCCTTTGATATACGCTGCTGTCGGCGTAGCATTTGGTTTTTACGTTCTAGGCTCCTTAATGTTTTCGGTAACTTTGGCGGTAATGTTTGTTTTGGTTATAGCGCTCAGTCTTTTCAGGGTTCTCTCTTTATTTGATCCAAACTCGCGGCAATTTCGGCTAATGGAAGTTTATAGCGTTGTTTTTGCCGCAGGACTCTGTGTCGGAATAAGCGCACAAGCCGCTTCAGTAAATAATGTAAAATTTGGAATAACAGAAGAAAAGATCGTTGCCATAAACGGAGTCCTTCTTGAAGATCCGCGCATTATTTCAGGCGGCAAGGCGATGGCTTCAGTATCACTCAAGAAAGCGGCCGGAGCGGGAGGACTTAGAGTAAGCAGCAGCGGGGAATTGACGGTTTTCTTTCCTGAAGACAGCTCTGTTAAAATCAGAGAATTTGGAAGGGGAACGGAAATTTTCGCGGAAGGTTCCATTTATTCCGGTAAAAACGGCCGGACATTTTCCGCACAGTCAATGCATATTACAAAGCAGGCTTCGCCAGTTGAAAAAATGCGCACCGGAGTCAGGCTGAACTTAATTCAGCGTTTTAGTAAGAATTTCGCAAAAGGAAGCTCGTTTACAAATGTAAACGCAGGGGGTCTTGCGCTTGCCATGTTAATCGGCATAAAAGACAATCTGGATACAGACCTTGCGGCAATGTACAGGAACGCCGGGCTTTCTTATGTTTTAGCGCTTTCCGGAATGCATCTTGCGGTGATAGCCGCCATTATTGCTTTTCTTCTAAGGAAGCTTCTCGGAATTAAAGCCGCCGCAATAACAGGCGCTGCTATAATTACCGCTTATTGCTTTATTGTCGGACCGATGCCTAGCCTTAACCGTGCCGCTTTAATGTATTTTTTGGGAGTACTGGCGATACTGGGAACTTTACCGAAAGAATCAATTTCTGTTTTGGCATTGTCTTTTATAATACAGATTATCATTACTCCGGCGTCCGGAAATTCCATTTCCTTTATTCTTTCATATTTGGCAATGCTGGGTATCCTGATTATCGGAAAACCTCTTGCGTCATTGTTTGCGGGAAAAATTCCTGATTTTATTCTGCAGCCTCTTGCTGTTTCCTGCGGGGCATTTTTAGCGACAGCGGGCGTTACATGCTTTACTTTCGGCGTTATTGCTCCGGCGGGAATTATCACAGGCCTTATAATTGTCCCGGCTGCGACATTATTCATGATTGGCTCTATTATCTGGCTTATTCTGGATATGGTTTCACTTTCAGGAATTATCAATATTCCTTTATCTCTGCTTTATCAATTTACAGAAAAAACAGTGTTTTTCGCAGGCAGGATACCGCATATTACAGTATCAAAACCATTTTCTTTTTTGGTACTTTCCCTTGTTCTTTCGTTTGCGATTATTTTTATTGAATACAGATCGCGCGAAAAGCGTTTAAAACTCCGTCCGTTTTACAGTGAAGTATGATCGATAACAAAAAAATCAATTATAATTCGTCCGCCGCGTTAAAGACATTTCTCAAAGAGGAAGGGCTGGGTATGCGGAAAAAATTCGGGCAGAATTTTTTGATTAACCCTGTAACAAGGCAGGCTCTTATAAACACGCTTGACTGCAATGCGGAAAATGATGTTTGGGAAATCGGACCTGGTCTCGGCGCAATGACAGCCCTGCTTCTTGAAAAGGGATTATATGTACGCGCTTTTGAAATTGATACCGGTTTTATTCGTGTGTTAAAAGAAATATTCGCAGGTGTAAAAAATTTTTC
This sequence comes from Treponema sp., assembly GCA_031281555.1. Lineage (GTDB taxonomy): Bacteria > Spirochaetota > Spirochaetia > Treponematales > Breznakiellaceae > WQXQ01. The sequence goes on along the minus strand of JAITFK010000058.1, from coordinate 4,044 downwards.
TCTTGTTGAAGGCGATGTCATGAAAACATGGAGTAGTCAAGAACCCGCGCAGTTTCTTTTGGGGAATCTTCCGTATAATGTAGCGGCCGTGCTGCTGGCGGATTTAATAGAAAAGGGACGATTATTTACACGTATTGTAGTTACAGTCCAGAAAGAAGTTGCCCTTCGTATGACGGCATCTGCAGGGTCGCCTGAATATTCATCTTTTTCCGTTTTATGCGCGTCAGCCTACACTGTAAAGCCTTTAATGGTTATCCGTCCTTCATCATTTTATCCTCAGCCGAATGTGGACAGTATGGGAGTTCTTCTTGAAAAAAAAGCTTCGCCTGCTCAGCAGATTCCTCCAGTTTTTTTTCCGCTTGTCCGCGCACTGTTTGCGTCAAGACGAAAAACAATAAAAAACAACCTGACAGTTTTTCTTTCTTCAATTTTTGGGAATTTACAGAATGTATGTACGCCGTTATTAAGAGAAAACGGGCTTACGGGAAATGAACGGGCGGAGAATCTTTATTTTGAAAGTTTTTTCTCTCTTGCTAAATATATTGAGAATATGCGAAAATAATAATAAGGATGTCAATTGCCGAAAATATTGCAAAAATAGAGGAGAAGATTCAAAAAGCTTGCGCTTTTACCGGAAGAAAACGAAATGAAATTACCCTGATGGGAGTTTCAAAATTTGTGCCGCTTTGCATGGTAGAAGAAGCATTGCGCGCCGGTATTTCCTGTTTCGGCGAAAGCAGAGTAAAGGAAGGAATCAATAAATTTGAGCTTCTTAGGAACAGCGTTCCTGAAGTCAGGCTTCATTTAATAGGTTCTCTCCAGCGTAACAAGGCAAAAAACGCGGCTCTTTTTTTTGATTGTATCCAGTCGGTAGACAGAGAGCAAATTATTGCGGAACTTGCCAGGTTTGCGGGGCAGAGGGAAAAGCCGCTTGAAATTCTGCTTGAGCTTCATACGGGAGAAGAGACAAAGAGAGGGTTTGCTGATTTTGACGATCTTTTCAGAGCAGTTGAGATGCTAATGAACGCCGGGACTTTAAAACCGCGCGGGCTTATGACAATGGCTCCTTTCACGGAAGATAAAAATTTAATACGGTCTTCTTTCAGACAGCTCGTAAAAGCGCAAAATGAGCTTGAGAAACGTTTTCCGCCTGCGGAAAACTGGAATTGCCTTTCAATGGGAATGTCAAATGACTTTGAAACAGCCATTGAAGAAGGTTCCTCAATGCTGAGGATAGGCAGCTTGATTTTTAAGGAATGATAAATTTTAAAAATGGAAAGAACAGTTTTTACGATAGTATTAATCACCATGTTATTGATACCTTGCTTAAAGGCAGAGGCTCAAAATATACATGATTCTGAAACAACCGCTACGTTTGATACAACTGGTTTTCCTCAATGGGCAAAAGATTTCCGCCGCTGGGATATAATTGCCTTCGGAACATTTCCCTTTTCCATGTTTTTTGTCAATTTTTTTAATGATTTGTACAGGTGGAATAAAGCCAACAGTATGGACTTTTCCGCAGAAGGACGCCGTTATGCGCCATGGCCGTTTAAATCCGCAGGCGCTATTGAGCTTACAAGCAAAGAATTCAGGAATACAATATTTTTTGCGATAGGGCTTTCAGCGGCATTTGCGTTTACCGATTTATTTATTGTTAAGATGAAACGAAAGAAAGCGGCAATTATAAAATCTCCTCCTGCAGGATCCTATACTATTAAAAAAAAGCCATACGAAGACGATGCGACAGAAGAAGATTTGAATGTTATGCTTGATATAATGAAAACAGATACTACAGACGATGATACCGGCCAGGATGAGTCTCTTCATGGCACGGATACCGTAAATTCAGGCGAACCTCCTCTTGAATAATGCCCGGCCTTTCAATTGTTATAAAAGAACAAATCCTTAAAAACCTAAGACTTGATCGTTATGTGTCAGAAGTTTTACGTGTGCTTACCCGTTCTCAAATAAAATCAAGAAACTTAAAAGCTGCTATAAACAAAAAAGAAGTTAAGCTTTCCCATTATGTGAAACATGGTGACTCCCTTGAATTGTCATGGGATGAAAAAGAACCTGATTTTATTGTTCCTCAGGATATTCCGCTTGAAATAATTTATGAAGATGATAATTGCGTTGTTATAAACAAAGCTCAGGGAATGGTTGTGCATCCGGGAGCCGGAAACAGACAGGGTACTCTTGTAAATGCTCTCTGTTTCAGGAAACTAAACAGCGGAATAAATTTTGCAGGTCTCCGCCCCGGTATTGTTCACAGGCTGGATAAGGAAACATCCGGTATTATTATCGCAGCATATAATGATGAGACACATGCTTTTCTTGCAAAACAATTTTTAACGCGTAAAACAAGAAAAACGTACATCGCTATTATTTACGGCACGCCAAAAGAAAAAACAGGCCGCATTGAAACTTTTATCGCAAGGGATCCAAAGAATCGCAAACGTTTTACGGTCTCTTCCGCCGGGAAAACAGCCGTTACTTTTTACAAAATAATAAAGACATGGGGAAATTATTCGCTTGTTTTTCTGCGTCCAAAAACAGGACGCACCCATCAGCTTCGTGTACATATGCGCTTTCTTGGACATCCAATTCTCGGTGATCCTGTATATGGCTGCGATGATAAAAAATTTAAGGGCTCAAGCCTTATGCTTCATTCCAAAAAACTTGAGATTACCCTGCCAGGAGAAGAAAAGCCTGGTGTCTTTTCATCTAACATACCTGAACGTTTTTTCAAGGTAATGAAAAAACTGGATATGGAAGTTTCAGCAAATGGAAAATAACGTTCCTTTCATTGTTGATGAAACAGATGATTTCGCGGTAGTTTTTAAACCTTCCAAAATGCACAGTGACAAGTTAAAGAAAAAGGAAGGCGGAACCCTTCTTGAATGGTTTACTTCCCAATCTTCGCCTGTTTTTAACATTATGCACCGTTTGGATTTTGAAACACATGGTCTTGTACTTTTTGCAAAGAATGTAAAAAGTTACGATTTTTTTAAAGTACTGCAGGAAAATGACGGCTTTATTAAGGAATACTCAGCCGTTTGTAATAGTAACGTTAATAAAAATACAAGTTCAGGCGTTTCTGCCGGACAAGGTTTTCCGCAGCCGCCGGATTTGAACATAGAAAATTACAGCTTCTTAACCGGAAAGCCGTTGGTCATTGAAAGTTACTTTCGTCCATTCGGCCCAGGCAGAAAACTTGTCCGTCCTGTTACAGAAATTAAAAAACACTTTGAAATTGCCGAAGACAGGGGAAATTTTTACCGGACAGAAATTATTAATATAAATAAAAATGTTTTTACAACGCGTATAAAACGAGGTTTCCGTCACCAGATACGCTGTCATCTTTGCTGGATTGGCTTTCCCATTTTAAATGATCTGTTTTATCAATATACATACCCATCAATACAATTGTTACATCAACCTCTTTTAAACAGTGATCTTGCTCTCAGATCTCACGCGCTTTTTTTTGCGGATCCTTCAACGGGAAAACAAAAAGAATACCGTATTGATCCGCTGGTATCATTGATTTAAAACAAATGCTTGAAAAAGCCGATATTTAAGGTAACAATATATTATGGGGATTAAAGATATATTTCAAAGCGGCACTGTAATTTATTTTGTAGGCATTAAGGGAACAGGGGTCTGCGCTTTGGCTGAACTTATGCATAATACCGGATTAAAAGTCTCCGGCAGCGATATATCTGAAGTTTTTTATACGGATGCTATTCTTAAAGATTTAAATATTCTCTACCATGAAAATTTCGACGCGGCGCACATCAGTGCGTCAATTGATATTGTTGTACACTCTTCAGCCTACAGCGCCTCCTCAAACCCTGAACTTGCCCGCGCTCTTGAGCTTGAAATCCCTGTCATGAAATACACCGACGCTCTCGGAAACTGGTCTGCAAGGTTTGATTCTACCGGAGTCTGCGGCGTTCACGGAAAAACCACTACAACGGCGATATGCGGCATTTTGATGCGCGCTGCAGGAGTTCCGGCTCAAATACTCACAGGCAGCGCCGC
>JAITFK010000189.1 GCA_031281555.1 Treponema sp. | reverse complement strand
GAAAATAGCGTCTTAAAATCATACATCGGCGAATATGTACCGCTTCCCGACAAAAGAACCAGTGTTGGGTTTCCGTTTCCTTCACTATAAACGTGCATTTTATGGTTATTGACTGTTACCATTTTTCCGGGGTATTTTTGTAAAATACCATTTAAGAACGATTTTTTCATATATATTTCTTCATCCATAATGACAGTATTCCTGTATATAATATTATTGAATATACATTTATCCGTTCCGCAATTCCGAAATATTCTTTTGGCATGATATTTATTAATATTGCTCCTGTCATTAATATTAACAATGTACTTATTGAAATAATGCCAAGATATATATGATTTTTTACTCTGAAAAAACCAATGGAATATAATAATAATGATATTATTGTTAACATAACTACAAATACGGTAACAATCATGTGCATTATATCCTGAAAAGTACCGGCATAACCTGATTCAGATAATGGAAAAAATGTATACCCGAAAAATGATATTATATTCATTACACAAAAAGTAAATGAGGAAACAGTAACAGCTTTATTTATTTTATTTTTTAAATAAATAAAAAATCCAAATGAAAATGTTAAGGCGCATATGCCATAAAGCGTAGAAAATATTCTTGCTATATTTTTTGACGGTGAATTTGAAGCGGTTAAGTCGCTTATTGCTTGCGCAAGCGGGTTATATCCTTCATAAAATATTTCTCCCAGAATTACATGGAGAAAATAAAAGATTACCGAAAAAATACCTAATAATGGTATTAATTTTAAAGTTTTATTTTTCATAGAACTCTACCCGTTATTGAAATGTTTTTTCTATTCAAAAATGATAATTTATCCATATATTTATCCTTTAATTAATAAAATTTATACTCTTGTTTTATCTATTCTTTTATTCAAAAGTTCAACCATTATTATATTGAGTATTAATGTAATACCGATAAAAAACGGAAAAATAAAGAAACTGAGATATGTTGTTATCTGTCCGAATATCGGGGGCATAAATGTGGTCCCGATATACGCGCTTGCCATTTGTATTCCCATTATTGCTTGCGATTTTTCACTGCCGAAATTTCTCGGAGTTTCATGTAAGAGGCTTGGAAATATCGGAGCGCATCCAAGTCCGATTATAAAAAAGCCCGGTAATAACAATAATCTGCCAACAGGTAACATTAACGCAATAACTCCGCAGGCGATAAGTCCCTGCCCTAAACGGACCATTCGGCGGTTATTTAATTTCAATGTCAGAAAACCTGAAATAAAGCGTCCTGATGTTATCCCGATATAGAATAACGAAATCCATTGGGCGGCTATTTCGGGAGGTATATTCTTTTCCATGACCAAAAAGCTGCTTCCCCATAATCCGGCAGTAGTTTCAATGCTGCAATAGCAAAAAAAAGCAATTAAGATTTGTTTTACTCCGGCAGTGTGAAATAGTTCTTTAAATGATATTCCTTTAGGAGTTTCATTTTTCTCATTGTTATTTTGAGATTTATTTTTTCCCCATAGTGATATAGAGATGAATAATATTGTTACAAGGCAGCATTGGAGCAATCCGATTGTACGATACCCAAGGTTCCATGAATTTTTATATATCAAAAAAAATGACATGATAATCGGCCCCAAAGAAGCTCCAATACCCCAAAAACAATGAAGCCAGCTCATGTGTCTTGCTTTATAATGCAGAGCAACATAGTTATTCAGAGCGGCGTCAACAGAACCTGCGCCTAATCCAAGAGGGACAGCCCAAAGGCATAAAAGCGGAAAAGCGGAAGAAAAAGAAATCCCCAGAAGAGCGGCGGCAGTCATAAAAACACTTAATGCTGTAACAACGCCCGTTCCCAGCCGCCTGATAATTCTTTCACTGAAAAAGCTTGAAATGACCGTTCCGCCGGCTGCAATCATTGAAATATATCCAGCATAATGAAGCGGAATATTTAAGCCCCCGTACATTGAAGGCCATGCCGATCCAAGCAATGAATCCGGCAAGCCTAAACTGATAAACGAAAGATAAATTATTATCAGAAGTATGGTCGAGACCATTTTCTTGCCTCCATAGTTAATCTGCTAATATAATATTTCACATAATAACAATAAATAATTAACATTTTTGCTCATTTTCGGAATTTACCGTGTGAATTTTACTTTCCAGCCTGAACCGTAACCGAGACCGTATTCTTCGATTGCGCTGCCCATACAAACCGCAAGTGATATATACATGAGTTCATTGGTATAGATTACCAATTCTGACGGTTTGACATATCCAAACGACTTTTCAAATTTGATTTCTTTATCCATGACAGTCTGCTCGTTATGCGTTACGTTGACATTAATAATATCCCCATATTTAAATCCTGCCTTCTCAAAGAGAGACAGTGGGATGTTTGTCCATAAATTACCGAAGTTTGGGTCGCCGATTTCGAAGATACCCGTAATCACCCCGTCCTTCAGCAACGCTTCTTGCAGAGGTAAACGAACTATCTTGTCTGCCGAGTATGACGGTCCCACTTCTTCAAAACAGATAATACCGCTTGCAAGTTTTGCCGCGCAATAACCAAAGATGTCTCTGCCGTGGAACACCGAAGTCCCTTCGGTATCTTTTCCTTTCAGGCGGTTTACCGTTTGATCTATCTCCCGAATTTCTTCTATACCCAAAGAGTTGTAAATATGCGTCAGTGTGCCGTTATCCGGCGTTACGATTGTGTAACCGCTTCCAGTCCTTACCGCGCACGCCTTTCTTGCAGTACCTACACCGGGATCTACCACAGAAACAAAAATTGTTCCTTCAGGCCAAAACCGAACAGTCTGATAAAGCCTGTAAGACGCGCTCCATATATCATAACGCGGGATCTCGTGTGTGCCGTCTATTATTTCCAGATCGGGATCCACAGTTTTTACAACGCCGTACATAGACGAAACAGCGCCTTCTTTATATGTAAAATCGGTTTGAAATACTAGGATCGGTTTACGTTTTTGCATTAGCTTTTTTTGTATTCCTTAAATATTTAAAACATAGTCAGATGCGCAGCGCATAAGCATATGACACGTCTGACGTGTCTTTTCAAATCCTTCAGCTTTTGTCATGTCAGTTTCGTTCATATAAAGCTTTCGATTGGTTTCAAACATGATTGAAAACACACGTTTATCGTTTTGATAGAACTTCATAGGGGTAATTGCGCCGCCGAAAGGCGTATTGACCTTCGGTTTGTAACCCAGTTCTTTTACATAAGAACAGATTATATCCCGAAGCCCGGCAGGCGTGTGATATGAATCAGTCCCAATGTCGAAATCGGGGAAGGCTAAGGGGAAGGATAATTTGTTGTCGGGCTTTAAAATCATACTTGAATTAAAAGAATGTCCGTCAATAATCAGGCATTTATTATAACGTTCCAAAGCTTTCTCCACTACAGTAGTCAGTTTTTCGTGATGGGGATCATAAATTTCACGCAGAATTTCGTCTCGTAACGCCGGGTTGCGCTCTCTAAGTTTTAGAAAAAGAGTTGCCTGAGTGTACATCAACCCTTGTCCGTGTTTAGCGCAAGGTTCAAGGTGATCATCGCGGAAACGCTCGACATCGCACACAAAACGGCTGACCGGAGCAATCACACGAGTTGGGAATTCAGGAGCATCGTACAGTTGATCGCAGAAAGCGTCTGTCATGCGTCGAATTTCACGCTGCAGACGTTTTTCATTCGGAAGCATTGTCTTTCTGTACTTATCGGGTATTTCCACCGAGGCGTGCGGTATATGTACCACTACAAAACCGTAGTCTTTTTCCATTGCTGTCTCCTAACCGTACGCTAACGGACGTTTATAATTCTTTTAATTTAAATCTTTATCCACGGACACCAGTAGTCATAAGGCGAAGGGTGTAAAATACGGTGCCATACAATATAATAGCCGCAAAATAACGCCGCCATAAAAATGATAACTCTGGCGATCCGATCGGAACCGGCCGACTCGTGTTCACTGTACCAGCTTCGCTTTTTAAATTTGCCGAAGCTTCGCAGATCCATAGCGTTGGCGACATTACCTACTTTTCCAAAGGCGGTTATTATTAACGGCGACAAAATCATTACTGTCTGTCTTATTCGTTTTAATAGTCCCGCCTTGCGTGAATCCAACTCGACACCGCGCATCATCAGTGAATTTCTTATATCAGTAAAATCACGCGCGATATCAGGTATGGTTCTGAAAGCCAGCGAAACCACCGTACAAATTTTATACGGTAAGCCGATTTTATTTAAACCCGCCGCAAGCTCCGACGGGGTAATCGCTAGAATAAACAGTATCGCTGTGGAGAATGAAGTTAAGCGTTTAAAAAACATTGCACTTACATACCACAGAAGTTCCCATGACAGGAAGAGGTGATTATTAAACCTTACAATGATGGTCTCGGCTCCTACATGGGATAAACCGGAAGACGGACGAATTAACAGTATCATCAAAGTGCCGAATACACCGGCTGTCACAAACAGAAAACACAGCATAAAAAAGACGGGCTTCCAATTTGGTTTCATTGAGATGATTCCGGCGCAGCAAAGCATAAACATAACCGCCATAACACGCACATCAAAAGTCATGATAACGTATATGGTTATTACGATAAATCCTAGCACTTTAGTCGCGCCGTTGAGTCTGTGTATGGGTGTCGTCCCCGGTGAATAATTTATCATGAAACGATTATTCATTCGGCTTCGTCATCCTTTCATAATGAATATAATGTTCAATAAATTTTTCAGGCGGTAAATTAAGCTTCCCCGCCAATATGTAAAGCGAGGTCTGTTTAAGATTTGCCCGTTCAATGATCTTATCGTCGGCGAGTACGGAAAACACGCTGTTATCCGCAATTAGTTCTCCCTGAGAGAGCACTATGGCGCGGTCTGTATTCTCAATAGCCAGATGCATATCGTGTGTGATGAAGATGATAGTCTTGCCGAATTCGGAATTGAGCTTGTTGATAAAATTTATGATCTCCATATAGTGACGGTGATCCTGTCCGGCGGTCGGTTCATCAAGAATGATCACATCCGGTTCCAGCGCAAGTATGGAAGCGATTGTTACACGCTTTTTTTGTCCGTAACTCACGGCGTCTACCGGCCAGTTACGCATACGGTACAGTTCGCACATTCGCAAGGTTTTCTCGACACGGGTCTTTATTTCGTCCTGAGACATGCCTCTAAGTTTCAACGCCAGCTCAACTTCTTCAGCGATAATGTCCTTGACCATCATCTGATTCGGATTCTGCATCACATAACCAATTTCTTCGCCGATCTCCTTGACGCTCAAGTGTACGGCTTCACGTCCGTTTATGGTTATCGTTCCGGCTTTGGGACGGCTAATGCCGCATATCAACCGGGCAAGCGTGGACTTTCCCGCGCCGTTTTTACCGATGAGAGCGACACTTTCGCCTTTTTTAACAGCAAAGGATATATCCCGCACTGCCGTTTTTCCGTCGGAGGTTTGTTCATATGCGTAAGTAACGTTTGTTAAACGGATCGCTTCGTCTCCCAACGCAGGCGGTTCAAAATTAACTTTTCGTTCAAAAAAAGCTTTTAGTTTCCGTGTGTCTTCTTCTGAAAGCTCCATCTTTTCGGGATCTTCCAGAAATCGAATATCTTTAATGTCGCAGCCTGCGTATTTAAGCGCCGATATATACAACGGCTCACGGATGCCGTATTGTCTGAGTTTTTCGGAACACAAAAGCTCGAAGGGGGTCGTATCAGATATGATCCGCCCCTGATCCATCACAACAACACGGTCTATCGGACGGTACAAAACATCTTCCAGCCGATGCTCAATAATGATAACTGTGTCATTGCTGTCTCTGGCGATGCGTTCAATAAGGTCTATCGCAATCGTTCCGGTGCGTGGGTCAAGCGATGCAAGGGGTTCGTCGAAAATCAAAATGTTGGTGTGTTCGTCCAGCACTCCCGCAAGCGCCACTTTCTGTTTCTGGCCTCCCGAGAGATGAAAGGGAAGCACAGCCAGAAAGTCTTCCATTCCCACTTTGCCGCTGAGTTCACGTACTCTCGGAAGCATTTCAGAGCGGGGTGTATTTTCGTTTTCCATGGCAAAGGCGATATCTTCGCCTACCGAAAGCCCAACGAACTGGGCGTCGGAATCCTGAAGCACCGTTCCGACAAAATTACTTAGCTTAAAAATAGAAAGATCCCGGGTTTCGACACCGTTGACCTTTAATGAACCTGTGATTGTTCCGTTATACGAAAATGGTATTATTCCGTTTATACAATTTGCCAGGGTTGATTTTCCGCTTCCCGACGCTCCCAATATCAAAATCTTTTCACCTTCGCAGATGGTGAGATTTATATTAAAGAGCGTCGGAGTGGTATGTACCTTGTATTGAAAGCCGAAGTCACGGAATTGAACTACCGGTTTTCGTTCTCCCACTTTTTAATCTTCTTCCTTGAGATTGCTGCGCTTTTTATAGCGGTTCGCAAGCAGGAAGAGAAGGGGAATGCCCACAATTACCAATACAGCGGTATTGGAAATTCCTGAAGCAAACGCCTGCAGGAATGTAATTTCCAAATCGGATGAATAGAACCATGATGTTAGGATAGGCGTTACAATACCGAAAGCCAGCGCGTTTCCGATAATAACCAGCACAGCGTAGATTATTGCGTGCTTGACGCCGAAGATGCCTTCGTCGATCTTTGCGCCGTAAAGCGGAAGAGCGCCGATAAACAGTCCGAGAACGCCGTTGCCGATTGACCAGTCGAACCAGAACCCCCAGCCGCCAATCAGATCGGCGATTACATTGCCAATCAGCATTGTGGCGAAAGCCGGCAGAGGCCCGAAGAGACCGCCGACCACAACCGGAATGATCATCGCTGTTGTCAGCATTGTGTTTGTAAAGACCGGGATGCTTCCGTAAACCATCAGAACGCCGAACAACGCGGCGCCTACCGCAACCGACACGAGCGTCATGGTACTCCACTTTCCTAAAATAAGCTTACCAATGCTCTGGTTTTCCATATTAACCTCCTATTACCTTTAACAAGGCATTCATAAAAAAACTACATATAATTCATATATGTTAAGTATGATTGAAATTATACGCACATAAACACATATACGTCAACGGTAACTTAAAAAGAGTTTTCCGTTATTTATTTTCCCAAAAGCTCATCAGCTTTTTTCATGTTGTCAATTATACGGACATCGAAAGGACACCGATTTTCACAGCTTGCGCATTCCGTACATTCGTCTCCCTTATGCGCCATGTTTTGATAATGTGAGCGAATTGACGGAGGAATATTGCCGGTGTCAAGTTTGGCGATATCCAAATATTTATTAACAGCCGCAATATTTATTTCGGAAGGACATGGCTGGCAGTGATTACAGTACACGCAACTGCCGTGTAATCCGCCTCGAACTGAACTTAATATTTCCGTGTAGTCACATTCCTCATCGGTTAAATCAAGATATTTAACGGCTTCCTTTATTTCTTCCGGTGATTTACAGCCGATGAGAGCGCTTATAACAGCGGGTCTTGAAAGAGCGTAATGTATACACTGCGAAACGGTAAGCGGCTTGAAAAACGGAGTATGCTCTTTGGAAATTAATTTACCCGCTCCGAGAGTTTTCATCACCGTTATGCCAATATTTTTCTGTTCGCAAAGCCTGTATAGCTCGGCACGCTTCGGTTCAACCGCTGTAAACCTTTCCGCTTTAAAACCGTTATCAAGGTGTGTAAAAATACTGTCTTCTGTCGGTATAATGTCAAAAGCGGGGTTTATACTGAACAGCATTATTTCCGGGAGTCCTGTGTTAATTACTTTTATAGCGGTAACAGGGTTATGTGAACTAAACCCGATATGTCCGATATCGCCTTTTTCCATTAATTTTTGCGCATAAACTGCGATTTCAGTTTCAAAAACTTTTTTATAATCATCATCGGAATCAATAAAAAATAACATTCCAAAATCAATATAGCCGCCGCATAAACGCAGATGTTCTTCAAAAAACCGCTGTACTGTCGGCATATCACGGCTTATATCATATTGCTGGCCGACATTTGTTGAGCAAATATGCCCTTGAATCATGACTTCTTTCCTGCGTACTCCTAACGCTTTTGAAATATTTTCCCTGACTTCTTTTCCCGGCATAAATACATCAAAAATGTTGATACCATGCTCAAACGCCGTGTCTATTATACTTTTAACCTGCTCATAAGGCTTTGAATCCAAATGCTCGCAGCCAAGCCCGATTACGCTTGCCTTTTTACCGGTTTTCCCAATCTCACGATATACCATGATTTTCCCCTTTGTTATTTATTGTTTTACCGAAACAGGATTATACCATTCCATTTGACAGAATGTTCCGTCATAATGTTTTGTGTCTATCTTTTCAAAACAAACCTTATCAGTTAATAACGTGTATTTAATCTGATTGTTACGTGAAAACGCAATTGTCGCGTTTATCGCGTTATACATTGAGCCGACTACGTTACGATCAATATCGGAATAATGATGCTGCCCTATGTACCGGTATCTGGCGCATAACGATGTTTCAAAAGTATCTTTGCAGAATCCCTTCGGGATATTTTTGAAGTTTTTCACCTGTACAGACGGTAAATACTCCGATATGCCTGTTTTACTGTTAAAGTTCCGTGTCAACCCGATAAATACATGAGGGTTTATTGCTGACTTTATGAGCATACGCTCATCATTCCAGAATTGCCTTACGATGTCGTTTCTTGAATCACTGAGCGACACCTTATAATGCTTCCCTATTACATGAAACTGCGGAACCATCACAATATCCGGCCCGAAGAAGACGCTGTCCCCTATTTTGTTTCCGTCAAAAAGATGAAGAGGCGGTTTAATTTTTGTTATTTGTCTTGTTTTACACAAGTCGCCCGGTGTTACGCCAAACTCACGTTTGAAAGTTCTGATATACGACTGCTCATAATCAAAACCGTATTCGGTCGATATATCTATAATATTGGCATCTGTATCCAGTAAATCGAAAATGCTTGCCGCTAATTTGCGGGAACGTATATAAGCGGAGACGGATTGTTTGAAGGCAAAACTGAACAGCCTGCGTAAATGGCCTTCCGAAAAACCATATTTTTTAGAAAGGGCGGCTACGTTAATATTGTTTTTTATTTCATTTTCAATATAAAGCAGTATACTTTCCAGCAGATTATACAATTTAAGCATTTTACCTACCTATCCACATTCATTTCAAGAAAAGCCGCATTAAAAAATCAAGGTTATACGGAAACTGCGTATCAATGATACGATGTTTCTGAACAGCTTCATTGTACCATAAAAACATTATCCGGTAAATATGAAAGCCGCTGTCCGCTGTATTTTCACGTAACGCTTGAGCTTAAATTTCAACGTTTTTTAGGGGGTCAGCGTTGAGGGTCTTAGGCCGGACATTGAGGGTATTTTTTCGGTTGTTTTAGGGGAAAACCTCGATTTATTCGGTGATTTTCCCTTCAACTGTGTCTTTGAATTCTGCGGCGTTTTTAAAGATTTCGTCTACGACTTTGTGTTTGCCACCTGTTGTCTGCGGTTTGATTTTTTCGATAAGGAGTTTTCTGTTTTTTCTTCCTTTTTCCAGCGCGTTAAAATCACGTTTCAACTGTTTTTCGGTAGGTTCTTCACCTATTCTCGCTCCGCGTTTGAAGAATGCGAACAAATCGTTGTAAGGGGTTCCGGCGGGATCGACACGGCGTTTAGCGGCTTCACGCACGCTCGCATAGTATTCGAGAGCGTCTGTGTAAATTACGCCTTACGATTCGATTATAATATTCCGGAGTATTTCCTGCACCTGGCGTAAAACGTCGAAGGCGGAACAGAGAGAGAAAAAGTACTGGTTGTCGTCCTGAAACTTCCGCAGTGTAAGATAATGCGGAAGGAACTCGGGGTCTTTCGCCGCCAGCAAGAGCACGCGTCCGATGAAGCCGATTTTTTTTATTCCGACGCCGTTCAACCTCATGCAATCCAGCGCGCACAGATACGCCGAAAAGTCTTCGAGTTAGTCTTGTTGTTGGTAACAGCAGCATCCATGCTGCGGTCTGTTTCTGTCGGGAACTCTGCGATTATTTGCTTCATTAATTTCAACTTTGTCGCTTTTGTCTTTTGGTTTTAATTTACTTTGGATTTTGTTTTTGCCGCCGTCTTTTTAGACGCGGATTTTCTTTACCGCTGCCTTTTTCGGCGCTGCTTTTGCCTTTGACGATGACTTCTTTGTGTTAGATGATTTTTTCTTTTTCATTTTTAATCTCTTCTTTTTTATGGTATTAAATGTGAAATTGTGTCTTTTATTTTCAAGGTAAACCTTGTGCCTTAACAACACTTTGATCTTTTAAAACATCTACATTAACTATTCCTGTTCCGGTATTATGTGTAACAGTAACATCGTAAGATTTACCACAGGCACAATTTGCTATTTTATCAGAATGGCTATCAGGTTTAATAAGAAATTCTGTTGTAACTGTTTTTCCGCAACTTGAGCAGGGGAATTCACATTCTACTTTTGTGTTGTTTGGTACGTTAAATTGTCCATTATTGTTCATCATTTTTTTCCTCCTTCTTAATATTCTTTCTGCTTGAGAAAAGCGTCAAGGTCTTTTGCATCTTTATTTTTAGGATCAAGTTGTAGTACCTTATTCACATCAGCACGGGCTTGAGTGTAATTGCCTTTAAAGGCGTATGCGATATCACGCATGTCGTATGAGTTTACATACTTCGGATCAAGCCTTATCGTCTGGGTAAAATCGGAAATGGCTCTATCGTAATCGCCTCTCATATAAGCGTTCTTGCCGGTACAACTCAATGACACCGGACACAGTTATGTACAATAACATCGGAAACACTTTTCAAGTATTATTTGTTAGCTGCATTATAGTAAAATTGGGCTTTATGAGTCCACTATCATTATTTATTATTCCCAAAAAATAATTCCCGAACCATACTTCTGTCGGCTTATCAACATATTCTTTTACTCCGGCGTAATATCCGGCGAACGGATTTCCGACAAATATTCGCTTTTGTTTTAAATTTATTAATCCTCTGTCGTTGATAATCCTAACTATATATCCCCTCCCGTATTTGAATTTAACATTTTCCGCAGAATATTTTATTTCTGATTTTGTATATATATATGTCAGCAGGTACTTTCATTTCTAACGCTTCATGCGGTCTTATCTCGTTAAAATCTTTTCGCCACTGATCAAATACTTTTTGATGTTCGTTAAGAGAACCGTCTATCTGTCCTTGCAATTCAGTTTTCATATCACGGTGCATTCTTTCATGCCCGCCGTTCTGTTCAGGATGTCCTGGATCATCGCGGTCAAGCTGTATTCCCAACACCATCCATCACGCCGTTAATTTTGACAAACCCCGCAAGTTAAGCGCTGTAGCGAACGGCGGTCCGTTATCGCTACGTATATATTGCGGTAATCCGAATTGTTTGAAAATACGCTGAAAAACACGTTTAACCGACGTCGTATCGCCTTTTTCGACAACATCTATCGCAAGTATGTATTTAGTAAAAAAACTGCTTAAAATCGGCTAACCACCACCAAAGGTGGTAGCTTTCCCGCCAATTTTATGGCTTCACCACCGCAGTTTTTTAATACATTAACTACAGGCATAGCCCAAAGTACATTACCACCCGCAAAGCAGTTGGGTTTTTAAGTTTTATTAAAAGTTTAGTCTAGTATCGTGTCTCTATTGAAATAGCGGATTAAATGATATAGCAAATTTGCATAAAAATCGAACAAAAGTAGTTTTTGCCAATAGAAAAATACCAATACACGGATTAATCTTATGTGGCTTTATCCACAGTTTGAACAGCGTCACGATACTAG
>JAITFK010000141.1 GCA_031281555.1 Treponema sp. | reverse complement strand
GGATGGAAAAAATGCCCGCTGAAGATTTAAGCGGCTATATTCAGGTTGATTTTTACGAAGCGACGCGTAGCGGAGCCGATTACTTTATTCTGGGTTTTCTTGAGTTTCAAAACAAAAATACGCGTATTCCCAGCGCGATGGTCATAAAAATTTACAGCACCAACACTGAAAAACTTGTCTTTGAGCGGAGTTTTTCTGCCGGTACAGGCAAGAATCTTAATGATGAATACCAGATTGCCAAAGATGCCGG
This sequence comes from Treponema sp., assembly GCA_031281555.1. Classification (GTDB taxonomy): domain Bacteria; phylum Spirochaetota; class Spirochaetia; order Treponematales; family Breznakiellaceae; genus WQXQ01. The sequence goes on along the minus strand of JAITFK010000141.1, from coordinate 2,292 downwards.
GCAAGTCGTAGTTTCGAACATGAAGGATATGTAAGTGATGAAAAAGGCAAGTTTATTAGCAGGTATTATCGTATCGATTTTTTCGCTGGTCAGCGCTTCAGTTTGGGAGGGGGCGGTCGGTATTGATCCGGGTCTTCCTGAAAACGGATTGGCCACCAACTCTTTCCCGGTAAACACCATTGTTGAAGTTATCAATTTAGAGAATAATACAAGCGCGAATCTTATCGTTTCCTCATCTCTCGATAATTCAGGGCTTTTGGCGTTGATTTCCAAAGAAGCCGCTGATTACATAGGTCTAAGTAATATGGGCAGAATCCGGATGAGAGAGAAAGATAATCAGGTTACATATTCCGGTTTTGGCGAGCGAAGCTTTTTTTCAGGAGATCCCAATTATGGTACAGGCGGGAATACGGAAAATGAAAGCGGAGAGTTTATTACTGATCTTGACGGTTATGATCTGGCTATGGTACCGGCGGAAACCCGTCCTCCTGAGGGTTTGTATTTACCGGATCCCAACTATTTTATTCCGCCTGTTTCCGCAAATACGTCTGAAAATTACGCGCCGCCCGTTATCAATGTAATTCCTCCTGTCTCTCAATCAGTAGTTCCGGTGGTTCCGCCTTCAGCATCGGCAAACTCGGCAACCACAGAATTTTCTGCTCCAATTATTGAGAGCTTTGTAAAGGGAATGTACTACATTCAGATCGGCGCTTACAGGACTGCTCAAACAGTGGAATCGGAGATTTCAAAAATTGAAAAGAATCTGCCTGTGGCGCTTATGAAAGTAGAAAGCGAAGACGGACCTATTTACCGGATTTTAATAGGACCCTTGAACCTAGGAGAAAGTGGAGCAATACTTCAGCGTTACAAGGCAATTTATAATGATGCGTTCGTACGGCTTGGGAATTAAACATAAGCTTTTACATCGACTTTATATTTGATACAATAAATACCAAGAGGTGATGTAAATGAAAAAAATATTTTTCCTGACTATGGCTTTTTTTCTTGTTCCTGTTTTCTCCCAGCAGAACAGCGCCGCCGCCAATTTAATTCTTAATCATTACGCGGCAAGAAATTTTGTGGAAGGGGCAATTCCCTCATCTGATCTTGATACAATTATCAAGGCCGGGATTCGCGCGCCAAGCGCGGGAAACAGACAGCCCTGGCATTTTACCGTGGTACAAAACTTTGATTTGGTAAGACAGATTGTTTCCGGTTCGGTCAGCGGAAACGTTCTTATCGTTGTTTCGGCGCAGGGAGACGGGAAAACAAACGGCGTCCAAATACTCGACTGCGCCCTTGCGGTTCAAAGCATTTATCTCGCCGCGCAGGCTCTTGGTTACGGTTCCAGAATATACACAGGCCCAATAGATACAGTCAACTCAAGATTTAAGACCCAGCTGGGACTTCCCTCAGGCCACAACGCGGTCGCCCTTGTCAGAATAGGAAAATTGCAGGGACAGGTTGACGCGGTCAGCGCGGCCTCCGCTAGGAAAAGCGCCCAAGAAATGGTAACGTACAAGTAATAACGCCGGTCTTCCATTACTCTGTTATGCTAATGATTTTTCTGAAAAAATCGACAGCGGCGGGTAGCGCGTTAATGCTGATATTCTCATCTGCCGCGTGAACGCTCGCAAACTGCTGCTTGTCTATGAATAAGGGCGCAAAACGCAGACAGGAGGAACACACAGGCGCGTAAAACTTCGCGTCCGTGCCTCCTGTCATAATATACGGAGATACGCCTACATTCGAAAATACTTGGTTAATTGTAGCTTTGACCTTTTTATAAGCGCCGCCCATTGTATCCGCCGCATCTGACGGTTCCGATTTTACAATGATTTCATGATCGATATCGTATTTCTTCGCAAGCGACGTGATGATGCCGACAGACTCGTCGCCGGCCTGATGCGGTATAAAACGCAGGTTTGCCGTGACGCTTGCTTCCCGTGGCAGCACATTCGCCCCTTGCGAGCCGCTTGCCATAGTGAACGCGACGGTGGTTTGAAGCATTGCGGCGCCTAAAGGCGAAATATTGCCCATAACGCGTTTAAGCAGGGGTTCAAACAGCCACAGGTTCTTAAACACGAGTTTCATCGGGAAACTCATGCCCGGCAAAAAAGCGCCGAACATTTCCTTAACAACCGGCGATACCTCCGCCCGAAACAGCCTTTTTTTATCAACTTCGGAAACAAACTTTGCAAGTCGCGTTATGGGTGTGTTCTTTGGCGGCGCGCTGGCGTGCCCGCCTTCTCCCCGCGCGTAAAACTTTATGTCGCAGTAACCTTTTTCTAT
>JAITFK010000069.1 GCA_031281555.1 Treponema sp. | reverse complement strand
CAATTCAGTACCGCGGATATAAGCCGGCGTAAACATGGGAAACCCGAGTATATGATCCCAGTGAGTATGGGTAACAAAAATATCCGCTTTTATTTTTCCGTATTTTTTTAAATCATTGGTCATAAGCCAGTCGCCCAACGACCGCAATCCGGTTCCAAGATCGGCAATAAGCAGCCTGTCATCCGCCCGTATTTCCAGACAGGTTGTATTTCCGCCGTAAATTACAGTATCGGGACCGGGACACGGGATAGAACCCCTCACCCCCCAAAATCGAACTGAAAGCATATATTAATTATAATACTCTTAACCGGTTAATTTCTATACTTTCAGGAAAATTTTGGCTTTTTCTATTTCTTTAAAGACTTTTTCTTTTATGTCTTCAAAAAATTTTTCATTCAAGCCGATAATTTTCCATATCTCATTATCAGGCTTTACGGGATTTTTATTTCCTGAAAAACCAACGTCATAGATAATTGAAAAATAATCCGCTGCCATAACATCGTATAAAATATGCAGGTACTGACCGTAATATTTATCCGTATTATGATGCCAGATAATAACATCAGAAACAGGACTCTCAAGTTTCCACAATTGTGTTATAAGTTCGCCTGAAAAACAATGATTTATTCCAAAACTTTCATCTTCCGCCGTAATAAGCGTTTTATGCTCATTATCCGCGGATGAAACCGCATTCATATAATCAATTGACAACACCGCGTTAAGAGGTACTTTCCCTATATCGTGTAACAAACCGGCTGTAAAATATTCCTGTTGATTCCTGAGATCAACCCCTTGTTTTACCGCAATAAGTTTAGATGTAACACCGACACACAAGCAATGCCGCCAAAAACCTTCCATATCAAGCCCGTGTAATTTCTTGTTTTTCGGTAAAGTGCCCAGTATTGCGGTTGACAACGTCAAGTTTTTTACAGTATTTATCCCCAGCATGGTAATTGCTTTTATAAGCGATGTAACACGGTTATTAAGTCCGTAATAAGCCGAGTTAATAAGCTGAAGCAGGCGGCCTGTCAAAACAGGATCAAGTGAAATTACTTGATTTAGATCCTTTGGGCTGGCGGAAGGATTGTTACAGATCTCCATTACTTTTCTTACAGATACCGGAAGACTCGGTATTTCTCTTATGTAAGATTCTATTTTAGCGTTTAATTTATTTTGTTTCATCAGAATCCATTCATACTGCTTGCAGGTACAGCGTCCGATACTTGCGGAAACATTTCCGCAAGCGTTAGTCCGGCAAGAGGCCTTGCCGTTACTTCCCTTGAGAATTCTCCGACATTGTGATTAATCGTTCCTGAAATATAGTCATAAGCGGCTACTCTGAAATAATAAAGCGTTCCGTTTTTTAATCCGTCAATAAACAGGCTGTTCTTGTTTCCGGCGTCAATGGGTGAAGCGCCCAATAAAGAATCATTACCGAAAAGCTCCCCTCGGACTGAGCTGTAATATATAAGGTAACCGGTTGTATTTGAGTCAGGGCTGCGCTTCCAGTGAAGGAGTACTCCCCCGTCAACCGCAGTAGCTGTTAAATTCCCCGGAGGAAGGGGCGGTTCTCCCGGCTTGTAAATTATACGTAATTCGCTTAGGTAGGGGCTCGTCTCACCGTTTGCGGACGGATAGAAATCAACCGCTATTTGCACATAACGTCCGCTGATGCCGGATATATTTGTTCCCGGAGTAAAACTGATCCAGGGACTTGTGTTCAGAAGGTACGGGTTTTGATTCGAGCGTATAAAAAAGTTCATTTCAGACATATCGGAAAAACGGAACCTTCCGTTTTCGCGGAATTCACTGTTAAAACCGCCTGAAGCGCTCCCTTTAACGCTGACTCTTCCGCCCGCAGCGTCAATCCTGATTACGCCGCTGTTGTTTGTTCCCAAATCAATCGCTCTTGTTTCCGCCCTGCCGCCTGAAGGAATATATTTTTGTACGGGAGAGCGTCCCGCGCAGACACTGTGAATTTTAAATTCATCAATAATGCCCATAAACCTTTCACCAATCCGGATAACGCCGTTGTTACCCGCAACAGGCGTGTAAACATCGCCTTTTTCACGACCTGCGACAGTCGAGTATACAATTGCTTCGCTTGTTTCGTTAGAAAGATATTCGAGCATTCCGGTTGTCGCGTCAAATCGTACAAGGTGATGACTCCACGCTTTCGGAACTACAGGTGTATTTCCGGAAAATTCCGTATTAACAAAAGAAACGCCGTCAGCAGATGTAAAGAAATTTTCAAATGACCATTGCAGTCTGTTTTTATTAAAAGTACAGCGTATTCTCTGAATTACATAATTTCCGTTTATTAGTCTTGTGCCGACCCAGGAAAATATTTGTTCGCCGTTTTCCATATTCAGGGGAAAAAGCCAAAATTCAATGGTAAAATCCCTAATCCGGCTGCCGGAAGCAAAAAGCGCGTTTCTGCTTTGAGGCTCAACAGTAACAGAACCTGTACCGTTAAACAGCGCCGCTCCGGCTCCTGTTCTCGCGTAACGGTGATCTACAGCTTCAACTTCCGGTGATACGGATACCAAATAATTTCCTGTCTTGTCTTTGTAAAAACCGGTATTACTCTCATCAAATAAAATTGAAAGATCCAAAGCATGTTCTGTTAGAGGAATAAAATTCCCCATAACGCCTGAAGCCGCCGTATAACCTGAAACAGTTTTACCTGCCGCCGATGAAAGCGCCAGCACAGGATGCGGCCTTACAGAACTGACTTCGGTTATACCGTTTCTGTATTCAGCCGTTTTCCAGGTAGATTCGCCGCCCAAAACAACGGTACTTTCTCCAATTCCGAAAACACTATCAAGAACAAACAGGAAGATATATACTGTATATATGAAAAACAAGCTCTTTCTCATGGTTTTTCTATCTTATCGGCAAAAAATGATATGGATAATCAGTTAAATTCAGAAAAAACAACGGAAAATCTAAAGAAATCCGTTCTTGATACTCCCTCAGAACCCGGCGTTTATATAATGAAGAACAACGAAGGGCAAATCATCTACATAGGAAAGGCAAAATCCCTGAAAAACCGGGTAAAATCATATTTTTCAGGCGACAAAGACATAAAAACCAATACCCTGATGCGCCATGTACGCAGTATAGAAACCATTATTGTCTCCAGTGAGTACGAAGCTCTCCTTCTGGAAAATACCCTGATAAAGCAGCATTCGCCGAAATATAACATCAACCTGAAAGACGGCAAAACATATCCTGTTATAAAGATAACAAACGAGGATTTCCCCAGGATTTTTAAAACCCGCCGTATTATTCAGGATAACAGTCATTATTTCGGGCCTTTCCCGAATGTGCATAATGTTGACTTAATGTTGGAATTAATCGATAAACTTTTTCCCCTTCGTAAATGTAAAAAAATAAAAAAAAACGGACCGTGCATGTATTATCACATAAGCCGTTGTATGGCTCCCTGCTGTGGAAAAATCAATTCAGAGGAATACGATCTTCATGTGCAGCGTGTTCAAAAACTGCTTGGAGGGGAAACAGATGCGTTAATCATTGACCTCACTGCACAGATGCACGAAGCGGCCAAAACGCTGCAATATGAAAAAGCGGCTCAAATCAGGAATACAATCAAGGCAATTGAAAATCTGACAAGCGAAGACAGTTCCGTACAGGATTTAAATCCCGAAGACAGGGATTATATTGCATGGTCTGCGGAAGGCGTGCTTGCGACATTTACGGTTTTTTCCATGCGAGACGGAAAAATGACAGGGCGGGATTTATTCCGTACACGCTCCGCAGCCGGTGAATGGGAATCTCTGGAAACTTTTATAACTTCATATTATGACAGCGCACGTTCTCCGCCTTTAAAAATATTTTTGCAAGCGAGTGTATCAAATATTGTTACGCAAAAACAACCTGAAACAGAAAAACCTTCTCACGCAGGTGATTATACAAATATTTCAGATTCCGCCGCATTGGTAAAAAACTGGATCAAGGCAAATTTTAACTTTGAACCTGAACTTATTTTAACAACGGACAAACACCATACCGCAATTCTCGCTATGGCTCACCAAAACGCGGCTGAAGATTTACACAAACGGTTAAAAGAAAGAGGAGCCGGTCCCGCTCTGGACGAACTTATGCGTGTGTTAAACCTCGAAATAAAACCGGAACGCATCGAAGGGTTTGACATTTCTCATCTTGACGGCAAACATCCTGTCGCTTCTTTAATTTCTTTTAAAAACGGAATTCCCGACAAGAAAAATTACCGTTATTTCAAACTGCGTACCGTAATCGGAACAGCGGACGATTACGCCGCAATGCGTGAAGCGGTAAAACGCCGTTATTCCCGCCTAATTAAAGAAGGCGCGGAGTTTCCCGATTTAATTCTCGTTGACGGCGGTATTGGGCAGGTTAATGTCGCAAAAGAAGTGTTGGACGAGTTGGGCGTTGAATGCAGTCTTGCCGGTCTTGCGGGACGCGAGGAAGAAATCTGGCTGCCCTACGCAAAAGAGCCGATTGTTCTTTCAAGACAATCTGAGGCGCTGAAAGTCCTGCAATTTGTACGCGATGAATGTCACCGTTTCGCCAATAACTTCAACAGGCGGCTTCGCTCAAAAGATCTGTTTTTTCCGATACTGGAATCCGTTGAAGGCATAGGCCCGAAAAGGGCGCTTGTTATCATGAAAGCTTACGAAACAATCGCTAATATCGCCGCCGCCGACATTGCGGAAATGGCGGAACGCTGTAAAATAAGTGAGGCTTCAGCCCGCGCCGTCAGAGCCTGCGCAAAAATTGCGCTGGAAAACAGGAAATAGTTTAAGGCCGGCGCAAACTCTTTCAACAGTTTTACCTGTGTAATACAATCTTATTACTTACAAATAAATCACAACATCACCATTCAACCTGATCAAACCGCATATCCTTGTAATAATATTCCCTGTCGCGTTCTGTAATTTCACGTAACACTTTACACGGGTTTCCTGCGGCGATCACATTGCCGGGAATATCTTTGGTTACCACACTGCCGGCGCCGATTACGCTGCCTTTGCCGATTGTAACGCCCGGCGCGATCATTGCGCCGCCGCCAATCCATGCATCGTCTTCAATGACAACAGGCAGGGCAAACATTCCGCCTTCACGGCGTTTGTCAGGGTGTACAGGGTGGTTTGTTACGGCGATTGTTACATTGGGGCCGAACATGACATAATTGCCGATTGTTACCTTGTAATCATCAACTATGGTAAGGCCGAAGTTAATATAGATGTAATCGCCCAAACAAGTATTGCTGCCGTAGGACATATATACGGGAGGTTCCATCCAAACATGATCACCCATTGCGCCGAAAAGCTGTTTCATTAACGCAAAACGTCCCTTGATGTCATCAGGGTGCAGACGGTTGATCTCATAACAGAGTATTTTGCCCCGCTGACGCGCACGAGCCAGTTCTTCCGCTTCTTGCGGGTAATGATCATCATCATCCGTGAATAACTGACAGCAAGCCATTCTTTCTTTAATTGTCATAATTACTCTCCTTGTAATAAAAATATAGTTATGGTAAATCTCTTGTAATATTATTAAGCCAGCGGTACTGCCGGAATCGAAGCACGGCTGCGGGAAGTTTGATAAATTCATCAAGACAAAGCGCCATATACAAAATAACCGGGGATACATGCCATACGAAGGCGCATAAAAGCCCAAGCGGTATGATAATACCCCACATAACAACTGTATCGCACCAGAAACCGAATTTTGGATCTCCCCCGGCGCAGAATACTCCGCCGATTAACGTGGAATTCAGCGATTTGCCAATACAATAAACTGAACAGACAATGAGCATTTTATTGAGGTAATCCAACGCAGCAGAGTTTAATTCAATAACGCTGAATACAAGCGGTTTTATCAGTAAGATTGTCGCTCCCGCCAGTATCCCGAATAACAAAGCATATAAAAATAAACTGTTTCCCGCTTTTTTGGCGGATTGTATATCTCCGCTGCCCAGATACTTGCCTATCAGTACGCTTCCGCCCCCGGCAATACCGCCGCATAAGACAATCGCTAAATTTTTAACTGTAGATGCTATTGCGTTTGCCGCCACCATGTCTGAACTTACATGTCCGATGATTGCGGCAGTCGCCGCGAGAGCGCAGCCCCATACAATATAGTTTCCCTGAACCGGAGTTGTGTAACGCAGGTAATCGCGAAAAAGCTGTTTTTGTGTTTTGTCGAATAACGGCAGACTGAACCTGATATTTTCTCCTCGCAGGGAATAAAGAATACAGCATACAAGTTCGGCAAAACGCGCAATAACAGTTGCCGCCGCCACTCCTGCGACGGCCTTTTCCGGCATACCGGGAAACAATATAAAGATACATACAGCGTTCAAGAGTATGTTGAGGAATAGACCTGCGGAACTGACAATTGCGCAGAAACGGACTTTTTCCGTGCTTTTTACCACACTCAGGTACATTTGCGACAGACCCATAACGAGGTATGAAAATGAGAGCATTCGCTGATACTTTGTTCCGTATGTGATCAACTCGTAGTCATTAGTGAAAATTCGCATAAGAGCAGCCGGGAAACTGATTGAGGCTATAAAGAAAATAAAAGATACTGATACTGAAAACATACAGGCAATACTCAAAATACGGCAGATAGCCGCCATGTCCTTTTTACCCCAATACTGGGCAGTAAGAATTCCTGCCCCGGCAGACAAACCGAAATAAAATAACATCAGGATAAAGGTAATCTGGCCTGCAAGCGATATAGCGGACATTACGGACTGGTTTATCGTGGCTATCATAATAACATCAGCTGAATTAACCGCCGCCGAAATGAGATTTTGCAGCGCAATGGGTATTACAAGCGCAATTAACGCGCGGCGGAAACTATGATTAAATGATATTATCGAATTACTTGAATTTTCCATTTTTATGTCATTATTGTATGGAATACCGGATAAATCTTTAAATTTCGTTTATATTTATATAAATATCGTATTTTTATTTCATGCCAGCCATTCAAAACCTTTCGCGAAGTATTCGTCCCAAAAAACCATATCATGACCGCCGCCGCTTTCAACGTATTTAACATTTACGTTATGCTCAATTAAGAAATTATGAAAATGCCTGTTTTCCGTCAGTAAAAAATCTTCTGTTCCGCAAGCCATGTATATTTCAGGAATATTTTTCTTTTGTTGAATCAATTTCTTTACAAGCGTTTCAGGATTATTGTCACTTTCGATTAAATTTTCAAGATCGCCGAAACAATTACGAAAATAGTAATAATTTGCCACACCGTTATCTTCGCCGGGCTTCAAATTGGTAATTCCATGCATAATTAACGCGGATGATAACGCTACAATTTTACCGAAAGTTTCAGGATAAGCAAATCCCGTATGCAAAGCTCCAAAACCTCCCATTGAAAGTCCGCTTATAAAAGTATCTTCTTTAGTACAGCAAAGATTAAAAGTTTTTCTTATATATTCAACAAGCTCCGAGCCGATAAATGTTCCGAATTTTCCTCCTGTAGCTTCCGTGTCAAGATAAAAACTGTTCTCTCCCGAAGGAAAAACAAGAGCCAAATTATACTTTCCGGCGACTTCATATAAATTATTCCAGCCTTTCCCCCAGCCTGTAAATCCGTGCAGTACAAAAACCGTTTTGCATTTCCTGTCATAATACGGATTATGCGGCATTTGTATATCAGTGCGAAAATCATTCGGTATAAACATTTCAAATTCAACCGGACGCATTAAAGAATTGGAAAAATATTCAACTTTTATATTTGACATTTATCAACACTCCTTTTTTACTTTGTTTTTTATACATCATACATCTGAATTATAACACCATTAATAATAATATTGTTTGAAATACTTGATAAATCAGTAATTTTCGTATGTTATTATATTAATATCGTATATTTTGGAAGGGTATATAGAATGGCGCTTGAGGTTTTCTCGGATATGTCCGAGAGGTTGAATTATAATTTGCCCGGTTTTCCCATTTATGCCCGTAAGGGAGAACTGCGTCATTTCGACAAGTATACCGCCGCATGCCATTGGCATCCTGATTTAGAGTTTATTTTAATTCTTGAAGGTTCTATGGATTATTTTGTTAACGGTCAAATACTGCACATAAATAAGGGTGAAGGAATATTCGTTAACGGCAAGCGGCTGCATTATGGTTATTCCAAAGATAACTCCGACTGCACATTTCTTTGCGTGGTTGTTCACCCTGCGTTACTTGGAGACGGGACGCATACAGGAAAAGCGTATATTGAATCCAAATTCGGCTCTGTTACCGAAGACTGTATTTTCCTGACAGGACAAAGCGATTGGCAGAGAGAAGCGCTTGCATCCATATCAAAAATTTACGGTGAAATGCACGGAGAGACGCAAAACCCGCTACGTTTGATTTCACAAATCACATCACTTTGCGCCTATATAGGCGATAATATACAGCCTGCTTCAATGCAATATGCCGAACATTCATGGTTATCCGTTTGGAATATGACAGGATATATTCAAAAAAATTATAGTCGTAAAATATTAATCAGCGATATTGCCGCCGCCGGTTCTGTTTGCAGAAGCAGGTGCTGTAAGCTGTTTAATGAATATATCGGACAAACGCCGAATACCTATCTAATTCGATACCGTATCCAAAAAAGCTGTGAAATGCTGACTAAAACAAATATGTCTGTCATAGAAATATCAATAGCCTGCGGTTTTCAAAGCCCAAGCTACTTCATACAGGTTTTTCAAAAAGAGAACGGTTTAACTCCGAGAGATTACCGAAATAAATTTAATAATAGTAATAATTATTAGGTAAGTTTATTTGTGTAATTAATATATGACTAAAGAGTTGTGTAGTCATTAGGTTTAGTATCATCATAATATTGATAGAGCGGCGATATATCGGCATTTATACCTTTAATAAGTTTAAACAATTCCACCGTCATTTTTTTAGGGCGAGGACCCTTCCATGTACTGTCCATTCCGGCGCTTGTAAACAGTCCGAAACCTGTTTCGATAGTTGCGGCCATATTCATAATAATGGAAGCCTTTTCGTTATCGAACATTCTGAACACAATTACCGATTCTACATATGGTAAATAATTGTAAATATTAACAAAACCTTCGGCTAAATAATTTTTCTGGCGTTCCTCAAACTGCGCTCTGGTAATTGTCCTGTTATCTTCTGTGGTAGTCCAACCAAACTCGGTAAAAAAAACCTTTTTACCGGCATCACCGTAATTCCCGGCTACGGTGTATACCGCGTTATTTAATTTTATAAAAGACGAATCTACGCCCGTTTTCCCGCTGTATTCGTAGGGGTGCCAATTAAGAACGTCAAAGTAATCATCGTTATTGGTAGACACGGCGTCAAGTCCTGTAGACGGGAATTTTCCGGATGCTATATTCTCATATATTTGTTTTAAAAAATAAACAATGCCTGTCTGCAAATTCGTATTGTCAAACACAAGCCCCGGCATAACCGACACGCTGTTTGGGTTTCCGCGCTTCATTCCCTTGGCGGCGTAAAACATAAGGTCGGTGGTAATGTGCGCTTTTTCGGCTTTTGTAAACGGCGTACCCCCGTCAGCGGGACGGCAGTACATATGTCCGTTATTTGTGTCGTTGGTTTCGTTGCCGCATTCCCAATATTTAACTTCAGTGAAGGTCTTTGCCATTTGATAAAAGGTTTCTTCAATCAACTTCATAAATGTATTGTAATAATTGCTGCCTGGACGCGGAAAAGCGCCAAGATCGCCGTATTGCCCCGGGGCTATTACCATACCCGATGGAAACGGGTAGTAATGCGTCATACCTATTATATTGGTTACTCCCTCGTCAGCCAAAAGCTTAAGAATATTTTTATATACGGTTACCTGCGTTTCATTAAGCTTTATAGAGTTATCATGCTGACGCTGGGCAAAGTCCCCGCCTGTATGCATCCAAAGCCTAAAAGTTTGCATACCAAGCGCACCGGCAAGCTTAGCCGCCATTTCAGGTGTTTGCATGGGATCGTTATTATTGACACTTGCAATCATTTCGCCCGCGCCGTAAAAGTATTTACTGCGTTCATTTATAAAGCCCGGGCCTCTAGGCTCATTTTTATCGTTATTACAAGTAGAAAAATTTAACGACATAATAACGGTTAACATAAGAACAAAATAGATTATTATTTTAAACATTTTTATATATTGAAAATATCATATCATTTTTAAATAGTTTTTACGCAATAAAAGTTTGCAAGGTATTACCGGTAAAAAACCAATAGCGGCAAAGCGCTTCCTTCTGTTTGCGTAACAAACAAAGGCCTCGACTTTTCAGCCTTTTTAATATACCGTAATAATAATGAAACTAATCCCTGACAACGCTTCAAACGCAGAACGAGGTTTTTTCACGGCGCTGCTCTCGCTTGCGGGCGCAATGGTTGTGCTGCTGTTAACCGGCACTGTTTTTGCACTTGTCCGCTCTCCCGCCGCCGGCCCCATTTTAAAACTGGGAAAGCCGCAAGCCGTAACAACAGCGCGGACAACAGAAAATGACGACATCAGGGTCTTTTCAGGGCTTGGCAGGCTTCGAATCCCCCTCGCAAACTCCTCAACATTGATTCTTTCCATAGCGTTTCCCTATCTTGCCAACGATATTCAATTCACGGAAGAATTAGCCGCCAAAATAGACGATTTCAGGATAATAGCGGCTGATTATTTTTCATCCCTTCCCGCCGAGAAAACAATTAAGATTGACGAAGAAACCGCAAAAACAGAAATATTGTCGCTTTACAATGCCAATCTGCGGCTCGGACGCATAGAAACCCTGTATTTTAGCGATATGATGATAATTGACTGAAAACGCTCCTATGCGCCCAATTATCTTGCGCAGCTAATTCAGCAACTTCAAACATTTTATTGTGTCAAAATACAAAGATGGTAAAGGTAGACTTTGGCAGGGAGAAGTAATACAATTATTGTCAGGAGTGTTAAGAAATTATGGGAGGAATATCATCCGCCGCTCAGATATTAATAGCAATAATTCCCATTGCCGCGATTGTAATGGGTTCTATTGTAATTTTTTTCTACCTTTTATGGAATCACCGGCAAAAATCACTGTTGATAAAAGCCGGACAATATAAAAAAGAAGAATTTAATCTTCTTTCGTTTAGTCTGCTGTCAGGTATACTTTTAACCGCCGTAGGGTCAGCCTTAACCGTACTGTTGTCAATATTGGAAGGAGCTTCTTACGGTTTATTGGGAGGGATAATTCCCCTGTCTATGGGTGCAGGACTAACAGTTCATTATGTGATCAAACGCCGCGAAAAGATTAATGGCTGATGAAATCACAGCGGCAGACGGCGACTCTGACTTTAACGATCAGTTAATTGTCAGTCAGATTGTTTCGGGACAGAAGGATCTGTTCCGTCTTCTGGTACGTCGGCATGAAAGGGCGGTATACGGAATGGGTTTGAGCTTTTTCCGTAACGAGGAGGACGCTTCCGATTTTACCCAGGAAGTACTCCTTAAAGCATACCGGAATCTTCCGGGCTTTGAGAGAAGAAGCCGGTTTTCAACATGGCTTTACAAAATTGCATATAACACAGCTTTGAATGAGGTAAGCAGAAGGAAGGAATATCTCAGTCTGGCTGATGAAAATATGGACAAGCTGATTTATTCCGGCAATACTCCGGAAAAAATCGCACTTCGTAACGCGGCAAAAGAAGCTGTTAATGAGGCAATAAAGGAACTGCCTGAACGCTTCAGCGTGTGTATTGATTTGTTCTTTTTTTATGATCGTTCTTATCAGGAGATTGAGGTTATTACCGGAATTCCGGTAAATACAATCAAATCCCATGTATTCAGGGCGAAGATATTGTTAAGGGAAAAACTTGAACTTTTTGCGGAATAGAAGTGAAGGAGTACAGGATGAATTGTTCTAAAATTTTGGATATGGTTTATCATTATTCAGATAATGACGGAACAGAAGACTCAATGCCCATGTTAAGCCAGATACAGATATGTCTGCATACAATTTTTTGCCGGGACTGCGCTGAAAAAATAGAACGTTATGAAACAGCAAGACATATTATGCGCAATGACTTTTCCCCGCCTTCTCCCCGCCTTGAAGACTCTGTTATGTTAAAAATTGCGTCTGATGGGGAATTGCAGGAAAATGTTCCCTACGCCGTTCCGGGCGGTTTATCTACACGGGGCTGGATTATCGCAGGACTTATCATCGTTATATCTCTTGGTACGTCTTTCTTTGGACTTGATTTTCAAAAAATAGCTGACGAGACCGGAATATCATTTCTGCTACCTTTCGGCATTACTGCCGGCATTGTGCTTACATCGTACTGCGTATTTTTTATCGGCAGTCATATCAAGGAACTTACTGAGCGTTTTGGTCTTTAGTATTCATAAAATTACTCATATATTTTCGCGTTATTTGCTAATTCATTCGATTTTATTTTCTCTTGCCGCATGCAATTCGCCGGAATCCTCCCACACGGAATTAGTCTTTGGCGGCGTTGTCTGCACAATAACGCTTTTTGAACAGGGCAAGGACAGTGTCTACAGGGATATTTTTTCAAGATTACGCGAAATAGAAAACCTTATGAGCGTTAATATTCCGTCATCGGATGTCAGCCGCATTAACGCCGCCGCAGGAGTTGAGCCGGTACAGGTTCATGATGACGTATTAAAAGTAATTGAGCGCGCTCTTTATTATGCGCAATTATCAGGCGGCGCTTTTGACCTTTCGATCGGACCCCTTGTTTCACTTTGGGGAATTGACAGTGATAACGAAAGAGTGCCTTCACAGACGGAAATTGATAAAGTACTGCCGCTTATTAACTGGCGGAATATTGAACTTGAGCCGCAAACAAAAAGCATTTACTTAAAGAACAAGGGAATGTCGCTGGATTTAGGGGCAATAACCAAAGGATATGCGGCGGATGAGGCAGCTGTAATTATTAAAAAAGCAAATATTGATCGAGCTATTATTGATCTCAGCGGGAATATATTGATTCTAGGAGAGAAAAAAGATAAAAGTTTATGGAAAGTAGGCGTTCAGGACCCGGGCGGAAACAGAGGTTCATACATGGGAATATTGCAGACAACGGAAATAACCGTAGTAACATCCGGCGTGTACGAGCGTTTCTTTGAAGAAGACGGAACAAGGTACCACCATATTTTCTCCCCCTCTGGCGGATTTCCCGTTAATAACGGCTTGTTATCTGTTACCATTATTGCGCATAACTCGATGAATGCCGATGCGCTTTCTACTGCTATCTTTGTCCTTGGTTATGAAAAAGGAATATCGCTTATTGAATCGCTTCCCGAAACAGAGGCAATCTTTATTTTTGAAGACTACAGTGTCCGAAAAACTACCGGAGTAAATTTCACCATTACTGATAATTCATATCGTCTTATAGATTAATCTAAACAGCTAAAATCAAAGGCAGCCATGACACAATGATTACAGCCGCAAGAATAATATATCCTAAAGGTTTTGTCCGTACTTCCTGAAAATCAACCATTCCGGCATTTTCGCAGCTTAATTCCATCATCAGATTGTCAATGTCCGCTATTAAATTTTTCGCCGTTATGCGATGTTTTCTGCCTACTAGAACTGAAAAAATACGCAGGGATTCTCCTAGTACTTCGCCGAAAACACCCGGTAATTTTAAATCGCTCCTGACGCTTACTTCGGAAAGCATTACAAGCGCTTCAAAAGTTACCGCACGGTTAACACCTGCAAAAAGAGCGCCTTGTGTAATTTTTAACGGACCTATTGAAAAAAGTATTTTTCCGTATGGAATAATCATGTTAAATACAACAATACCAAAAATAACAAAAATTACAGGAAGCGGATTTATTTTTTTTCCTGAAAGCCAGGCTAAAAACCAAAAGAACAGGAATTGAAGCGCCTTGAATTCAGTACTTGGGTTAAACAGCAATGCGGACATTATGACAAGCCCCGTTATAAATAACGCCCTTGTACCAAAGATGTTTTCATAAATTTCACGCCGTTTCATTTAATATGTCCTTTCACTGTTTATGTAATACATTCATTTGATAATATAGCGACTGGCGGGAAAAAACTTCGCAAAATATCCCAAGCGCAATTCCTGTTACAAGACCTGCGGCCAAAAACGGCGGCGCAATATAGCGCATATTTTCCTTAAGAATAAAAACTTGAGCCAGAGCAAGCTGCGCCGCATTGGAAACCATTGCGCCTGCAGTTCCGATACCGACAAAAGTTATGCGACTACTTCCAAATATACGGCGCAAAGCAAACATGATCATCGCGGAAAAAAAAGTTCCGGCGATTGAAAAAAGTAAAATATATGAAAATAACGTTCCTGTTACCAATGCCTGTCCGAAAATCTTTATTCCTGTTAAAACCAAAAACGATGAAAAAGGAAGAATGTCAACGGCAAGCAAAAGAGGCAAATTGGCAAGCCCGATTCGCATAAACGGCAACGGTTTGGGAATCATATATTCTACAGCCGAAAGAAAGAGGCACATGGCTCCAAGCAACGCAAGATTTTTTTTACCGTACAATTGCGTCGACATCGCTTTCCTCGTCAATTCCTTCTATCATCACAAAAACATTATTCGGCAGACACACAGACCAGTTTCCGTGCCGCCGCAGAATACCGGCGGCAACACATGTCTGGTTTTTGCATGGGGAAGATTCTACCCAAACATTTCCTTCATTGATACGCACGACTGTTTCTCCCAACGGACCTTGAACAGCGATTGTCTCATTAACATTCAACGGAAAAATCCATTCACTATCCTGTCCCTTTATCAATACACGCTGAGAATTTTGCGGCTTCAAATATACTAAATACACTGAAGATAAAGTTAATCCCGAAGCTAAAATGATTATTAAGATATCAAGCGCTTTAATCGGCAGTTTCATTATTAACAGCATAAAGTAAATCAATCATACTTTACAATCCATGTATTAAACGTTAAATTGTCTATTATGAAGAAAATATCACTTACCGGAATAAAACCAACCGGTGATTTACATATCGGAAATTATTTTGGCGCAATAAAACCTGCTCTGGAACTCGCCGATGAATATGACGCCCGTTATTTTATCGCCGACTATCACGCTCTTAACACAATGAAAAATCCTGATGAATTAAATTCCACAATCAGGCATGTTGCCGCAGGTTGGCTTGCTTCGGGCCTTGATCCGGAAAAAGTTATATTTTACCGGCAAAGCTCAATCCCCGAAGTTTTTGAACTTACCACAATGCTCATGGCGTTTACTTCCAAAGGACTGATGAACCGCGCTCATGCGTATAAAGACGCTATTCAAAAAAATAATAAAAAAGGCGATGATACAGACGCCGGAATTAACATGGGTTTATTTACCTACCCTGTATTAATGGCGGCGGATATTATTATTTTTGATTCTGACGTAGTGCCGGTAGGCGAGGATCAGGTACAGCACATTGAGATGGCGCAGGATATAGCACAGTCGATAAACGCGAATTACGGCAAGCAGGTGTTAAAAATACCGCGGGCTGCCGTTCAGGAGAATGTTGCGGTAGTGCCCGGACTTGACGGGCGCAAGATGAGCAAAAGTTACGGCAATGTTATCCCTCTTTTTGCGCCTGAAAAAACGCTTAAAAAAACAATTATGCGCATAGTTACCAATTCCCAATCTGTAGAAGAACCGAAAGACACTCAAGTCTGCCAGATTTTTCAACTTTACAAACTTTTTTCAGATACGGAAGAACAAAACGCTCTTGCCGGACGATACCGCGCGGGAGGAATGGGCTGGGGTGAAGCAAAGGAAGAACTGTTCCGCGTGGTTAACCGCTGCCTTGCCCCGATGAGAGAACGTTATGACGCAATAATGTCGGATATTCCGTCTTTGAATAAAATACTTGAACAGGGCGCAAAGAAAGCGCGGCCTATTGCTGCCGCAACAGTCGCTCGTTTCAGGAAAGCTGCGGGAATTGATTAATATGATAAATAACATTGTATGTATCGGAAGCGGGAACATGGGATATGCGCTTATGAAAAGCGCGTCAACCAAAACTGACGGAGTAAAAATATTTTTTACCGATGTTGACGCCGAGAAAGCCGCTTCCGCGGCGGCTTCACTCGGAGCCGAAGTATTAAGTTCTAATATTGAAGCGGTCAGCAAGGGCGATTATATTTTCCTTGCCGTAAAACCGCAGGTTCTTTCTCAGGTGTTAGCTGAAATTGCCGACACCGTAAAAACAAGGATCAACGCAGGTTCTCCTCCGGTGCTGGTTTCAATGGCGGCGGGCTGGTCTGTTGAAAAAATAAAAAAAGCAGTCAGTGCAATAGCGCCTGTTGTCCGTATAATGCCGAACACTCCGGCATTGATAGGAAAGGGAATGATCGCTCTTGCGGCTTCATCTGAAGTTCAAAAAACACAGATTACTATTTTGGAAAAATTTCTCGCGGGAGCAGGCATTATAGATAGAATTGATGAAAATTTAATAGATGCCGTTACAGCTCTTTCAGGTTCAGGGCCCGCATTCGTCTATCTCTTTATTGAAGCATTGGCTGACGGAGGCGTCAGGGCAGGACTTCCCAGAGACAAGGCTCTTCGTTACGCCGCTCAGACTGTGGCCGGAGCGGCGGCAATGGTTAAAGAAACAGAAAAACATCCGGGTGAATTAAAGGATATGGTAACATCACCCGGCGGAACAACAATTGCGGGTATTACAGCGCTTGAAAGCGGGGCTTTCCGGGGGACTGTAATAAAGGCTGTAGAAGCCGCATGGCGGCGCGCCGTAGAATTGGGCTAATCTATGACCGTAACTTTTGTCGCTCTGAAACGGGGAGCGCCGTCCTTCTTGCTTCGCTCGGGGTCTTCTTCTACTGTAAATTTAACCTTCATCCCGAATTTTAATTCGTAAAATTCACAGTTGGTAACCCTGCTGTAATGAAAAAAGACATTGTTACGCTCTTCATCCTTTATGAAACCAAAGCCGTTGGGATTAATGCTGTAAATGGTAGAAACAAGTTCTTCCTGTTCCAGAACCGGAAATGTTTCAGTCTTTAAATATACAACAGGAAATTTATCGTAATTCTTTTCCGTTACAAACAGTTCTTTTATATAATCACTGTCATTCTGTTCAATCCGCTGGCACATATGCACAGGGAAAAAAACTTCTTCCTGCAATTGCCTGGATGTTTTTGTCTCTACAACATCCCCGTTTTCATTGTGATATGAAAAATCCCAGCAGATAAGCATAACCTGCGTGCCTACTGTATGGAGTTTGCGGACAAGAGGAACATAATCACCGTCGCCCGCTACCAGTACAAGAATGTCAAAATGTTTATATATGGCAAGTTCATAAGCTTCCAGCGCAAGCCATACATCAATTCCTTTTTCCTGAACTGTATTATTATCGCCGAAACGCAACGGCAGATAATGACTGACAATATTTTCCCGCATCAGGATATCTTCAAAGACCCGCTCGCTTTGTACTTTTTCACCCAGTTCTTTCGCGGAGGAGCGTCCCTTAAAATAGTGGGCGTCAATAATGCGGCACTGACGAATATCAGTATTTGTAAGCGCCGCAACTTCACTTCTTATAAAATCATGAAGACCGCTGATGCTTATTCGCGCTTTTTTTTCATGTTCGTATTTGTAGTAATTACTTATTTTGTAAAAATAATATCCATCATAAAAAATTCCTATTCTTAATACATTCAAATTATTTCTTTCCATAAAAATATTCTAACACAGAACAGTGAAAAAATCTATTGATAGGTAATCCGCAAAAACTTCAGTTTAAAAATTTTTCCGGTAAAACAACCTGTTTTCAGAGGCTTTCGGTTTTAATAAGCGGCAAAGGGAATAATTTCTTTTATCTGAACCCTGAAACGCGCAGAGACAGCCCAGCGTCCGCTTTGTATAAAATATCTGGGAAATGACGCGAGACTGATAAATCCGGTTACTTCTTTTGGGCGATTTCTCTCACTGCCTCGAAGCAACGCACGCAGAGCAGTCCTCGCGGAATCTTCAAGCGCGGTTTTCTTAACCGCAAGCCAACCGGGATATTCTTCCATGTCTGCTTGACCATAACCTATACCCTGGGCATTTCTTGTCATTCCTGTACGCCAAACCTGCATTCTGCGCTGCTGGGCATCGCTTAAGTGATAATCCGTCCAAACCCTAAGCCGCGTATCATTAATTTCCGTATCGGTAACTTTCAGGGAAGGATCGCCGTATTCAATTATCGCAACCGGTTCCAGTTCCAGTTTTTCCTCAATTTGTCTTGCTTTTTCTCCCACATCATAATGAAAAGACCAGCCGTAAATCATCGCTGAATAAAACAAAGCTGTTTCTTCAAGCGCGCGCCGTCCCGCAGCCGGAATATCAAGCGGGTATTCTTCATCAACATGACCTGCGTAAATTTGTTCAAAATCCACATAAACTTCGCCGCGGATCACGTAAGGATGATCACCGGCTTCATGTCCCTGCGCGAAAATACCTGAGAAAACAAAAAAAGACATGATTATTAATAAAAATACCTTGCGGGTCATACTCTTATATCGGAATATTTATTAAAATTACTTCTTCCCCGAATAAAGGGTAAATTCCATCTTCTCTTTATTTGCGGCAAGCATACTTAACCACAGATTTTTCTTTTTTGTAATCTCCTTGCTCTTGCGCCCTATTCCCCTTAATTTTTCATAAATCTGCGTACCGTTCTTTGCCGCAAGCCAGGTTTTGTAGTGATCACCGTGAAAAATATGTTCCGCTTTTTCATCAACTTCCTTGTCAATATGGCTTTCATAGGCATCCAGAAGAATTTGATACTTATCCGCAACGCCTTTAAAATAGTCAAGCACAAGCCTGTCAAATCCGGGTATGAGTTCGCTGACTTCAACCAAAAAATGCAGGTATTCCACTGCTTTAAAATAATCTTCATCTACACAATATGCTTTATACGCGACACGGCAAAGCTGCACATAGGATTCATTTGCGATAGTCTGCATACCCTGAAACGGCTGACGGGGTGTTATTGAAAATTTCGGCATACATTGAATAACTTTTGTAAGAAGCTCCATTAAATCCTGGAAAATTTTCACTTCCCAAAGATTATCACGGATAGAGCCGAACAATTTTGTCATTTCTTTGGAAAATTTTTCTTTGTAGCGCTCCTTTTTATCAAAAACAACTTCGCAGGTTGGGATCATTACTCCCTTAAATTCAATATGCCCCGTATCAAAAAAATACAAGGAATCATTTCCCGCAAGAATACATTTATTTACCGCATTTTCCTTTTCATAATTCATCATTACCTGTTTGGCGATCATGACTCTTGATTCTTTCGGCGAAAGCTCATTCGCTCTTGTCTGAAGCCTTGCGCCGGAATTTAAAAGAAAACCTGAAAGATTTCCTCTCTCTGTAATGATAAGCGGGCTTTGTGTATTACCGCCTGTTATACCGGCGGTAATTTTAAAGACAGGCAGGGCTTCCGCGTTTCCGGTGCGTTTTGTGGAAATATCCGGATCGCCGACAATATTGGTTTTTCCGAAATAGTCAATAATACATAATGTAACCATTAATACATTGGTTGCGCCTGCCGCGACAATAACCATTTCATCACCGCGTTCCCTCTGACTGATTGCGCCGCACGAAGTAGAAATACGCCGTATCTCGTTTTCAATAGCCCAGTCCAGAGTGTGCATCATGGACAAATTTTTTCTGGATTCCATGCAAAATTTGGTATAACCGTGAATATCACACATGGCCACATAAAGGTTGGAAATTTGCAGAGTTTTCTTCAGGTCTCCGGCTTCCGGGAAATCCCTGTCTTCTACAACAAGCTCTTTCCAGAGTTTTCTGTGGGTACCCGGTCCTATATTGGCAAAAAATCCCCAATTCAAACTTTTTATTAACTGAAAAGCCTTCATTATAACCGGATGAATTGATTTTTCACGCAAGACCGGAGTTATCAATTCTTTAAGTTTTGAAAAAGTTTTTATCTCTCCGGACATAACTTTATCGTACATGAAGGAAAAAAATTCATGTTCTGTTATTCCGCTGTTATATTCACTTATATCTTTCACTTATATCTTTCCGTTTTTAAAACATTATTTATATATATTATACCGCACCTTAAAAATAAATTAAATAGAGTCTGTCTATAATGTGGACACATTATAGACAGACTACCTTAAAAATCGTATTTTCGTAGCCTTTAGGCGAGAAAATACAGTGTCTGTCCGCAAAGTAACCGACTTTGTGGACAGACACTAAATAGTCCGCTAAATAATTGTTTATATTGGTTTTTGGGAGTATATTATTATTATGAAAACTGCCGCTTCTTTAAATAATTCGGGAGTCGCATTAACAGAAGCAAACCAGCCTTTTGAAGCAATTCCCCTTTTTCACCAGGCGCTGGCAATAGAACCGGAAAATCCCCTGCTTTGGCTTAATTTAGGGCTTGCCCAGCAAAAAACAGGAGATTACAGCGATGCCATTGAAAGTTTCCAGCGTTCAGTAATGATAAATGACA
Organism: Treponema sp.; assembly: GCA_031281555.1. GTDB lineage: Bacteria > Spirochaetota > Spirochaetia > Treponematales > Breznakiellaceae > WQXQ01. Next base: position 10,833 of record JAITFK010000069.1, on the reverse strand, counting down.
GTTTTGCCGAAGCCTGGCATTCCATGGGTTTGATTTATTATGAAATAAACAGTTTTGAACTTTCAGAAAAATGTTACATAACCGCGCTTTCACACAGTAATAACAATCCCAAAACATGGAATAATCTCGGTGTCCTGTATTTTAATGAAACAAGATTTGATGATGCCCGTTATTGCTTTGAAAAATCAATAAGTCTGTTTCCTCAGTACTATGACGCCATTTTTAACCTTCGTGATACATGCAGAGAACTTGGAGATTACTGCGCCGCGGCGGAATTTGAAAGAATCCTTTCAGGTTTGGAGCCTTTTAATAGTCAGGGTAAACACAATTAATGAAGATACTCTATGTGGCGGAATTAGTCGGCAAGGCCGGAATCTTTGCTTTAAAAAAAGCGTTAATTGAATTAAAAACACGTATCTCATGGGATTTTCTGATTGTATGTGCGGACGGCGCAACAGGCGGAAACGGTCTTGGGCGCAGTCATGCCGCTTACATTCACAAACTGGGGGCGAATGCAATCACTCTCGGCGAATGTTGTTTTTACAAAAAAGACCTGACTGAAAATCTTGAAAAGATGCCATACGTGTTACGCCCCGAAAACATAAATCCCGAAGCTCCGGGAATTGGTTTTAGGGTTTTTAAGGCAGGATCAATACCGGGGCAGCACAGCGATAATTCCGGTGAAAAAATAGCTGTAGCTGTCCTAATAGGCCAAAACGGATTTAACAGACTGCACGCAAACAACCCCTTCTCCGCTCTTCCATCTCTGCTTGAAATATTAAAAAAACAAACACCCTATATCATTATTGATTTTCACGCTCAGGCAACTGCCGAAAAAAAAACTCTTTTTTATTCCGCAGACGGTTTTTGTTCAGCGGTAATAGGTTCGCATACAAGGGTTCAAACTACCGATGAAACCATTTTAAACAGGGGAACAGCCGTTATCAGCGATGCGGGCAGAACAGGCAGCTTTCAATCTATCGGCGGCTGTGAGACAGCTTCCCGTATTAAAGAATACCTTACCGGCATCCCTGAGTGGACAAAAGACGCATGGGAAGCGCCTGAATTACAGGGCGTTTACCTGAAGCTGGACAGGAACGGCAAAGCCGTTTCAATTGAACGAATACGTATTCCTATTCAACCGCCGGAATAAATATGGGAACCTCAAAAATCCGTTTAGGGTTGCAGAAGTTCCACGAAGAAAATCGCTAACTTATTGTAGTATAAGGAATCAGTGTAGTGCGATTTTCTCCATAGGTTAAGAAAACCACTAAAAACTGAAGTTTTTAAAGGTTCCCATATCGTTCGATAAATTACTGAAAAAGGGTTATATTTATTATTCCACTTGGGGAGGCGGCCACGGGATGAAGTCCGGAGTAGCCTCCTCTACCACAATCCGGTCCAGCAAGGCCGGGTTTTTTATTTACCCACTATGGCTCTCAACTCGTTATTAGTCCATTAATAGAGTTCTTCTGTAGCCTCAAAACAACAAATACAACAGTCTTCATCATTAGAATTTTTCAATTCTCCCGCAATTTTCGCTCGGACACTTTTAACAGAAAATGGAGTAAAAATCCGAAGAAAAACTTAGTGTTCAGCGGTTATTCCATGTTTCTTAAGTAATGAACGCCCTTGTTTATAACCACGCCGGAAAGATTTCCCTAAGGTTGCCAGATTACCTGATACAGTCTTTATTTCAACAATAACTTCATCAATGACGGTATCGGCATGCATATTATGTATTTCTTCTTTGCTTACTGTTTCTTCATTTTTTGACCGTGCAGGAAGAAAATAAGCATCGCTCCCCCGTCCGGTCAGAATACGGACATCGGCAATCTCACGGTAAAGCTTTGTCTGTTCTTTATGACTCCCTGAAAAGCGGCTTTTTGCTATAAAAATACTTTCCCTATGAGGAATCCATTTTTCATGGGGAAACAGAATCAATGCAAGCAAAAGTGATTTCTCGGAGTTTGTTAGTTCAAAGTTTTTAAGAAGTTTTTAATTTTTTTTAACTTAATTAGGAATTCTGGGGAAGTAATTATTATAAAGAAACCTATTATATCAGAACATTGAAAAATAAACCTTTTCTTGATATTATCAAAATATTACCATGTCAAGAAACAACGAAGCAACGGATACGGATTTAAAAGTTATTGAAGAACTCCAAAAAATAGGTTGGAAGCGCGGCGATACATTGTTATATCAGCAGGAATACAAATTATTGCCTGAACAACAAAAACAATTTGAAGGCAGAAAAAGCGTCAAACCGGATATTGTATTGCAAGATATAAGCGGAACTATTTTAGCTGTTTTTGAAAACAAATTGGAAGATGAAAGAAAAGCGTTACCCAAACTTCGTTCGCTTTATGCCGCAGTTTTAAGGCCGCGTTTTTTGTACGCATGTTCGTCTGAAAGGATTCTTTTCTACGACACGGAATGGAAAGGTTTTGAAGCGGGAGAATTTCGTCAAGTCGATAGTTTTTTGTCTCTTGATGAAATGCAGTTGAAAATTGAACAGGCAAAACAAATGAATCTGCAGCGTGAAATTATCATAGACAAAAGCATTGCCGGCGGTATTAACCCAAGCAGCGGGAAAGAGACTTATTACCAAACTGAATGTATTCAAACGCTTATTCAAAAATACAAGCAACACAAACAGAAAATGTTAGTTCACATGGCTACGGGGTTGGGTAAAACCCGCACAATGGTGGCATTTGTGAAAGCGTTACTAGAATATGATATGGCAAAACGAATCTTGTTTGTGTCGGATAGAGTAATTCTTGCCGACCAAGCAATAACCGACGGTTTTTCGCTTATCAGTAAAGAATATTCTTCCATAAGAATTACTTCGAGCAATTATCGCCGATACAAAAATATACAAATTCACGTAATTGTTATTGATACGCTGGAAAATATATACCAAAATATTTCAGGAAATTTTTACGATTTGATAATTGTAGATGAATGTCACAGATCAATAAATATCAACCGGAAATTGATTTTTGACCACTTTTTATGCCCTCGGATAGGATTGACGGCAACTCCGCGAAAGGCGGTCGCCAAAAAAGATAAGGAAATATCCGATGAAGACCTCGCTATTTTGGATACTTATCGTTTGTTCGGCTGTGAAACCGGCGAACCTGATTATCAATTTGACCTTACGCGCGGCATTGACGAGGGTTTTCTTGCTCCTTACCAAGTACTTTCCATAGAAACAGAATTAACCAAGATAGCCCGCGAAACAGGAGTAAACTTTGACCACTACTTTGATATAAAAACCGAAGAAAAAATAAGACTTGACAAAACCAAGCAAGTAATGCTCGAACAATTAAACCATAAGTTTATTGCTCGTGAAACCTGCTTGCGTATTGCCGAAGAATTGAAAAAAAATACGGAGTATGGCGAAAAGGTAATATTATTCGGCGTAAGCCAACAACATTGTTTACAATTAGTAAAGGCAAGAAATGAAGTTTTTAAAATGCCGGATGATGAACTTTCTCCGCGTTATGCAGAAGCAATTATTTCGGATAACGACAGCCTTAACGCTACTTTCAAGAAATGGTTTAAAGACCCATATCACAAACCGTTTGCAGCTGTTTCGGTTGATATAATGAGTACCGGCGTTGATATTCCATGCGTCCGTTATATTGCGTTTGTCAATCTTACAAAATCGGTAGGAAAATATATTCAAATGTTAGGTCGCGGCACTCGACTTGACCCCAAAACAGGAAAATTCAGTTTTAAAATATTGGATTTCGTAGGATTGTGCAAAGATATGCAAGATAACGGTAAAGGTACGCTCAAAGAAAACAAAAAAATTATCACAAAACCCGGAGGCACTACCGGACAGGGAACAGGCGGAGGCGGACACGGCGATAGAAATACAGGACTCATTGATAATCCCGATCCTGCAAATATGATCCAAAGAATATTTTTACATGATGATGCAATTCAAATCATAGATAATATTCCCATTGACGAAGCGCGGAAAATCTTTGAAGAAGAAATACAAAATACAACTATTGCTGCAATCAATCAAATAAAAGAAAATGCAAAAACAAATAAAGAATATGAACCTACAGAAATTGAATTAGATATGCTTAACACATGGTTACGCAATCCTAAAGTATATTTAGACGAAGGGCAACTCCGTAGGATATATGATTTTGAACAAGGCTCAATATGGGACTTTTTTCTGCACGGGACAGGTATCAGGCAAATACCAACTCCAAAAGAGCGAGTCGAACAAGGATACGAATCCTACATTAAGACTTATAATTTTAGCAAACCGCAAACTGATATTTTGAGATATATGAAAGATACTGTAATAGCTGATATTGCCGATAAAAAATATAGTTCGCCGCAAGAAATCTTTGATGACCCGATTTTAGCAGCGATAATAGGAAAAAATTACAATGAAGTAAATCAACTTTTTGACAACCGTTTCTTCAGTGTGTTTGACGAATTACAAAAAACTATTAGGATATAATACAATGGGTCGCTCAACTGTACATTACGCTGATAATGAAACAAATAATATTTTAAAGCGGCTTCATAATAAACTTCGTCCGGCGGGTACGCCTGTCGAACGGGTAGAGTATATAATTGAGTTATTATTACTTCGTATTTTTGAAGTAAAATTAAGACAGGACGATGTTTTTAAGCCGCTACGTAAACTTTTTGAAGGCGAAAAACATCGCCTGCTTTTTTCATATCTTTGCGGAATAAGCAACGGCAACCGTATATTGTCGGAATTAAACAAAAACATTTTTCCGTTTTACGCAACTATTCCGCATAAAGCGAGAAAAGTAATCAAAGGCAACATGCCGCCAAAAATGCAAGACCAATTGGTATTGATGGAAGAGGTTTTTGCTAATTCCAATTTTACCAATAATGTAAAAGGCGGCGTAATAAATGAAGTCATTGGATTAATTAATGAAATAGATGAAAAACATATCCTTAAAACAGACCTTCTGGGTGATGCTATTGAATCGGCGTTATCCGAAACAGGCGGAACAAAAGATATAGGTCTATATCGTACGCCCGGTCATATTCGCCAAATGATGGTTGCCATGATTGACCCTGATTTTACAGACACTATTTTTGATCCCGCCTGTGGCACAGCAGGTTTTTTGTTCGATACTTTCGATTACATGATTGATAAAATAAAAAATGGTTCTAAAAAAATACCTCGGACTAATATTCGCAACAAATTCTATCGTATTGGTATCGGAGGTATTGAATACCAGGGAAGAATCCGTAAAATGGCGGCAGTAAATATGTACATTCGCGGATTAAATCCGCATAACATTATGCAAGGCGACTCCCTCAAAATGTATGATCCCGCACAAGATGCGGAAAGCAAAACGGTAGTTATCGCCAATCCGCCGTTTGGCGCTGAACGCGACCAGCCGGCATATTCAAACGTGTGGGAAGAATATTCAAAAGAATCGGAAACTACGATTTTATTTGTAAAATTAATGTTTGACTATCTGAAAGCGGGCGGACGGTGCGCCGTCGTAGTATCGGAAGGTTTTCTAACATGGGGACAGGGCAGCGCCTGCGCTTTGCGAAAAATGCTGCTGACTGAGACAAACCTACGAGCGATTATTTCTCTGCCTCAAGGCGTATTTGTAAGCAAAGGCGGGCAAGGAGCTAAAACGTCCATTCTCTATTTTGAAAAAGGACAGTCCACCGATTTTGTGTGGTATTATAAAATTGAAAATGATGGTTTCAGTATGGGGACAAACCGCAAACCAATCGAAGGCAGTCAAATCCCGGAACTTTTAACGCTTTTTCAAAAAGTTAAACAGGGCAAAAAACCGAAAGATACATTGAGCAGTTTTTGCATATCCCGCAAGCAAATAGAAACGCTTGATCCGAAAATAGAAGAACAAATTAAGATTGAAACCCGTGAAAAAGCTACAGAACGTAACACTCTTAAACGAGAAAAGAAAATCGCCGAATTAGACAAGAAACTGACGGAAAAGAAAATCAGCAAGACCGCCTATAACAAAGAACTTACGCAATTCAATGACATTCTGGAAACACAAGTTGAAAACGAAATTACCAAGGCCGTTGAAAAAGCGCATACCTATCATTTCAATTTACCAAACTATCGCACAGGAAATGAAGAGAAACTAACGGAATTTCCGTTGGTGGAGTTGAAAGAGTTGATTACGATAAAACGAAATATCATGAAATTAGAAGAGTATAAAAACGATATTCCGATAGTTGAAAAAATTCGTTTTTTAGATGGAAAAATATTTTTACGAAAAGAAAATGAAACAAAGATAGATTTACAATTCTGTTATGAAAATAATTTAATACTCTCAAAAATCAATTTTCATCAAGGAGCTGTTGCAAGAAATGACATAGATACAATCCTCTGTTCGCTTGATTATTTAGTTTATGAAATAAATATAAAAAAGGTAAATCCGACATTTTTACATTTAATGTTGAAAAATGAAAGATTTTTATCAATAATAAATGAAAATAGACCGGGCGGAGTAAAAGGAAGAAGCAAACCTGATTTTATTGAAAAACTCCAAATTCCTCTCCCTTCTCTCGAAATTCAAAACAAAATTGTAGAAAAAATTAATAAACAGAAGCAGATAATTGAAGGAGTGGAAAAAATAGAAGAAGTGAATGAGATTGACTATGAGATTTTTTTAAAATATGAAAAGAAAAATATTGATGAATTTGCAATTTTAAATCCTTCAAAACAAATAGATATAACAGAAGATGAGTTAGTCTCTTTCGTCCCAATGGAATCCGTTGATGATATTTCAGGGATGATTATAAAACCACAGGAACGACCATTATTTGAAGTAAAAAAAGGTTATACATATTTTACAAATAATGATGTAATTTTTGCCAAAATAACTCCGTGTATGGAAAATGGAAAAACAGCATTAGTTAAGGATTTAACGAATGGAATAGGCTTTGGTTCTACTGAATTTCATGTATTTAGAGCAAAATCAGGAAAATTAATTCCAAAATATATTTACTATTTCTTACGTTCTAAGAAATTCAGAGAATTGGCAAAAGAGAAAATGACAGGAGCGTCTGGGCATAAAAGAGTTCCAGAATCATTTTTAAAAGAATTTTGTTTCCCTATCCCTTCACTTGAAATTCAACAACAAATCGTAGAAAAATTAGATAAACAAATGGCGGCTGTAGAAAGCATTCGTTTTCTGAAAACCGAAGCCAAAAAACGGATAGAAGAAATATTGGCGGGGATATGGAAGGAAAAACCTGTAGCAGAAGCCTTTGAATTTACCCAAGATGCAATAGTACCAAAAGAAAACGATGTCGAAGAAAAGGCATTTTTGAAATGAAAAGTGTTGGCAACATACATTATCTACCAATCATTAACAGATCCTAATTTTGGCGATGTAAAATTTGAAAAAATATTCTATCTATCAGAATACTTTGTCCTAAAGCGTAATTTTGACCAAAAATATTATGTGCAAGCCGCCGGACCTTATGATAATAAATTTACAATGGGATATTTCAAACAAGTAGAACAATCCAAATGGTTTATTCGCCTAATAAATGGTAATCAATATACTTTTTCCAAAGGCGAAGAACATGATAAATCATTGAATACATACAATCTATTTTCTGACAAAGAGTTGGAAAAGTAAATATGCTAATTAATCTTTTTATAAAATCTGCTCGTCAATAGGTTTGCCGGACGGAACCATAGGCAGTACATTCTCATCACGGTCGATGTCAGCCTCAATTAGCGCTGCTCTTCCGGCGGACAGTTCTTCTGCGGCACTGTGGAGCGCTTTCTTAAAAGACTCCCTGTCTCCCGCTCGGAAACCGGTAATACCATACGCCTCGCAAAGTTTTAAGAAGTCAGGAGCGGCTCCCAGAGTTGTCTGCGAGTACCTGCTTTCGTAAAAGAAACTCTGCCACTGCCTTACCATGCCGAGAACTCCGTTGTTAAAGATAATTATCAGGAGCGGGATTTTATTGTTAGTGAGGGTTGCCATCTCCGCGCAGTTCATTCTGATACTGCCGTCTCCTGTAAAAAGCGCCACAGGTTTTTGAGGATTGGCGACTTTTGCGCCGCAAGCCGCACCAAGACCAAAGCCCATAGTTCCAAGTCCGCCTGAGCTGATAAATGTTCTTGGTTTCTCTGCGGGAAAGAATTGCGCCGCCCACATCTGATGCTGACCTACATCGGTAACGGCGATTGTTTCCGGCCCCAGCGCCTTCGCTGTTTCTTCTATAATAAAACGGGGGTGGAGGGCGTTTTTGGCAAATGTAACCTCATGAGTGTAAGTTTGAGGCAGATGGGTTTTCCATTTGTCAATCTCACCGTCCCATTCAGTTTCAAGGCGAGCCGGAAGTTTTGACAAGAGACTTCCAAGAGTGTCTTTTAAATTTCCTATCACCCACGCGTGAGTTTCAATGTTCTTGTTTATCTCCGCAGGATCTATGTCAAAGTGAATCACCTTTGCTGTCTTTGCGAACATATCCGGTTTGCTTGTTACGCGGTCGGAAAAACGTGCACCTATAGCAAGAAGCAAGTCCGTCTTCTGCGTAGCTTTGTTACTAGCCACAGTTCCGTGCATTCCGATAAGCCCAGTACACAGGCGGTGATCCTTCGGTATCGCCCCTATTCCCATCAGGCTTAACGCTACGGGTGCGTTCAATCTTTCGGCAAGCGCTATAAGTTCCTCCTCCGCGCCTGAGCTTATGACTCCACCTCCGGCGTAGAGCAAGGGCAGCTTTGCTTCCCTGATCATTTCGGCGGCTTCTTCAATTTCCTCGATTGTAAAACTTACCCTTGTTGTGCGTTCATCAAGGCGTTTCGCCCGCGCGGAAAGAGTTTTATCTTTTAACTCGCTTTTCTTTTTCTTGAAAGCGTTCACGCTCGGACTCCATTCGGCGGTCAGTGCGGTAACATCTTTAGGTATGTCGATGAGTACAGGCCCCTGACGGCCGGAGGCGGCAAGCTCAAACGCTTCGCGGATCACTTCTGCAAGATCTTCAACTTTTTTTACAATCCAGTTGTGTTTTACAACCGGCATGGAAATGCCTGTAATGTCCACTTCCTGAAAGCTGTCCTTGCCCAAAATCCCCGTGGGGACGTTGCCTGTAATTGCAACCAACGGAGTTGAATCCATATACGCCGTGGCGATTCCCGTTATAAGATTTGTCGCTCCCGGTCCCGAAGTTGCTAAGCACACACCTGTTTTCCCTGTGGAGCGGGCATAACCATCCGCAGCGTGGGCGGCGTGCTGTTCGTGGCTTACAAGGATATGGCGAATCTTATCGCTGTGTTTGTAAAGCTCATCGTATAGATTCAAGACTGCGCCGCCGGGATAGCCGAAAATAGTATCCACTCCCTGCTCAATTAAAGACTCAACCAATATTTGCGCGCCTGTGTACTGCATTTTAATCTCCTTTATTAGGATCATTAAAAACCGCTCCTGACGCGGCTGATCCTACTTGCGCCGCATATCGGGCAAGGTAACCGTGGGCTTGGCAGCCCATAGGGTTCTTGGAAAGAAGTTTCCAATTTTTCCGCCGCCGCTCAATTTCTTCATCGCTTATCTTTACGTTTATAGAAAGCCCGTCAATGTCGATGGCGATTATGTCGCCTTCGTTAATGATGCCGATGTTTCCGCCCAAAGCCGCTTCGGGCGAGACGTGACCTATAGACGCTCCTTTGGATGCGCCTGAAAAACGTCCGTCCGTAATCAGGGCGACTTTATCGTCAAGCCCCATGCCTGCGAGAGCCGCCGTGGGAGCAAGCATTTCCTTCATGCCGGGTCCGCCTTTCGGTCCTTCGTAACGAATAACGACAACGTCTCCTGAATTTATTTTCTTTCCCATGATAGCGTCAAATGCCGTTTCTTCGGAATCGAAAACTCTCGCCGGTCCTTCGTGTTTCAACATGGAAGGCGCTACGGCGCTTCGCTTTACGACACAGCCATCCTGAGCGATGTTTCCTTTCAAGGCGGCTAGTCCTCCTGTAGCCGAGTAGGGATTTTCAATCGGTCTTACGACATCGCTGTTGCGGTTTTCCGCTTTGTTCAACGCGTCGCCGAGACAGCCGTACACTGTGGCTGCTTTTAGATCGACAAGGTTCTTTTTGGAAAGTTCTTTTAAGACGGCGGGAATTCCTCCGGCCGTGTGCAGGTCTTCGATTGCGTCTTTTCCCGCAGGGGCAAGGCGGCAAAGGTTGGGAGTAACCGCGCTTACCTTGTTAAGAAGTTCCAGATCGAGTTTGAAGCCCGCTTCCCCTGCTATGGCGGGAAGATGAAGAGCGGTATTTGTAGAACAGCCTAGCGCCATGTCGAGGGCGAGGGCGTTCATGAACGCTTTTTCTGTGAGTATGCTTTTAGGACGCAGGTCTTTTTTAAGTACGTCCAAGATTAACATTCCTGTTTTTTTGGCTAGGCGGATACGTTCAGCCATTACGGCAGGGATAGTGCCGTTGCCCGGCAGAGCCATACCAAGCGCTTCGGTTACGCAGTTCATCGAGTTTGCCGTAAACATTCCGGCGCAAGAGCCGCAGCCCGGGCAGGAAAGGTTTTCAAGCTCTTCAAGTTCCGCTTCGCTGATCTTCCCTGCTGCTACAGCGCCTACCGCCTCAAACATTGTGGTAAGCGTCAGCGGTTTTCCGTCCTTGCGCCCTGCAAGCATCGGTCCGCCTGAAACAAAAACAGACGGAAGGTTGAGCCGAGCCGATGCCATCAGCATACCCGGCACTATCTTGTCGCAGTTGGGGATAAAGACAAGAGCGTCAAATGCGTGAGCGGTCGCCATACATTCAATCGAGTCGGCGATAAGTTCCCTTGTCGGAAGAGA
>JAITFK010000025.1 GCA_031281555.1 Treponema sp. | reverse complement strand
TACGCCGGAGTTGCGGGAGGCGGAGACGTAATTCTCATTCCTGAGATTCCGTATAAGATAGATGAAATTGCAAGCCATCTTGATAAACGCGCAAGATCGGGGAAAACATTTTCAATTGTAGTTGCCGCCGAAGGTGCGCTTTCCGTAAAAGAAGCGCAGATGGATAAAAAAGAACGTAAAAAATACCGTCTGGAAAACGGGCCTTCCGCCGCCTACCGTATTGCGCGCGAAATAGCGGAAGCGACTGAAATGGAAACAAGAGCGACAGTTCTGGGTTATGTGCAACGCGGAGGAGTTCCGAGCGCGTCTGACCGTGTTCTTGCTACCAGCCTCGGAATCGCCGCGGCGGAACTTCTCGCTAAAGGAAAATACGGCCGCATGGTTACGCTTAACGGCAATGAAATAGCATCCGCCGATTTAAGCGTTCCCGAAGGCAAGGTTAAAAATGTTCCTGAGGATCATTATATGCTTGATACTGCAAGAGCTGTCGGCACTTGTTTAGGCGATTAATAATTCAACAAGCCGTTTAACTTTTCAATCCTTCTTTTAATTTAAAAGAAGGGCAATTTGCCCCGGTAGCGCGGAACACTTCCTGAGACGGTAAGTTGCTGCACTTAATAGAGAAAATCTCACATGAACGCGGAAATGCAGCTTCCCACGTTACTTTGAAAAAAGCGCATTTCAGGCAATTCGGCGGACGGGAAGAAATCTTTATTCCGTTGGAAAAATCATCGCTCATTTTTATGTATTTGAATGATAAGAAAGATAATCAACATAATTCTGAAAATCTTTTCCGCTTGGAGAAACGCCTATCTGGAAACCAATCTCACAGGAAGAGTCTAATTTATGTATCCACATACATTTTGCACGTATATAAAATTTACTGATTTTTGATTCGTTTTCAGGATCAACGGTTATTGAATAAACTTCATTTAGCTTTATTTTTTCTGCATTGGAGGTACATTCCAGACAGCAGCCGGTTATGCTCAGATTCTTCAGAAAAACATTGCCTTCCGGTATACAGTCTATATAAGCTCTGCCTATGGAATGACTGCGTAAATCCTTCCGCCGTTCCTGCATTAATAAATGGTACTTTAACCATGATGAACTGTCAATCTTTTTTCTTAAATGCCGATAATGAAGCGGAGGACTATGCGCTTTGCAAAACATAACAGACATAAAGTTTAATATTTCCGCAGACAAGTTTCTGAATTTCCGCTCTGTTACTGTAGGATTGTCTGTTCTTTTGGCTCTCTGCAGTATTTTGATTGGGTTTTCAATGTTTTCTTCCCTGTTTGGAACAGGCTTTTTTCCTGCTGTTCCGGGGATGTTTTTTACCCGCTCTTTTGGGATTCTGTCCTTTTTAATTCCCGTGCATTTAGCTTATGCCGCGTTTATTCTTGCTGATCCTCGCTGGCGGCCTGATCGCATTTTCATTCTGGGCGCATCTATTTTCCCTTTTATGACGCTTGTTGTCGGGTTTTCATTTACCCGTGATTTTGAGGTACGCTCAGCGCAATTTGCATTGTTGAATTTTACGGGCAAAACCGGTTTCAGCCTGTTAATTATTTTTCTAACAGTAATTGAAGTTCTGTTTTTGCAGGTTTTGAAAAATACGATTTTCCAAAGAGAGAACGGGCCTGCAATTCGCAGCAGATACTCAAGACTGCTTCCGCCTCCGAAGATAGTCAAGGAAACTGCCGCCATAAATGAAACTGAAACTGAGAAGAGTAATACCGCTGTTGTTCCTTATGCGCCTGTTTCAGATTATGTTACAGAAAAAGAAGTTACAGAAACTGTTCCTGCAATTATTGAAGAAATAAATGAAGCTGAAGAATTAGAAGAAGTTGAAGCATTAACGGTTGAAGAAGATTTTAAACCGAATAATGACGACACTGTTATACGCGCTCTTGAAGAAGCTGAACATGCGGCGGCTGTACACAGTGAACAGGTTCGCAAAAAAAACATAAAGCACGGAAGCGCTTCGTATAAAAAATACAAGATACCGATTGATATATTGAACGAATACCCTGACGGCGAATACTGGATTATTGATCAGGCTACAAGGGATGCCGCAATGGCGCTCAAAGAAACACTGGAAGAATTTAAGATTCAAGCGGAAGTTACAGGTATAAGAAAAGGGCCTGTCATTACAATGTTCGAGATTCTTCCCGCGCCGGGCGTAAAACTTTCAAGAATTGTCGGCTTACAGGACAACATCGCTCTGCGTCTTGCCGCTTCTTCCGTGCGCATTGTCGCTCCCATTCCTGGAAAACATGCCGTAGGTATCGAAGTGCCGAACGCCAAGCGGAACATTGTCTCTTTCAGGGAATTAATTGAAGGCGAGCTTCAATCCGGCAAGAATATGGAGATTCCCGTTGTTATGGGAAAAGATATTTCAGGCGAAGCGCAGACAGTCGATCTTGTTCAAATGCCTCATCTTTTAATTGCAGGCGCGACAGGTTCGGGGAAATCGGTCTGCGTAAATTCATTTATTCTTTCTATACTCTATCAGCTTCATCCTGTGGATTGCAGACTTATACTTATTGATCCGAAAATTGTTGAACTGAAACTTTACAATGATATTCCGCATCTGCTGACGCCGGTAATTACCGAACCGAAAAAGGCGTTTCAGGCTCTTCAGTACTGTATCTATGAAATGGAGCGCCGCTACGCCTGTCTTGATTCTGTCGGAGTGCGGGATATTCGTCATTACAACAAACGTATCAAAGAGAAGAATATCGCGCAGGAACATATGCCGTACATCGTTGTAGTAATTGATGAGTTTGCAGACCTTATGACAACAACGGGCAAGGAGCTTGAATCAACTGTAGCAAGACTTGCGGCAATGAGCCGCGCCGTAGGTATTCATCTTGTGCTTGCGACACAGCGCCCTTCGATTGATGTAATAACAGGTCTTATCAAGGCAAACATTCCCAGCCGTATCGCATTCATGGTCGCAAGCAAGACTGACAGCCGCATCATCATTGACATGGTGGGCGCTGAAAAACTTTTGGGCAAGGGCGATATGCTTTATTCGGGTGTTGTTGATCCGTTCCCAATTCGAATGCAGGGCGCTTTTATTTCAGAAGAAGAAGTTGAGGCGGTTGTCGAGTATGTAAAAACTCTCGGTGAGCCTGAATACATTGACGATGAAATTTTCTTTGAGGAAGAAGAAGAGCAGCACGACCGCTCTCTTTTTTCTGACGGCGATGATCCGCTTTACGAAAAAGCTCTGGAAATTGTTTATCAGCAAGGCAAGGCAAGCGCAAGTTATATTCAGCGCCGGCTGAAAATAGGCTTTAACCGCGCTGCAAGGCTGGTTGATGAAATGGAACATAACGGAGTTGTCGGTCCGGCGCAGGGAAGCAAACCAAGGGAACTTCTTCGGGGTATGCAGTAGAAACAGGCGCATAAACAAACCTGTTACAAGATGACTTTTTAACCTACTTGATATTATTATTTACTAACATTACATTTTAAAAAGGAGATTTTAATGAATACAGTTACACTTTCCAATGAGTATCAATTGATTTTTCCTGAGGAAATTCGTGAAACATTCGGTATGAAAGCAGGAACTTCCTTTGAAGTTATTTCCTACAATAACAGGATAGAATTAATTCCTATTAAATCAATAAAAAAATTAAAGGGTATATTTAAAGGGATTGACACAAATATAATACGAGACAGCGATAGAATATGAATATAATCGATTCCTCGTTATGGCTCGAATATTTTGCAGACACTGAAGCAGGAAATGTAATCTCTGAAATAATAGAAAATACTGATGAATTAATAATTCCTACAATAACAATATATGAAGTGTTTAAGAAACTGTTATTTGAAAGAAATGAAGATGACGCATTATTTGCTATTGCACATATGAGGCAGGGAAAAATTATTGAGTTGACTGATGAATTACCATTATTTGCCGCAAAGTTAGGGAAAGACCACAAACTGCCTCTGGCTGATAGTATTATTTATGCGACAAATATAAATTTCAATTGTATTTTGTGGACGCAAGATAAACACTTTATGGGGTTGGAGTCAGTAAATTACTTTGAAAAACAAGGATAACCACCCCTTTGTTTTCTATTCTCTAATTTCGCTGTTTTTATTTTTTAAAACTGCTCTGTATCGGTAAATTTTTACCCAACGTTACTTTTTTTATCCAACGCTTTGGATTTTATCCATATGGAAGGGAGAAGATAAATTTTCAGCTGTCTTTGCGATAATTGATACTTTTGTTATATTGTAATTTACAATAATTTATATTCATTCATAAAAGTGTTAAATGTATATGGTTAAAAGAAGTTAAACGACAATTTTGCAATATTTGTAAAAACAATATTGACAAATAAAAATATTAGTTATAAAATAGAATAAAATTAGCTGTAGGAGGTATTTAAAATGGACTTTTATTTTAGTATATACAAAACTGGTGGTTACTACTTTGGTTTTGATAATGATTCACGGCAATTAATGGAAAATCAATCTTATTCTAAAATTGGTAGAGGAAGATTAGTAAACGTAGTTCGTATGGACGAATCAGGAAATTCATATAAGCAATACTCAAAAAAAGGCTGTAAAGACTCAGACCATAACAGTGTAATAGAAGATATCAATATGCGTTTATATAAAAAATCAAAAAAAGGTAAATTTGTTTTTTCAATAATATTACTTTCATTATCAGGTCTTTTTATATTTACTATAATTTTACTTTCTTTTCTTGTTGGATTTAGTGATGCTTTTGAAGTTATGTTTGATGAAAGAGGAGGGATTTTTTTCTTCATAGTATTGCTCCTAGGATTAATTTTATTTTTTAATTCTACAAAAATAAAAAAACCTTGTCTGCTTTATGATATATCACCTAAAAAAGAGAAAATATTACAAGCTTTTTATGAGGAAATATCAAAAATTGATGAATCTGAAATAATATGGAGCGTAAAAACAGCTGATAGGCATAATGATCCAAAAAGACATGCTGGTGCAACATCAAGTGTTTTAAGAAAAAAAGTTTATTTTTATGAATCCTCTATAAAAAGTATAGAAACAAATGTCTTTACGCCTAGTATAGGAAATTTTCTTTATTTTTTTCCTGATGTAATATATTATTATAATCAAAATAAATTAGAACCAATATTTTATGATAAAATGGAAATACAATTATCAACATCACAATTTAGAGAAGATAATGAAGTTCCGTCTGATAGTGAAGAAATAGGATCAACTTGGTTATATGTTAATAAGGATGGCGGTCCAGACAAGCGTTTTGGAAATAATCGTAAAATTCCAATAATGAAATATTGTGAAATAAAAATTAAAAATGGAGATGAAGCTTCCTTTAGGATAATGACTTCTAATTATGAAATTGGAAAAGCAGTCGCAAATACTTTGCATAATTATAAACAAAAATTATGAGGTTATTATAATTTTTGGCGTATCTTTGTAAATATTGTTATCAAAAGTTTAACAGAAGAAAGTTAATGGTCTTAAGAAATTGCTCAAAAAGTCCTTCTGGAAAACATGCTCCGGCTGGAACGACTATTAAAGGAACATACATTCTTGGTATTTTTATTGGTGTAATAATTGGTATTATCGAATTGTTTAAATATTTAAATATACATGAAAAAATAAAATATTTATTTGAATATTTTAAAATATATTTAATTAAAAATATAAAAAAACAAAATCGTCGTTTAACAAGTCTGTAACTGCTTCGCCGCCTTACGGCGGCTTGGCTTCCGCAAAACCTTGTTCGGGCTTACGCCCTCTGCAAGGTTTTGCTCCAGCACATTTGGGGCAGGGGTCGTTGCTTCGCAACGCCCTATAACCTACCCCAAACGTCAGTTACAGCTTTAACGTTAGGTGAAATAATATTTGAATAAATCTGAAATAATATTATAAAATATATATTGCAATATTTTTTATATTGTTATAAAGTATAAATAGAAAATTTTATGGAAATAGAAAATATACAAAAATATGTAAGAATTCAGGTACGGTATACAGGTAGAACTGGTAAACCAGTAGGTATATTTGGTGCTTGTCATCATGTTATTAATAATAGTTATTATACGTTCAATACAACTGATGAAGAAAAACAATTATTTTTAGATATTGAAAAATGGTTTAATGAAAATTTACCAAATCCTCCTTTTTACGAAGAAGGAAATCCAAAAAAATATATTACATGGTTTAAAACAAAAACCACAAAATATATGATTGAGAAATTAATTCCGTTAATAAATTTATTGGAAAAATATAATATAGAATATGATATTGTATATACAAATTTTGTTGGAAAAGTAGTATATGAAGATAATTTTCAAGTTGCAGTTGAATAATATATTACTAATTAATAGTAAAAGGAATAATTAATTGTAAAAAGTAAATATTACTTCGTCTCAACAGGTCGGTATACGCTTCGCCGCCTGCGAACCTTCGGTTCGAAGGCTCATCAACCCGCAGGGTTGGAGGGCTCCGTAAGATTGCTATTGCTCTGTGCCGGAAGAGCTTTGCTCTGCCACCGTAAGGGATAATTGCGGCTTTGACTTTTTTGAATGGAAGTTACAATGGGTTGGAAAAAATGCTTTGCGTGGTTGAAAGCTCTTTGATAGCTTTCCAAAGATACCGAAAAGCTATATATTATAGGCAGGAGTAAAAATAATGTTTGAAACCGAATTATTGATACGAAAAACCGAAACATTGCCGAATGCGTTATTTGAAGAAGCAGTACATTATATAGATTATTTATCCCAAAAAGCACAGTCAGCTTATTTTGCGGAAAAACTGGCTGAAGCTGAACGAGAAGTTGATAAACCTAATGCTGTATGGCTTGATGAAAGTGAATTTTGGAATGAAGAAATTTTGTGTAACTTATAGTCTATCGAATAAGTCCATTGTTAATTATTTATTTTTAAGTTACTATAGATTATGGATTCTCAGGTAAAATCATCAATTGAACTTTTGGTAAACAATATCAGGAAGCTGATATCTGTTGACGCGAAAAAACTCGAATACATTATTGCGGCATGGATTGCCGGAGGTCATGTAATTCTTGCGGATTCCCACGGAGTGGGAAAAACTTCTCTTGCTAGGGCGTTGGCTCAGTCTATCCACTGGAGGCCTGAGGATATGGCGGCGGTCGTCAATAACGGCGATGCCGGAAGCAGTGCCGCCAAAATGGAAGGGTTCAGCCGTATCCAGTGTACGGTCGATCTTCTTCCGCAGGATATACTCGGCTATAACCGTTTTTTAGGACATTCGGGAGAACTGATCTTCAACAAAGGGCCTATCTTTGCGCATTTTGTGTTATGTGATGAAATCAACCTGCTTACCCCAAAAACGCAGGGAAGTTTTTTTCAAGTTATGGAGGAGCAAAGCGTTACCATAGAAGGAAAACTGTACCGTCTGCATGATCCGTTTTTTATTATAGCTACAATGAATCTTAAAGGCGTCCACCTGTTTCCCTTGCCTGTTCCCCAGCTTGACCGTTTTATGATCCGCCTCTCGCTCGGTTATCCCGGTGAAGAAGATGAAAAAGAAATTATCAACAGACACGGCAGAATTGACGCGTGGAACAATTTTGACAGCGTTATTGACAGCGCGGATTTAATCCGCTGGAAGAAAATGGTTGACGAAGTGCATATGCACGCTGATGTAACTTCGTACCTTGTTAAATGCGTAAGACTGACAAGGGTGCACCCCGATATTGAAACTCCGGCAAGTCCTCGTTCCGGCGTGCGTATTTCGCGCCTTGCCCGTTCTCTCGCTTTATGCCGCGGTATGGACTATGTTCCTGTTGATATAATAAAGGAAATATTTATTCACTCAATGGCGCACCGTATTGTTACCCGTGATCCTTCCATACCGCCTGAGACGCCGCTGCAAAGTATTTTAAATTCGGTTCCTGTTGAGCCAAAGAGGGATCAGTTCTGATGGCATTGCCGCGTCGCATTTTTTTCAGACCGATTTTTACGCTGACAGGCGGCGCTGTAATTGTCATTTCAATTGTAATTCTTGTCCGTTCCCTTCTTGCGCGTAATTCCTATGAAATATTTTTGTCCGCTGCTGCGCTGCTTCTCCTGTTAATTCTTGCCGTTATCGGTTCATGGAAATCACAAAAGCTAAAACTGCTGGAGGCGGGCTGGAAACTGCCTTTCCCGATGACAGCTAACTCAGGCGAAAATTCTGTTGTTACAGGTCTTGACGCTCGTATTCCGCTGTTTTTCCGTCTGCATTTTGTTGTACGAGGACGTTTTTTCCCTGCCGGTATTCCGGTTGATACTTCCGCCGGTACATCCGCCGGTACATCCGCCGGCTGTCCTGTGTTAGCCGAAACTTCGGCGTCAAGGGGAGAAGATACGGCTCGGCTTTCGCTGGATTTTCCCGTATCGGGTGTTTTTCAGGGTGAAGGTTTTTGCCGTCTGCGGGATATTTTCGGTTTTTTTTCCTTTTCCTGCGGAATTCCGCAGCGCAGGACAGTGAAGGTAAGAAGCGCACCGTGTTTTGCGAAGAACTACTATATAAAAGCGCAATCGGGCGCGGAAGACAGGCGCAACAAACATTCAAGCGATGAGGAGCGGTACTACATGAGGGAGTACACTCCGGGAGACCGTTTCCGCGACATCAACTGGAAAAGTTCAGATAAGATTGACGCTCTTATTACGCGCATATCTCCCGATAATCAGGAGAAAGTCAGTAAAATAGAAATATACTTTCGTAATTACGGTTCCGCAAACAAAGTGTCATTGCAGGCTTTCTGGCTGCTGGATCGCGCAAAGGCGAGGCTTTCGCATTTTTTGCGTAATTTGCAGGAACAGCAGTCTTCGTATATTTTTCATGTCCGCGCCGCTCAGGGAAACTGGGTAATTGAAGACACAGAAGACCTTGACGCTTTTCTTGAGGAGCTTGCGGGTCTGCCGTTTTCACCGCCGCGCAACGAGGAAATATTGCCTGCAAACGCGGGAGAGCTTTATGTATTTTCAACCGCCTGTGATGCGGGGCTTTCCGGTTTTCTTCTTGCTTGTAACCCGCGTCCCGTTTCGCTTTTTTTAATTCAACCAACCGAGAAAAAAACTGCGGCGGTAACAGAACCGGAAAAATTATTTATCAGCAGTTTTCCTGCAATGGGCTGTATACCTCTTCCGCAATGGTTTTCAGGCGGGAAAGTCAGACAGTTAGGCGCTCATGCCAACAGGGTAGAAATGATTTATGCGGAGACAAAATTGTGAATAAACGCGCGGTCATACTTTTCATTTTGAGGTTTTTTTTCTATTTCAGCGTACTGATGCTGATATTCATTCATCCCGGAATTTCAGTTTCTTTTGATCGTATAGGCGTATTGCAATGGTTTGTTATCATTCCTCTTGAAGCGTTTATTGCGTTTTTACCGGAAGGGAAACCGTTTTCAGGAAGCCGTACCAATATTTTGCGTAACAGGTTTCTTGCTGCGGGTTTTACGCTGATTCTGCTTTCTGTATTAGCGGGAGGTTTCGGCGCTGCAGCGTTTACGCCGTTTTTTGCCGGGCTTATAAGTTTTTCGCTTACCTATTTATTGTTTCATTATCCTCGCTGGGCAAAACCCGCTGTGGTAGAACCATTTTTTATGGCGTGGGTATGTTTGCGCCTTCTTTCGCTTTCAAGATCGGGAGAGGACATTGCGGGGCAAAGCATGGCTTTAACCCAGTTTATCCTTGTCTGGACAGCGGCGGTTTTTTTATTTCACAGTGTTGTAATTTACTTTTGCCTTTATCCGAACGGCTCAAAAGGATCGGGAAAAGAAGGAACGGTTTTTTTCTTTTCATCTCTTGCAGTTCTTGTAATGGTTCTTGTTGTCCTGCCTCCCGACTTTGTACGTAATACGATAATCAAAAATTTAATTTCCGAGAGAGTGCCTGAAAAATTCAAGGAAGAATCGGAGCGCGGCATACCCAGGGAGGCGGACGGCAGGAGAGAAGGCCGCAGGACAATTCCTCGGGATAAAAACGGAAATCAACCGGAATTGCGCGGTATTTCCGAATATGAGTGGAAGAATGTAACAGGGAGGAACAGGAACGGAAAAGGCGGTTCGAAGGATAACCGTCAATATATGGTGATGATTGTAGCTTCAGATAACGAGCCTGTGTATATGGGAGACACGTTTCTCGGAAAGCTTGATCCGGTAGAAGGATTTCTACTGAGTCAGGAAGAGCCGATTAACCGTATTGTCAAACAGCGGTTTTTTGTTACGTGGTTTAACAATGAGCCTGAGGTTGATATTGGCAGAAGGAAGCAGGAAATTTTTGCGCTTTCAGTTTTGCCGCAGAAATACCTACCCTGGCGCCCTGTCTCAATTGACCCTACAATTCTCAGTGAAGACTCAGGCCCTCTGCGTTATATTCATCAGGTTGTTTCAAATACTCATTACGGTGATCCCATAAAACTTGTTAATACGCCTTCGCATAATTTCAGCAATTTTGAAAAATCCTCGCTGGATCATTATCTTGAACTTCCACTAGATAAAAACGACATGGAGATTTTTTCCCGCTGGCTTGACAGTGCGCTGGAAAACTGGCGGGAAGTCCGTGAAGACATTATTAAGAATGACAGATATTTTTGGGAGATTTTTTCCGAAAGGGCGGAAAATCTTGAGCCTGTTAACGAATATCTTGAAAAAATTATAGCAATACTTTTTAACTTTTCCGAATATCAGTACGATTTGAATGCTGGGGATGATAAATCAATTGCCGCTTTAAAAGAATTTCTTTTAGATACAAAAGAAGGAAACTGCGTTGAATTTTCCAATACTCTTGCTCTTCTCGGCAGGCTTGCCGGTATCCCGTCCCGTGTTGTAACAGGCTATCTTGTTTCGGAGAGTCTCCAAACCAAGGCGCATCTTAAAGGGATTGCTTCCCTTCGCGAGAAAATTCTCTTTCTGCAGCAATTTCCGTTCAACAACCTTTACATGGTAACTAATCGTCACGCCCATTCATGGACGCAGTTCTATGTTCCCGATTACGGCTGGCTTGATTTTGAAGCGACCCAATTTGCCATGCCGCCTATGGGAGCAGGGGATGTTAATACATGGGATGTTGTAGTTCCCGTTCTGGATCAAAATAAGGTTTTTTCCAACGTACGGAAATTTCCTTGGCGGGCAGTGTTAAAGACTGCCGGTGTCATGGCTGTTTTCGCTCTTGTCTGCGCGTATATTCTCAGGTACGGACGGGAAGCGCTCTTGTTTTTTAACGCTCGCAAAGGCGGCAGAAGGGGAGTGCGCTCGCTTTACCTTCTGCTCCTTGCCCGCCTTGCGGCGGACGGCAAGCCTGTAAAGCCTGCTTCAAAGACCGCTCTTGAATACGCGGAATTATTCCCTGCCGGAGCAGGCGTAAAGGGAAACCCCCATTTCAGGGAATTTGCTTCCCTTTATTCCGAACTGCGCTGGCGTGAATTCGCGGATAACGCAGAAATGGAAAAGCGCTTTCTTCTGTTAAAAGATGAATACAGGAATATTTTAAAAACTACACGGCGGTCGGGAATAAGTAAAAGCGTTATACGTGTTTTCAGTTTGCGGGGATTGGCATACTTATGAAAAAGTTTCTTTTTGTTTGCTTAATTATCGTGATTATTTCAGGCTGTTCACGCAAGGCGGACTGGGTTCAGTTCCGCGGAGAGGGAGGCCGAGGGGTAAGCTCATCGCGTATAACTCCGCCGCTCGGTCTGCGCTGGAAAATTAAACTTCAGGACAGCGATGAAAAAATACGGTCATTAAATCCGCCTGTGGTTATGGGAGATACCATTTACTTCGGCTCGGATGACGGTAACTTTTACGCCCTTGACGCTGAAAGCGGTTATATGCGCTGGGTTTTTAAAAGCGGGGCGGAAATTAATTCGATACCCTATGCCGACAAGGAACAAATTTATTTTGGAAGCAAAGACGGCAAACTCTATGCGCTGTCACGCGAAACAGGGCAGGAGATTTGGAACTTTCCTGTTTACAGCCAGATAAATTCCCAGGTAGAGCGGTACGGGGATTATATTGTTTTTGTAGGCGACGCGGACGCTGTTTATTTTCTTTCTCCTGACGGCAAGGAACAATTCAGTATTGATAATCCCGGCTGGTATAACTTTACCTTCCTTATGGCTGATGACATTATGTATTTTGCGACAGGCCCAAGTGTGGATCAGGTCGGCCCTTTTGATATTAATAAGAGGGAGTTCCTGTGGTTTTTGCCGTATCATCAAATTAACGCTACATGGTATTCATTTTGCGCGATACGCGGAAATCTTTTATACATGGGAACAGCGGGTATTGGTTACGGAACGGAGCTTAGTTATTACGCCATTAACAGGAATACCGGAAGAATTGAGTGGGAACAGCACTGTGATGGTAAGATGCCTTTATTTAATCTGGAAAATGAATACAGATATTTTTTAAGAAACATTGATTTGCTGGACTTTATGGCTCCGATTGTCTTGAAGAATCTGGTTATTTTTACAGGCGGCGATTGCGCAGCCCGCGCTTTTGACGCTGACAGCGGTGTTCTTCGCTGGGAACGGGTCTTTGACACCCCAGTCAGTTCCGCGCCGACACTGTCCGCAGGCAGGGTTTATTTCGGTTTGCTTGGAGATGAGGTGCGAAAACCGCAGCTCGTGTGTATTTCAGCGCGGGACGGCAGGCTTCTCTGGCAGATGGAGACTGACGGGTCAATACTGTCCGCTCCTGTCATCGCCGGAAAGAGGATAATTTTCGGTACTGATGAAAATGTTTTTTACGTGCTTGAACAGGTGTTATAAAAAAGTATAAATACAAATTTCTGTAAAAAAAGCCTGACCGTTTGTGGTCAGGCTAAACAATTTGATTTGTTCTTACTTAATTACCTGGGCCACAGACTTGTTCTTTCGTTAATTACTTCCTGAGCGCCTGATGAAAGCCAGTCTTTGTAACCTGCATCATAAATACGGTCAAAGTCTGCGGGACTTGCCCTAATCGCCTGGGCGAGGAGAGCGTCAGCCTTGTCCTTTAAGGTTTGAGCATATTGGTTTACGTTTGTGGTAACCTGACGGACAACCGGGGCGCGCGCGTTTTTAACGGAAATGCTGTAGGCGTTTACGATAGTGTCGGTTGGAACATTGCCGTAACCAAGCGCCAACACTCTGGAGTTCTGCTCTTGACTTCCCATTTCAACGCCGTTCAACGGCATTGTTATGTCAATATTTTGTGAGGAGTTTTGAATCCATTGACCGGTGGCGGCTTTTATTCTGGGAATACCGTTTACCAGATCATGGTTTACGCCTTCTGTTCCAACCTGAAGGAAGTGGAAGTTTTCATACTTGGCAAGCCAGTTAAGATACCGCAGAGCGTCTATTTGATTCTTGGAATAGGAAGGAATGAAAATACGCAGACCGGGTTTATCCATCATGCTCTTGTTGTTCAACCCGATGTCTATAGGAATAAATGAAGCGCCCGGCACGTTTTTCGCCAGTTCTTCGTTAATCCTATAGTCCGTCCTGTAAGGGAGGTCCCAGTTCTGACTGAAAGCGCCGACTACGCCGCTCTTAATCTGATTGTAAAAATCATCGGCGGTAGTCATAAGCGGGAAGTCCTGATAGATGAGCTTTTCGTTGTACCATGTATTCATTAAGCGCACGCCTTCTTTGTATCCGGGCATGGAAAGATAGTATTCGTGAACGTCGTTTATCCACCTGTCCCTGTCGTTGAGATTTCTTTGAATACTGTTGTTAATAAGATCGGCAAGCCCCCAGCGGGCGTCACTGTTTTGCCCATACGGTACGATTCTGTTTCTTCCGACATTGCCCGGGTCCTTATCGCGGAACGCGATAAGCGCGTCATGGAATTGAGCAAGGTTTGTCGGAACTTTTAGTCCGAGTTTGTCCAGCCAGTCTTTGCGGATAAAGATGTTTCTCTGTGCGAGGGCAACGCGCGCGCTCGGAATAGAAAAAATCTTCCCTTCCAATTCTTTAGCGGTTTCAGTGTTACGCCTGATAAAATCTTTTCCTGTGAACACCGGGTCGGGTCCGAGCAGTTTTTTCAAATCGGGCAGATACTTGTCTATGTAAGGAGCAATGTCCATAATACCGCCCTGATCGCGGAAGTTTCCAATCATATCCTGGTTATACGTGTAACAAAGATCGGGGGCGCTGCCGGATGCCATAAGGTTTACAATGTCGGTATTTTCCGACCAGCGTCCTACCGGTACAAAGGTAACGTCAATGTCGAGGTCTTTTTTTACCTTTTCTTTAATCCAGTTTGTCCACGCGTTGTTGGCCGCGTTCGTCCTTCCGCCATCAGTGCCGCGGTCAAACATTTCCACAGTTAACTTGCCGGTTCCTGCAGGCTCACTTTGACCGCCTGCAAATGCAGGTGTAAAAACTGCCATTGAAATGATCAAAACCAGTACAAATCTTTTCATAAAATCCTCCTGAAAATTTTTTATATCTATACCCATAGGTATAATAACAAAAATTAATTATCCTTTTACTGCTCCTATTGTAACGCCTGCAATAAAGTAGCGTTGAAGCCAGGGATAAACAATAAGTATGGGGACTGTTGCAAACATAATAGCCGCGGCTTTTATTGCGTCTGACGTTCTCGGTATAGCACCGGAAACCATTTCCACTGTACTTACATCTATTGATGACATATTTTGAATAAGCTGCCAGAGTTTAAGCTGGATTGGGACCCATTGGGGCGCCGCGTTAATATAGAGCAGTGCGTCTCCGAAACCGTTCCAGCGGCCTACCGCGTAAAACAGAGCGAGAGTAGCCAGTACAGGTCCTGACAAAGGAATATAAATTTTTACCAGTACTGTAAACGGATTAGCTCCGTCAATTTCCGCGGATTCCCGCAGGCTGTCAGGAATTCCAAAAAAGAAACTGCGCAGAATTATCATGTTAAATACCGAAAGACAGTTCGGAATAATCAAAACCAGCGGATTATTAAGAAGGTTCAGGCTTTTCATCAATATGTAGTTCGGAATTGTACCTGCGCTGAAATACATGGTAAAAATTATTAATGTATTGATGATTCCTTTTCCCTTCAGCCAGTCGTATGTAAGAGGATATGCGCATAATATAGTCATTGTCAGAGAGAATAAAGTACAAATGACTGTGAGAATTGCCGTCCAATACATGGAACGTGCGAAAGCTTTATCCAGAAAAACATATATGTAGGATTCCAGGGTTATTCCCGTTTTATAAGTATTTTCCTGTATATTATGAATAACAGGCACGAATTTTACCCTGCTGTTTATAACAGCCTGCGAACTGCTTAAAGACTGGGCAAGAAGATTGAGCATCGGTAAAATACATAACAGGATCACAAATATGCAGAACAAAATTACTAAAATGTCACCGATTATAGCTTTTCTCGATTTAATTTTCATGATCCCTCCTTACCAAATGCCGCGTTCGCCGAATTTCTTTGCCATGGAGTTAGCCGCAACAAGGAAAATTACGCATATAACCGATTGGAAAAGTCCAATCGCCGCAGTCAGAGAATACTGGAATGATCTTATGCCGACACGGTATACAAGGGTTGAAAGCACGTCCGCTACTTCCATTACAATATTGTTCATCATTGTATACGGACGATCCAGTTCTATTCCAAGGATACGCCCAATATTCATTATTAACAGAACTATAATGGTCGGTTTTATTCCCGGCAGTGTAATGTGCCATAGTTTTCGCCAGCGTCCCGCGCCGTCTACTTCCGCGGCTTCGTACAGTTCAGGGTTTATGCTTGTAATTGCCGCGAGGTAAATTATTGTTCCCCAGCCCATTTCCTTCCATACTCCGAAGAATATGTACGTAACTATCCATTTACCCTTGTCCATAAGAAAATCAATCGGCCCAATTCCGAAATTTTCAACCAGAAAAATATTGACTACGCCGGTAGTGGGAGCTAAAAGCCTTGACGCGATACTTGAAACAATAATCCATGAAAGGAAGTGCGGAAGATAAATAACAGTCTGTGTAAATTTTTTAAAGCTTTTAAAAACAAGTTCATTTAAAAGAAGAGCAAGAATAATCGGAGCGGGGAAACCAAGCAGAAGATCAAGAAAGTTAAGCCATAATGTATTGCGCATGGCATTCCAAAAATCTCTTGATGCAAACGCTCTTTCAAACCATTTAAATCCAACCCAGGGAGAGCCTTTCGACCATAGTCCCTGGAAAATATTGTAATCTTTAAAAGCCATTACAATGTTGGTCATGGGGACATAACGGAAAATGATAAAGAACGCCATAGGAAGAGCCAGCATAAGATAAAGCATCCATGAACGCTTTAAATAACTTGAATTCTTAAGATGTATTATTCCTGTTCTGTTTTTCATGATTTTCTCCTAATTACGCGGTTGATTATAAACTCTTACGTAATCAACAAGCATCTCATCTTCTGTAAAACCTTCCGGAAGCATTCCGACCCATGCGGATCCCTCAACTGTTAATTTAATATAATTAGGGTTTTGGTTAATGCCGCTGTTATTAAATTTAGCGCTGCCGTCAGAACGCCAAAATTCCTTGCCGTCCACGTAGAACACATATTCAGACGGCGACCAGTCAAGCGTAAATATATGGAAATTCCCGTCATAAATATTTACAGGCAGAGCAACGCCCCCGCTGCCAGCGCTTTTATGATGACTGCCGTAGCCGTTCCAGTGCAATGCCGCGTTGTACTTGCTTTCATGATTGTTAATAGTCTCGACTATGTCGATTTCAGTACCGTCTATGCCTTCGTCTGACGTAATCCACTGCGTCCTGCTCATAAGCCAGAATGCGCCCCATGTTCCGCTTACTGCGGGAAATTTTATTCTCGCTTCATAATATCCGTAACCGTTTTCGAATATCGGATAATTATCTTTGCTTATTGTGCGTATACCTCCCCCGCGAATCCAGTTATCCGCAAGAGCTTTGTTATTTGTTTTACTCCTGCCAAGCGCTTTATCACGCATAAATTTAATATGCAGATACCCGTTGCTGACGGAAACCATATCGTTTCTCCACGAACTGCGTCCCTGCCTGTCATTTTCAGGACATAATTCCCATTTTGTTTTATCAAGCGTTGTACCGTTAAAATCATCCGAGAAAATTATTTGCGGAGCGTCATTTACCCCTGCTGTCGGTTCAAAGTCAATCTTTATTACCAGGCTTCTATCCTTTGTTTCAACGGAAATATTTTCAACGTTTTCGGCAGGCAGACCGATAACATCAGATCGGGACGTACCCCGGAAAGTATGTTTTTTGTCTACAGGATTGAGAGTCAGCGTTGCTGTGTATTTGGTGTTTACCGTAAAAGTTTTACTTACTTCAGGCGACCATTCAAGAGTTTGCGTAAAAAGTTCATTTTCCGGCGTTCCCGGTTTGTAAGGGTACTTGTACAGCCCCTGTGGATAATTTCCCGCAGTAGGGGGTTTTATGGTAAAAACTTGCGGGGAACGTATTATTGTCATATTCGCACTCATAGTTACACAAGAAATAAAAGCTGATAAAACCAGGAATATGCAGGTAATAACAGCTTTCATTTTCCTTCCATAAAAAATATTGTAAGTTACTTGAGGATTTTCCAAAACTTCGGTTTTTGGAAAATCAACTTTACACTGTTGAATTTTGTAAGAATCTATTGAATTATGAGTTATTGTAACATGACAAATTCTTTATGGTCAACATTACTTAAATTAAAAGGTAATACCAGAGCGTGCATTTATACGGAACCTCTTTGGGGTTTGTCGATGAATCTTTGTATGCCGTATCTCTCAGTTTATATGCTTGGTATTGGACTTAACGATACGCGGGTTGGGTTCATTGTTACAATTAATACGCTTTCGCAGCTTATTTTTTCTTTTTTAAGCGGACCTATTACGGATAAAATCGGAAGGAGAAAGGCAACAGCCTGCTTTGATGTTCTTGCCTGGCTCATTCCCGCTCTGATATGGTGGCGTGCTGAAAATTTCTGGTTTTTTCTTACTGCAGGCATAATTAACGGAACAAACGGAGTAACTGCAAATTCCTGGAACTGCCTTGCAGTTGAAGACGCCGATAAAAAACAGATAACAAGGATCTATTCGCTTGCGATGGCCTGCGGACAGTTATCTGCTGTTTTTGCGCCGATTACATCAATTTTAATTTCCAGACTGACTCTTGTTCCGGCCATACGCATACTCTTTGTCAACGGCTTCATATTAATGGCGGCAAAGGTAATTATTTTATTTTTGGCTTCCAAAGAAACAAGTATAGGTATTATGCGGATTCATGAAACTAAAGGGAAAAATATTTTTCAGCTTGCAGGCGGTTACGGCGGAGTAATAAAAATAATTCTTCATTCGCGCGGTATGGTCTTTTCTATGATAATAGCCGCGCTGGCAGGTATTATCGGAATGATTAACAATACCTTCTGGCAGATTATCGCAAATAAAAAACTGATGGTTCCCGAAACAATTCTGCCGCTGTTTATGGTATTCAGATCGATTTTAGCAATCATTTTCCTTTTCTTTGTTATACCGAAATTTTCAAGAGGGATTTTGAAGATCCCTCTTCTTTTGGGATTTGCAAGTTATTTTCTTGGACAGAGTTTGCTTATCATGGTTCCGGTCGAAGGAATGCTGAAGTATCCTCTTCTCTGTCTTTCGCTTGTGTTTGACGGCTTCGGTCTCGGGACAATAAGTATGCTTTCAGAATCATTAATTGCGCTCCATGTAAATCCTACCGAACGAGCGAGAATTATGGCTATCCGTTTTATGCTCATCATGGGAGCAACAGCTCCGTTTGGATGGATAGGCGGTATTCTTTCCGATATTTCAAGAAATCTTCCCTTTGCGCTTAACTTGGCTTTACTGTCATTTGGAATAATAATTACGGTTTATCATTATCATCATAAAGACGCGGATCACTCTGCGGAACAATAGACTTGTGAAACAACGCGAACCTTCGGTTTGAGGTTGGTTGTTTCACAAGTCTTTATGGAGAAATTTCTTTGTGATATAATATAAACCATGAAAACAATAGCAGAACAAAGATATTCAAAGCTCGGCCCGGTTGTAGTACAGGCTCTTAAAAGCCGTTCTTTTGACGCATGGTATTTTGATAAACAGGAAGACGCATTGGAAAAAATAATTTCACTTATACCGAAGGATCATCAGGTGTCATGGGGAGGCTCAAGCACGTTAAATGAAATCGGTATTAAAGAAAGGCTTGAAAATGAAGGATATGCTCTGCTTGACCGCGACAAGGCGGCAACGCCTGAAGAACGCGGCGAAATACAGCGTCAATCTTTGTTATGCGGAACTTTTCTGACGAGTACTAACGCCGTAAGCGAAGACGGTCAGCTTGTGAACATAGACGGATACGGCAACCGTGTAGCCGCTATGATTTTCGGTCCCAAGCAGGTAATTGTTATCGCGGGCATGAATAAAGTAGTCAAAACCTATGAAGACGCTTATTCCCGCGCAAGGAACATCGCCGCTCCAATGAACGTTCAGCGTTTTCCCGACTGTAAAACACCCTGTCAGCAGACCGGAACCTGCGCGGATTGCAAGAGCGCGGATACAATCTGCTCATTTTTTGTTACGCACAGATTTTGTAAGCCCGCAGGCAGGATAAAAGTTATTTTGATTGGCAAGAATCTGGGGTTTTAAGCAAAAATAAAAAAAACCCGCAGATAACTGCGGGCTTTTCGCTGTTTTTAGATTGACAGCTTATGCTACATTAATCTGAATAGTCCTTTTTTGCGTTTCAGAGCGTTTTTTGATTTGCAGGGTAAGGATACCGTTTTTAAAAGCCGCGTTTACAGCTTCGGAATCGGCATTTTCCGGCAGTTTGAAAGAACGGCTGAATGAATTGAGCCGCCTTTCCCTAAGAACGTAAGTTCCCTGATTTTCCTCGCTCTTTTTCTCTTGTTTCTCTTCCTGCTTTGACGCAATGGTCAGGCTTGAGCCGTCTACATGAACTTCGATGTTTTTTTCGTCATAACCGGGCAGGTCCATTTCCAGAACATAGGCGTTTTCCGTTTCCTGAATATCCACTGCCGGCATATGGTTAAGAAGTCTTGATGCCGGAGACAGAATGGAATCTCCGAAGAAGGACTCAAAATACCTGTCAAAATCGCTCAGGGCGTTTTGAATTGTGTTTGGGCGGTACATTGCTAAAGTTTTCATGATAATCTCCTGATTAATCGCACGAGAATTCGTCTATTTGAGACGGCCTTCTACAGGCTTGCAGAAATATCAGTTCAACGAACTGTCCCCTTTTCAGCGGGATTTCTGTTTGTCCTCGTCGACACAGATTTATAAGCAAAAACCGTGCCAAGTGAATTTTAATGAAAAAACCTTAGATTTAGCGATTTTTATAAGGTTTTTTAAAGGTTATTAACATTTCTGACATATAAGCTTGGTAAAAATGATATATGTTAAATATTATGTGTCATATAACGTGTCAAAATGACACATAATTTTATTTTTATTAGGTGATTCCCGGTCATATCTGTCCATAAAGGCCAACGATTTTTGTTGAATTCTTCTATATTATGGTATATTATGATAAAAAAAGGGAGGAACGCCATGCAATACGGTTATTTTGATGACAATTCCAGGGAATATGTAATTACCCGCCCCGATACCCCTTATCCGTGGATAAATTATCTTGGCAGCGAGGATTTTTACGGCCTTTTTTCAAATACGTCCGGCGGCTACTGTTTTTACCGTGACGCGCGGATGCTCAGGCTTACCCGCTACCGTTATAATAACGTCCCAACCGACGCGGGAGGCCGTTATTTTTATCTGCGCGATGAAGGCGATGTATGGACTCCCTCATGGATGCCGATGAAATCCAAACTTGACCGCTATGAATGCCGTCACGGAATGGGTTATTCCCGTATTTCTTCTTCACGTAACGGTTTGGAATTTTATCAGGTTTCTTTTGTTCCGTTACGCGACAACTGTGAGATTCACAAGATCACGCTTAAAAACGAATCAAAAATAGATAAATATATTGATATGTTTTCTTTTATAGAATTTTGTCTGTGGAACGCAAATGATGATATGACGAATTTCCAGCGTAATTTCAGCATAGGTGAAGTTGAAGTTGAAGGTTCGCGTATTTATCATAAAACCGAATACCGCGAGCGCCGCAATCATTACGCTGTTTGGGCGGTTAATGTTCCTGTCGCGGGTTTTGATACGGACAGGCAGACCTTCCTTGGTCTTTATAACGGATTTGATCACCCTGATACGGTTTTTAAGGGAGAGTCGAATAATTCAATTGCTTCAGGCTGGGCTCCTATAGGCTCTCACCATATCAAGGCGCGTCTTGCGCCCGGTGAATCGCAGACTTATGTGTTTGTGCTTGGTTATTGTGAAAATCATGAAAATGAAAAATGGGAAAGCTCGGGGAACCATGGAATAATCAATAAAAAACCGGCAAATACGCTTCTTGAAAAATACGGTTCACCGGACGCAGCAGACAGGGCGCTTGCCGCGCTTAACGAGTACTGGAAAAATCTGCTTGGCCGCTTCACTGTAGACGCAGAAGATAAAAAGATGGCGCGTATGGCGGGTGTTTGGAACCAGTACCAGTGTATGGTAACGTTCAATATGTCGCGCAGCGCGTCTTATTTTGAGTCTGGCATCGGGCGCGGTATGGGCTTCCGCGATTCAAATCAAGATTTATTGGGCTTTGTCCATCTTGTCCCGGAGCGCGCCCGCGCCCGTATTCTTGACATTGCGGCTACACAGTTCCCCGACGGCAGCGCGTATCATCAATACCAGCCGCTTACCAAGCGAGGAAATAACGAAGTCGGTTCAGGCTTTAATGACGATCCTCTTTGGCTCATCTGCGGTGTTGCGGCGTATATCAAGGAAACAGGCGACTACGGCATTCTCAACGAAAAAGTGCCGTTTGACAACAACGAAGCGTTAGCCGACACTCTATTTATTCACTTAAAACGATCTTTTGATTATACGGTAACGCATACCGGGCCGCACGGGCTTCCGCTGATTGGCCGCGCCGACTGGAACGATTGTTTAAATCTTAACTGTTTTTCCAAAACGCCGGGTGAGTCTTTCCAGACGACAGCTAATTTTGAAAGCGGCATTGCGGAATCTGTTTTGATCGCGGCAATATTCGCTTTTACGGGACCCGATTATGCCGAGATTTGCCGGCGTACGGGGCGCGATGACGAAGCGCAGTATGCCGAAAAATCCATTGTTGCAATGATCGAGGCGATTAATAATCACGGATGGGACGGCAGATGGTTTCTTCGCGCTTATGACGCGCACGGTAAAAAGATCGGCAGCCGTGAATGTGAAGACGGAAAGATTTTTATCGAATCCAACGGCTTTGCCGTAATGGCGGGGATTGGAACTAATGACGGACGCGCTAATCTGGCGCTTGATTCCGTAAAAGAACATCTTGATACCAAATACGGAATTGTGCTTTTACAGCCGGCTTATAAAGATTATCATATTGAGTTAGGTGAAGTTTCTTCCTATCCGCCAGGATACAAGGAAAACGCGGGGATTTTCTGCCATAACAATCCGTGGGTTACAATAGCGGAAACAAAACTGGGGCGAGGGAACCGAGCGTTCGAGACCTATACAAAAATTTGCCCTGCCTACCGCGAAGACGACAGTGATTTGCGCCGTATGGAACCGTATGTATACGCTCAAATGGTAGCTGGCAAGGATGCGGTACGCCATGGCGAAGCGAAAAATTCATGGCTTACGGGAACGGCGGCTTGGACATTTGTCAGCATTTCACAGTACATACTTGGCGTGCGCCCAGTATTCGACGGCCTTATGATAGACCCATGTATTCCTTCAACAATGAGAGGATTTTCAGTTACACGCCGTTTTAGGGGCGCGGACTATCATATCTCGGTGGACAACAGCGCAAGTGTGGAAAAGGGAATAAAGTCCATTATGATTGACGGTAACCCGTTAGACGGCGAAGCGTTGAAAAAATTAACATTGCCCGCGTTCGGAGACGGTAAAGTTCATAAAATTGACGTTGTTATGGGCTGATTTAATTTGTTTTTTTAGGAGGAAATATAATGTCAAAAAAAATACCCACCCGAATATATCTTGCGGAAGATGAAATGCCTAAATTCTGGTACAACCTGAGAGCTGACATGAAAGAAAAGCCGGCTCCTATTCTGCATCCGGGAACTTTACAACCGGTAACATCCGCGGATATGGAACAGATATTCTGCAAAGAGCCTGTTAAACAGGAATTGGATGAAACCACTCAACTTATACCAATTCCGGATGGTATTAGGAATTTTTATCTGGCATACCGCCCATCGCCTTTAATCCGCGCGTATTACCTGGAAAAAGATTTGGAAACACCGGCGGAAATATATTACAAGTTTGAAGGAACCAACACTTCCGGTTCACATAAACTCAATTCGGCCGGAGCGCAGGCGTATTACGCCAAAGAAGAAGGGCTTACATCCCTTACCACAGAAACAGGCGCGGGACAATGGGGTAGTGCAATGGCAATGGCCTGCGCTTTTTATAACCTAAAGCTAACTGTTTATATGGTGAAAATCAGTTCTGAACAAAAACCTTACCGTAAGGCCCTGATGGAAGCCTATGGAGCTTCCGTGATACCTTCTCCGTCAAATACGACAGAAAGCGGAAAAAAGATTCTTGAGAATGATCCTAATACCGGAGGTTCGCTGGGCTGCGCCATTTCCGAAGCAATTGAAACCGCGGTTAAATCCGAAAAGTGTCGTTATGTGCTTGGCAGTGTATTAAATCATGTACTGCTCCATCAATCAATTATCGGGCAGGAAACAAAGACAGCGATGGATATGTACGGAATTAAGCCTGATATAATCATCGGCTGCGCGGGGGGCGGTTCAAATCTCGGCGGTCTGATTGCGCCGTTTATGGGAGAAAAGCTTGCGGGAAAATCAAACGCTCGTTTTATCGCGGTTGAACCGGCTTCATGTCCGTCTTTCACACGGGGCCGCTATGCCTATGATTTCGGCGATACGGCAAAAACAACTCCGCTTATAAAGATGCAGACTCTGGGTTCAGGTTTTATCCCTTCGTCAAATCATGCCGGCGGGCTTCGATATCATGGCATGAATTCTGTTCTGTCCAAACTTTACCGTGACGGCTTTTTGGAAGCCCGTTCCGAAATTCAGACGAATGTTTTTGATGCCGCTGTCCGCTTTATGAAAGTTGAAGGTATTCTTCCCGCGCCGGAATCTTCGCACGCCATTAAAGCGGCAATTGACGAAGCCGTTGAATGCAAAAAGACAGGCGAAAAGAAAATAATTCTGTTCGGTCTGACAGGGACGGGCTATTTCGATATGACCGCCTATATGTCGTATAACGCCAAAACTATGTCAGACTCTGTTCCAAGTGATGCTGATCTTGAACGGGGTTTTGCTTCCATTCCGGATATACCGCAGAACAAATAAAGAGGTTATTATGTATTACAAAAATTTTCTGACGGTTACTTACGCGCCTGCGGGGTATTTAAATGATAACTCGCTGGATCAGATAAAAGCAGATATTGAGAAAGTCGGCAGGTATATAAAACTTGATAAAATATATCTTGAAACTTACCGCTCGGAAGTCTTAATAGAACGTGAAAAAATGGAAGCTGTAAAAGCTTTATTTAAAGAGAAAGGCTATTTGGTATCAGGCGGAATTACAACCACAGTGAAGCATACATTAATGGGCAGTATGTGTTTTACAGACCCGGATAACCGCAAAAGACTTGGAGAGATTGCCGCATATACAGCGCAGGTTTTTGATGAAGTAATACTGGACGATTTTTATTTCACCAACTGCCGCTGTGAATCCTGCATCAAAACAAAGGGAGAACGCGATTGGGCGTCTTTCCGTCTTGCTCTTATGAATGATATTTCCGAAAACGTCATAATCAAGAACGCAAAAGCGGCTAACCCGAAAGTGAATGTTATAATCAAATACCCGAACTGGTACGACAGTTTTCAGGCAAACGGTTACAATCTGGAAGATGAATCAAAAATGTTTGATATGATCTACACCGGAACCGAAACGCGCGATCCTCATTACACTCATCAAAATCTACCGCGTTATTTGAGTTTTTTTCTGCCGCGTCTTCTTGAGCATATCAAGCCGGGAAAGAACGGCGGCGGCTGGTTTGATCTTTTTGAATGTACTCTGGAAGATTATGTACAGCAGGCTTATTTGACGCTTTTTTCAAAATG
>JAITFK010000018.1 GCA_031281555.1 Treponema sp. | reverse complement strand
AGAACGAGAATCTTGTCCGCCTGCATAAGGCTTGAGATACGGTGGGAAATTATAATTACCGAGGCGTCTTTTACACGGCGGCGCAGCGCCGCTCTGATTTTTGCGTCTGTCTCAGTATCCACTGCTGAAAGACTGTCGTCAAAAATCATTACAGGCGTGTTACCCGCAAGCATCCTCGCTATTGCGACTCTTTGCTTCTGGCCGCCTGAAATCGTAACTCCCCGTTCCCCGATTACAGTGTTGTACCCTTCGGCGAATCCCATAATGGTTTCATCAACCATTGCCACAGAAGCGGCGCTTCGCAGTTCCGCCATTTCAAGGCTGGGATACGCTATGCTGATATTTTCACGTATTGTTTTTGAAAATAAAAACGGTTCTTGCAAACACAACCCTATATGCTTGCGCAAATGCGCTCTCGATATTTTTCTGATATCAATTCCGTCAACGGTAATAAGCCCGTCTCCGTTCTTCAGATCGTACAGACGGCTCAAAAGGTGAACCAGCGTTGATTTCCCCGATCCTGTAGCGCCGAGTATAGCAAGGCTCTCGCCCGGTTTTAGCGTGAATGAAATGTCACGTAATACAGGTTCTCCCTTTCCGTAATTAAAGCAAACTTTGTCAAAGCAAATTTCTCCTTTGATTTCAGGCGTTAAAGCGTCAGGCGGATCGGTTTCAGGTTCCGCTGAAAGAATATCCCTGACACGCCCCGAAGCGACCATCGTTTTTGATAGGTCTGCAAGGATGCGCCCCAACTGACGGACAGGCCAGATCATCCAGTTACAGTAAGCGTAGAAAGCAAGGAATGTTCCCGGTGAAAGGTTACCCTGTACGCTTCGCCATACGCCCGCTCCCACTACAATCGCAAGCTGAAAACCGGAGAAAAAGTCTCCCGCTCCCCAGAAAACGCCGAGCATTTTTCCGATATAGTTCCATATTTCCTGGTATCTTTTTGTTTTTTCGGAAAACTTTTGCGTTTCATGAGCTTCTCTTCCGAACGCGCGGACAACCCTGACTCCGGTGTAATTTTCCTGAGCTGCGGCCTGCATACTTCCTTCCGCCTGATCCGCTTTATTAAATTCTTTGCTTACCTTTTGGAAGTATACTAATGAAAAAATCAAAATAATGGGAACAAGGGCAAGCGCCATCAGAGACATGAAAATGTCCATAGAGAACATGATCACAAGAGCGATGATAAAGACGCAGAAAGTCCGCAAGACTTCACTTATTTCCCAATGGATAAAATTTCGGATATTGTCAACATCGGTAGTACACCGCTGAATAATGTCTCCTGTCTGACAGCTAACGTGCCAGTCATAGGGCAGCTTCTGTATATGACCGTACAGGGTATTCCGCAGCCTCCATGCTACAGTTTCACCGATTTCAAGGCTTGCGTAACTACGGATAACGTCGCATAAACCTGACAGCATTGCCGCCGCCAGAATAAAGAGAGCGCATATCCAGATATTTCTTTGCAGAACACCGATACCTCCGATGCTTTCCACAAAATTTAATACAAACTCAGGAGCTTCAAGCGGCGCTCTTCCTATTACAGAGTCGATTGTATAGCGTATTATCTGGGGGCTTACAAAAGCAAAAGCTACAGCGCCCAGAGTCGCTATGCAGCAAAGAAAACACTTAAACTTTCTGTCTTCCGCGGCGGCGGCAACAAGACTGATTTTGCCGCCCTTCCATGGTAATTTCATATTTGTTTCTCCAAACTTATGTTATTAATAGAGTTGTTTAGAAACTTCAATTTCTAAACAACTTCCGCTAATAAAAAGCATTTTTGTAGGGCTAAAGTTTACTTTAGCCCGAGAAAATGCAAGACTTGTGAAACAACCAACCGGGTTGTTAAACAAGTCAAATGTTTTACATTTTTCCAAAAATCGAATTTCAGAAAACCGTCAAAATTTTAGTATCCGGCTCTGTATCTAAAGTAAAAGATACAAGATCAATACTTCCATGATGAGAAAACCGCGTGTTCGGCTTTAATTTTATCTATGGCGTGAAAGAATATTAAAAGGAAAGCTTACTGTATGCGGCTTTAGCCAAAGTGGACCATTATTATTTGCATTACGTACCCTCCTTCAGGAAATGCTGCTACCTGACAATTTCAATGCTGTTATTGAAATTGCATTTTATGATTTTTGTAAATATATTAAATAAAAAATTTTATGTCAATAGGACGCAATGCCTCATATAAAATCGAACCATACGGAAAATGAAATAATTCCGGCAGGAACAATTACCGGAGTACGTATGGAGTAAATTTAAAAGAAAGACAAAAATTAACCGCAATAACGGTAAAAAAATTGTGATCGCCAATATTTGATCTATCAGATAGTTCTTGAATGTCAGATCAAGTTTTGACGCTCACAGTTTATTTCTAGACTAAACATGAAGCCGTTGCGCTTCGGTTCCTATGGTTAGATTTTTTATCGTGAGGTATTATCCTCTTTCAGTTTGATTTTTACGTTAGGCACTACGGTTCAAATCCTCCCTGGGGACATTTTCCTGCACCTCGTCAAGGGGTGTAGATGAATTAAACCCAAACAATCCGGCGCAAATCAATCTATTTGCAAATTATTCATCATTATTTCAGTAAATAAGTGCGCAGTTTTTCTATGACCATTTCGAAATCAATCGGTTTCCCGATATGATCGTCCATGCCGGCAGCAAGGCATTCTTCTATATCTTCACGGAACGCATTAGCGGTCATGGCTACAATAGGGACAATTTTTCCGTTCTGGATATCCAGCGACCGGATACGCCGTGTCGCCTCGTAGCCGTCCATTTCAGGCATCTGCACATCCATAAAAATCAACTCGTATCTGTTAGGGGCTTCACTGAACATGCGTACGGCTTCCGCGCCGTTTTCAGCGCAGTCTATCTCCAGTTGTGTTGGTTCAAGCAGGGCAAGTACGACTTCGCGGTTGATTTCCACATCTTCTGCCAGCAAAACGCGCCGTCCCGCGAAAAGACCGTTAATATCCGTCTGCGTTTGTTCCGCTTGCCTGCTGTCCCCGGCGGTATATTCATTTACGATTTCAACGGTTTTACCTCTTTTCGCCATAATCGTAAAGCTAAAAGTAGAGCCTTTCTCCGGCTCGGATGTGATCCATATTTTTCCGTCCATCAATTCTACAATGCTTTTGGAAATAGCGAGCCCCAGTCCCGTGCCGCCGTATTTACGAGTCGTGCTGCTCTCCGCCTGCTGAAAGGACATGAACAGGCGTTTTTGCTGTTCGTCGCTTATGCCAATTCCGTTATCTGTTACGGAAATTTGTATTGTGTAAACATCTTTTTCCTCTCCGATACAGTGCGCCTCAAGAATGATCGATCCTTTTTCATGCGTGAATTTAACTGCGTTACTCAAAAGATTGGTAATAACCTGAGACAACCGTTGATCATCGGCTATCAGGGTTTTGGGAATTTTACTGTCAATGTGTATCGTAAGTTTTTGATTTTTTTCGTCCACGCGGAAATTGATAACCGCAGCTGTGTTTTGCAGCATCTTTTCAAAGTTGAATTCTACGGGAGACAGTTCCAGCATATTTGCTTCGATTTTTGACATATCCAGTACATCGTTAATAACGCCGAGCAGATGTGTTGAAGCGTCTTTAATCTTGTCCAGCGCGTAATCTTTGCGTTCCATATCCTTCGCGTTTTTACCGATTGCGGTCATACCAGTTATCGCGTTAAGAGGCGTACGCATCTCGTGGCTCATGTTTGCAATAAAACGGCTTTTTGCTTCTGATGCGCTTTTTGCTTCTTCAGCTTTTTTTAAATATGATATATCCGAAAAATTTTCCAGTAATGCCGGGCGTCCGTTATAATTTATTTTTGACACGGATTTTATTACAGGAATAATTTCACCGCTCGCAGTTTTAAATTGCCGCTCGGAATGATCTATAGATCGGTTATAATCCAGAATAGGACAGCCTTTATCTGTACAGAAGATTGTTTCGCAGCGTTGGTTGATAATTTTATCCTTCGCTCTGCCGTACATTCGGGTAACAACCGGGTT
This sequence comes from Treponema sp., assembly GCA_031281555.1. Classification (GTDB taxonomy): domain Bacteria; phylum Spirochaetota; class Spirochaetia; order Treponematales; family Breznakiellaceae; genus WQXQ01. Next base: position 6,852 of record JAITFK010000018.1, on the reverse strand, counting down.
TATATCAATAATTTCACGGGTTTCAACGTCAATTATGATAATGCCGCTTTCAACGTTATTAAAGATTATTTCAAGCTGCTTTTTTATCAGGCGGTTTTTTTGGTAAAAAATAAGAATAAAGATAAGCGCGCCCAAAGACAGGCAGATTGCTACGATCAGCCAGTGAAACCGCGTCTGCATTAATTTCGACTTATAATCAAAAGTTTTGCTTTCCCATCGTTTCGAAATGGTTTTTATATCGACATACACAAGCGCCTTGTCAATAACAGACAAAAGAACATGTTCGCCTTTATTGTAGGCGATAACATAATCAATGGTACTGTTAAATACGTAATTTGCTTTATAATTTGAAAATTCATAATAATGCGTCAAGGCGAAAAGGGCGTTAGTGCCGGCCATAACAAGGTCTACTTCGTTGCGGTCCAGAGCCTGAAAAGCGTCATCCTGGGAAGCATACATAGTTGTATTTGCAGCTTCAGGAAACCAGTCCTGAAACATATTAGCCCAGGCTGTACTTTTAATCAGGCCGATTTTCGCGTATTGTATTTCGCTGATGCTGATATTCGGAAAATTATATTTGGACACGAGCGCGTAATTTTCCGATAAGTATATGTACTTCGACCATAAATAACGATTGATTCGTTCCGGAGAAGCAATAAGATCGAGACATATGGGAGCCCCGTCATTGAATATTTGAAATACTTCGGCCCAGGACGCGTCCCCGGAATTGACGACTTCAAAAGAAAGCCCGGTAAGGTTTGTCACTTCGTCAAGTACGTCGAAAGCAATTCCCTCCCATTTCTTTTCGAATTTGTTGTAATAGTCAAGCGGGTAAAACCACGGCGCCGCCGTCACCGGTACAACGGAGGTATTTTGCAAATACGCTTTTTCTTCGGCAGTTAAACTTTTCATGAATTTGTTTCTCATGTAATTATGATGGCCTTCGTTATATAGCTTGTTAACATAGCGAATGCCGCCGTTTCTTAGAGCCTTTGTTATAACCGAAATAACAGGGGCAAGCTCACGATTTACCGCCGCCATGCAAATTTTGCTGAAAACCAACGGAAAAAAATCTTCAATAACCGCATCACCGTAAGCGTCAAACGCGGCTCCTTCCATGTTATACTCAATGAATGCGTCCGCGTCTCCGTTCTTTATCAATTGATAGACGCTGTCGTAGTCTCTGGCAGGTATTATTTTATAAGTTCCATCCTGAAGTTCGCCGACGGCCATTTCTATTGCGGCAGAATTTTCCAGAAACACATAACGCACCGGACGAGTCAGGGCAATTTTATCAAGCGGCGGGCTGTCTTCAATACGCATTATCTTCAGCGAATGTATGGCTATTGGGTCGGTCATAAAATATGTTTTCAGGCGTTCTTCGGTGGGAATAAAATTGCTGAAATCAACCTCACCGGTTTTTAGCTTGGCGAATATATCGCCCCATTCCATGATTTCCGGTTGAAACCGAATCCCGAACAACGCTGTCAGCCAGTCGCAAAACAGAGCGACAAATCCGCCGATTTCACCATCCTCCGTTAAAAAGGCCTCAGTACTTGGGGTTAACCCGTAAACAAGATGCTCAACGTTCTTTTGAAGGTTTTCAATAGCTTTTATTTCATATTCCGTTATGTCCGGAACGTCCCGAAACGATGTGAACATGGCAGGTTCTGTATGTTTGCCGGTCTGATTTGCAGTAGGATTCCCGCAGCTTGAAACCATCATCGTAAGAAAAATAACGGAAAGTATTATATATTTAATTATCTTTTGACCATTTATCATTTTCCGGTATCTCCTTATTATTCCGAAATGGCTATAGAGAGCTTTAGTAGTAATTAAGTATCAGTAAAATAAGAAAAAAATGCAATATACTTAAATATTGTAACAATAAAATACCATACGAAATAACAGTGGAAATTATTAGCATTAATCTACTAATAATAATACTTTAAAATACCGCAAAATCAGTTAAAGTTATTGCGATTACTATAGTCTTGCGCAAGATTTGCAACTTCGGTAAATTCACTGTGGAGCAAATGTTCGGCCATTGTCTCCAAAAGTTCCATGATCGACTGAGGCCAGCTTTTTTGCCGCAGAAGCGACAGAGTGTCTTTGGCGGTTTTTTTGTCCTGTTCCGTGCAGGCTTCCTTTATTACTGCCAGTTTTTCATGCAGATAGACCAAGTCGTCATACCGGTCTTGATCCGCATCTTTATTGTCAATTTTGTCTCTAATTAGCTTGTTTTTTTCAATAACCGTCCGTAATGCGGTCAGAAACGCCGGAGTTTCTTCTGATAATAAGGTAATATCCCGCTCGCGTCCCGCTTTTTCCAATTTAGCGGCAAGAGCGGAAAGTCCTGTTTCCCCGATATTAGCCAGCGCGCTTTTTATCGCATGAACATTGATGATATACAACTGTATATCCTCTTCCCCGTAATTGTTCAGTTTTTCAAATATTGTTCCCAGTAAGGCAAAAGCTTTTTCCGCGTCCCGAATGAAAATCTTTGTAAGTTCCTTGTTTACAGACGGCTGGTTGGAACTTTTTCTCATATTGTTCTTTTGCCGTGCGGCTTCAACCGTTTCAACAGGGTACCTGTCGCGTACCAGTTTATTTAATACGGCGTTTAACTGGTGTATATCTATAGGTTTGGATATAAATCCGTCAAACCCGTTCTCCATAAAGACTTCCGCCTGCCCTGTCAGCGCGTTAGCTGTCAGCGCGATAATGGGCTGCGTATATCCCAAATCGCGTATTTTTTTTGCCGCTTCTATCCCGTCCATTTTCGGCATAAAATGATCCATAAATATTATGTCGTAAGATGCGCCGACTTTGATTTTTTCTATTGCTTCAAACCCGCTCTCGGCTGTATCTATTGTCAATCCGTAAGGAGACATAAGCCCCTTGGCGACATACAGATTTGTTTCTACATCGTCTACTATAAGAACCTTTCCGTAAGGCATATATTCGCGTACAACCTGCGGAGCTTTTTTCATCTGCGACATCTTGCCCAGACGGAACAGCATAAGATTTTCTACCATTGCTTTGCCTAATACCCCGTTGTCAACAATTCCCTGAGGCAGACGCACCGTAAACACCGAACCTTTTCCTTGTTCGCTTTCCACAGAAATTTCGCCGTTCATTAAATCAACAAGCCGCTTTGTTATATTCATTCCCAACCCCGCTCCTTCGGTCGCGCGGTTGGCTTCCAGATTAAAACGGGTATACTCGTCAAACAGTTTGTCTAACTGTTCACGGGTCATGCCCTGCCCGGTGTCGCTTACATGGAACAAAAGCGTAATCATGAACGGTTTATCGGACGGCTCAACGGCGATTGACAATGAAACATTTCCTGCGTCTGTATATTTAAATGCGTTGGAAAGCAAATTGTTTAGAATCTGTTTTATACGCAGTTCATCGCCGAATAGTGTCAATGGAATGTTTTCGTCTAAATGAAGATCAAATACAATCGGCTTACTGTCGAACCGCATGATATTCAGATGAACAGTGTCGTTAATCAAGCTTGGGACATCGTAATTGATTGGTATAATTTCCAGCTTACCCGCTTCTATTTTAGACAAGTCGAGTATGTCGTTTATGAGTCCGAGCAGCAAATAGCCTGAATTGTAGATTCTGCTTAAAGCTTCCTGCATATCATTTGAAAGTGTCTCATCCTGCAGTTGAATTTCGGTGATACCCAAAATGGCGTTCATCGGAGTGCGTATTTCGTGGCTTACCTTTGCAAGAAAAGCGGTTTTAGCGGCATTAGCGGATTCCGCGTCGGCTTGTTTTTTTGCCAATAATTTCAAATTGGTAACATCCTGTACCACTTCGATATAACCCATCGTTTTACCGCTTAAGTCCCTGAGTATCGCGACATCGACCTGGAACGATGATTCAGTGTCGGAAAAATAAGTTTTATTCAAACCTCTTCTCGCGCAGGCAATACCGCAATCTTCGGTATTGCAGATTTTAGCGTCCCAATTATTGCACGGCTTACCAATGGCGTCTTTGAGTGTTATTCCCAGATATTTTTCAACGCTCGTATTTATAAATGTCCAGTTTGTATTCGCATCGGTAACAGATATAGGCAGCGGTATCGCGTTAAGAATTGAGTTATACCAATGGGCCATCGTCTGGGATTTCTCGTTTTCCCTGTTCACCTGTCTGAATAAAAGCAGTAATAACGCAATAAGCGCCGTTGCCAATAGAGCGCCCAGCACGGAAAGGAACAGCGCCATTTCTCTTGTAGTTTGATAATATTTGTTATAAGGCGTTACAATTCCTATATACCAGCCGTTTTCCAGACGGCGGAATGATACTATAGAGTCATCACCCTTGTAATTTATAAGCCTGCGTTCTGAGATGTCCTTTTTCTTCTCCTCCAATTCATCAGCAAATTCCGCAAGGCCGCTGTCCCACTTGCGCAGATGCATACCCAGTCCTTCTTTATAAGGATGAGCAATAACTTCCAGATCTTCGGTAAGCAATAAGCCGTAACCGCCTTCAGCAAGACGTGTTTCAACAATATACTCAGAAATCCTGTCTATCGGCACATTCATGCTTAAAACTGCCAGAGGGGTATTATTATCATCAAATATGCGCACAACGTATGCAATTGTAACGCTCTTGGTCCTTATATCCAAATACGGCGGTGTAACGGCTATTTTACCTTCTGCAGCAACAGCCGTTTTGTACCAAGGACGTTCCTGAGGTACATAGTCCTCAGGAGGAGTCCATTCCAAGTCAATAAATTTATTGCCAAATACTTCAAATAACCCGTAAACTCCGGTTGAGCTAAGCTTGCGGTCTTCGTTTCTGATTACATTATTGGAGATATCCATCATATATTGACTGATTATATCCAAACCGTATTCGTTCAGAATCATACCGCGAATGGTCTGTGAAATACTGCCCATAAGGGTTTGCGGTTCCATCAGATCCTCTTCTATTTTGATCTCTGAAAAATTGAGTGCTGCCATTGTTTCATAATTCAAATGCCTGCGTTCAATGTTGCTCACGAACCAATAACTAACAATGACCATCAGCCCAAAAGCCAGCGCGACAAACATTATCTGCATATATCGAGTGACTCTTTTTCGCTCTAACCCGTCCATACCTTAATTTTAATGCCTTACCTTAAGAGACGCCAGTAAAATATGAAGTTCGGTATCGTTACTATGAGCGGAAAATCCCTGATTTTATCTATAAAAATATGTGTAAAATCCGCCGATGATGTAATAGAATTACTTGGGGAGGTTTTTAAATGTCTGACAGCGATGATCTGGATCTTGAGGGCGAAGGTGCTCCGGATGCCGGCGGTACTGCAAAAAAAGGCGGAGGCCTTAGTAATTTATTACCAACTCTCCTCAAATTTGCGGCTATTGGTATCGGAGCTTTAATTTTCATTATTACTGTATGTGTGATTACCTATAACATAATGAACAAGGGCGGGAAGTCTCAAACAGTGCTTCAAGACCCTACTGGGCCGTATACGGGCAAGCGTCCTGAATATAATTATTATGATATGATCGGTTCTATAACGACTAAAACAAAGGATTTTCCCGCCGCTTCAACAGTCACTGTTGAAATGATTATTGGATATGATTTAAATGATTTGAACGCCTCCGCGGAGTTGGTCAGCCGCCGTTATGAATTAAGGGATTTTGTACGGCGTTATTTTACAGGAAAATACGCTTCGGATTTAGTCCCTGAAAGAGAAGAAGAATTAAAAAAAGAAATACGGGAAATGCTTAATACCCGCTTTTTGGATACTGCAAGAGCGCGGCTTATACTGTTTAACAGATTGGATGTATCGGAAGCATTTTAAACCTTTATCTTGTAAAAGAGTATGGTTAAGGTTTATCATAAATAAAAATATCCAGGGGTAATTATGACAGAAGTTCTGTCTCAGGATGAAATAGACCAGTTATTAACCGCTATAAATGCCGGAGAAACCGAGCCTGAAGATTTCAGGCCGGCAGCGGACAGCCGGAAAATAAAGATCTATGACTTCAAACGCCCCGATAAATTCTCAAAAGAACAGATAAGAACTGTCTCAATAATGCACGAAACCTTCGCCCGTCTTACCACTACGAGTCTTTCAGCGCAGCTTCGAAGTATGGTTCATGTTCATGTCGCTTCTGTAGATCAGCTTACCTATGAAGAATTTATCCGTTCCATACCTACCCCGACCACTTTAGCGATTATCAATATGGATCCTCTTAAGGGAAACGCCATTCTGGAAATAGACCCCGCGATTACCTTTTCAATAATAGACCGTCTTTTCGGCGGAACAGGTGAAGGTACGAAATCGCAGCATGAACTTACAGACATTGAACAGTCCGTAATGGAAGGGATTATCGTTCGTATTTTGGGGAATATGCGCGAAGCGTGGACTACTGTTATTGATCTGCGCCCCCGCCTTGGGCAGATCGACACAAATCCGCAGTTTGCTCAGATTGTACCGCCTACGGAGATGGTCGTTCTTGTAACGCTTGAAACCAAGGTAGGTGATATAGAAGGAATGATGAACTTCTGTATCCCGTACCTTACTATAGAGCCTATTATCGGCAAACTGTCGGCGCAATTCTGGTATTCATCGGTCAGACGCAATGCTACAACGGAAAACTTGAATGTTCTAAAGGAGAAGCTTGCAACGGTCGATGTTAATGTAACAGCCGAAATCGGAAAAATAAACGTTCCTGTACGGGATGTGCTTTCTTTACAGATTGGGGATGTAATCCGGCTTTATAATACCCGCATTGGCGATCCCTATTCATTGAATATCGGCTCCAGGAAAAAGTTTCTGTGCCGCCCGGGTATTATCGGAAAGAAAATAGCGGTTCAGATAAC
>JAITFK010000135.1 GCA_031281555.1 Treponema sp. | reverse complement strand
AACAGGCAACAGGCAACAGGCAACAGGCAACAGGCAACAGGCAACAGGCAACAGGCAACAGGCAACAGGCAACAGGCAACAGGCAACAGGCAACAGGCAATTATACACATCTTTTAACTCGCCGTGTCAACAAACCAATAGCATATATCCCCTCACTTTTTTGTATTTCTTTCCAATCCGACAGTTTTTATTATCATTATTTTTATATAACACAACCCCAGATTACTCTAAAAAGATTTTCACATAATAAAAAGGAAGTGTCATTATGACCGAAACAATACAGCCGCATTCGCGGATTGCTTTAAATAATGCAGAAAAATACTTTCCCATAGACAAACCGCAAGAAGAAGACAATATAAGTCTTTTGTTCTCCATATTCGACAAATTGAATAATCTTTATGAAAAATTAAACAGGCTTAATTATTTAATTGAAAGAAAAAACATAGAACAACTTTTATATCGTAAATACAAAGGAGAAAAGAAATGAAAATTAAAGCCAAACTGAGCCTCATTGTAATCATCATTATGATGGTTTCTATTGCAGGAGTTGCCGTAGTACTATTGCGTCACGCGTCTACTATCAGCGTGGATTTAAGCGTAAAAAGCCTCACGAACTTTGCCGAATCGAGGGCAAATTACTGGAAAGGCAGGGAAGACGGCTATTTACAGATGTTACGCGGGCTTGCGAATGTGATGGCCGAATATGAATCCAAGCCGGCGGGAGAGCGGCGGGACGATTATGACGAGATGCTGCGGGCTACTCTGGCTGAAAATGCCAATTTCGTCCGTATATTTTCCATATGGAAACCCAATGCTATTGACGGCATGGACGCTCGTTTTATAGGCCGTCCGGGTTCAACCGCAACGGGACAGTACGCAATGACTTGGGGCAGGGATACTGGCGAGATCGTGGCAACGCCCAATCTCGTCGTTCCTCAAGTTACGGAATGGTTGAACGGACCCAATGCCAAAAAAGACCGGGTTGAAGGCATCACGCCTTTTAAGGTAAACGGAAAAGACACCTTTATTACCAGATTGGGAGTTCCCATAATCAATCACCGTACCAACGAAGCAGTCGGAATCATTACTTGTCTTATAGACATTGAGCCAATGCAGGGAGTGGTGGAAAGCGTCCTTAAGTCTCGCGAAGAAATCTCGGCGATTTCAATTTATCATAACGACGGAACTATTTTTGCGAGTTTCATGCCCGACAGGATAGGAAAGACGATGATGGACGCGGACTTACAATACGGTAACGGCAAACTTAAAGAACAGGTTAATGAGGCCATTCGTGAGGGAAAAAAATTTTACTGTAAAAACTGGGCTCCTCTGTTAAAAGAGAATCTGCACATGGTTTTGGTTCCTTTTGAAATAGGCAATTCCGGCCAGACATGGACGATAATGATAGGATCGGCGGATAGCTATATTATGAAAGATGTTCACGAGATGACCCGATTTGCCATTATTCTGGCAGTGATAGCGATAGCGGCGGCGGCAATAATTTTGTACTTTGTTCTAAGTGGTACATTAAAGCCAATCTCCACAGTAGCCGATGTTCTTAAAACTGTAGCCGAAGGCGATTTAACGCAAAACGTCAATGTTCATACAAAAGACGAAATAGGTGAGATTTCCCTTGAAGTTAACCTTACAGTTGATAAAATCAAAAAACTTATTCTAAGTATCAAGAACGAGGCGGCGACATTATCTGGCATCGGTAACGACCTTGCAAGCAACATGACCGAAACTGCGGCGGCGGTGAACGAGATTACCGCAAATATCCAGAGCATTAAGGGAAGGATTATTAACCAGAGCGCCAGCGTCAGTGAAACTCACGCGACTATGGAACAGCTTACCGTAAATATTCATAAACTAAATGATCATGTTGAAAACCAGACTATACATATGTCGCAGGCTTCGTCCGCCATTGAGCAGATGATGGCGAATATCAGTTCGGTTACCAACACGCTGGTGAATAACGCGGCTAATGTGACAACATTGAGGGAAGCCTCCGAAGTAGGACGCAACGGCTTACAGGATGTCGCAACGGACATTCAAGAAATCGCCCGCGAGTCCGAAGGGTTGCTTGAGATTAATTCAGTAATGGAAAACATCGCAAGCCAGACAAATTTATTAAGTATGAACGCGGCGATAGAGGCGGCTCATGCAGGAGAGGCAGGCAAAGGTTTTGCAGTAGTCGCCGATGAAATTCGCAAACTGGCTGAAAGTTCCAGCGCACAGTCTAAAACGATTGGTACGGTACTGAAAAAAATAGCGGAATCAATCAAAAAAATCACAAGTTCCACCGAAAACGTACTGACCAAGTTCGAGGCGATTGACAAAAGCGTGAAAACTGTTGCGGATCAGGAAGAGAGTATCCGTAGATCAATGGAGGAGCAGACGACGGGGAGCAAACAAGTACTTGAAGGCGTGAGCGAAGTGAATGAAATAACACAACAGGTAAAAAGCGCGTCCAATCAGATGCTTGATGGCGCAAAAGAAGTAATACAGGAAAGTAGTAATCTTGAAAAAGCGACACAGGAAATTACCAACGGCATGAACGAAATGGCTACCGGTGCGGAACATATAAACATAGCGGTAAACCATGTCAATGGAGTAAGCAGTAAAAACCGCGAAGGTATTGAAACTTTATTAAAAGAAGTTTCACGTTTTAAGGTGGAATAATGTTTAACGTTACTCTAATAAATTAGAAAGGGGAAAAAACAGATAGCAGTTCTTTTAAAAAAGCCTTTCTATCCGCCGCTCTCATCAAACTCTCTCCGATTAAAACAGCGTCAACGCCGGTTTCTTTTACGGCGCGGATATCATCTGCGGTTTTTATGCCGCTCTCCGCGACTGTCAGTATTTCATGGGGAAGTTGATTTTTTAAACGAGATGTCAGTCCCGTATCAACATTAAAGGTGGTAAGGTCGCGGTTGTTAATACCGATTATATTTGCTCCGGCGGAAAGCGCTTCCTTCGCTTCTTCCTCATTGTGGATTTCCACAAGACAATCTAAAGCCAGCGTTTTTGCGGCGGCTATAAAGTCGGTTAATGTTTTTTCTTTCAGCAGAGCGCAGATTAAAAGTATCGCCTTTGCCCCCAATATTTTTGCCTCGTAAATTTGGTACTTGTCAATAATAAAGTCTTTTCTGAGCGTCGGGATTTTCACGACGGCGGAAATTTCGCGTAAATATTGATCGCTTCCGAGAAAAAACTCAGGCTCTGTCAAAACGGAAATAGCGGAAGCTCCGCCTTCTTCGTACTCCTTAGCAATTTCAAGCCACGGAAACTCCTCCGCTATTACGCCTTTTGAGGGCGACGCTTTTTTTACCTCGCAGATAAATGAAAGCCCGGGAGCGGCAAGCGCGTTCATAAAGGGCGTATGATTTTTATCAGCGTTTTCCGCCGAGACTGACTTAAACGCCTGTTCCTGAACTTTTTCAAAAGAAAGATTTTGTTTTGCCTTTTCTACGCGAACAAGCGTACTCTGTGCGATTTTACCTAGAATGGCGGGCGGGGTTTTCAATAGGGAGACTCCTGTCAATCTTTCTTTTGCGACATGGATATAAAAAGCTTAAGCTGTTCATTTGCCTTGCCCGAGTCGATTGCCTCCGCCGCGATATTTACAGCGTCCTTTATGCTTACTTCCGGCTTTGCGATATGAATTGCCGCGGCGGAATTGAGAAGCACCGCGTTTCGCCTTGGACCTTTTTCTCCGGCAAGGATGCTCCTTGTTATTTGCGCATTTTCCGGCGGCGTTCCGCCCAACAACGCTTCTTTATTACAGCGTTCAAACCCGAATTGTTCCGGCTCAATTTCATAACTTTTAATAAACCCGTCGCGTAATTCACAAACCGTAGTGGGAGCGCCAAGGGAGATTTCATCCAGTCCGTCCTGTCCGTAAACGACCATTCCCTTTTTTACCCCGAGATTGCACAAAACTTTCGCCATAGGTTCAACCAATTCTTGTTCGTACACGCCGAGCAATTCCATGTTTGCGCCCGCCGGATTTGCCAAAGGACCGAGTATATTGAAGATAGTGCGAATACCAAGCTCGCGTCTTACGGGAGCGACATATTTCATTGATATATGGTAGTTCTGAGCAAAGAGGAAACAAAGATGGATGGTTTTTAAAAGATGCAAACTCTGTTCCGGAGGGATTGTTATATCGACACCGAGGGCTTCAAGAACATCAGCCGCCCCTGTTCTGCTTGTCGCCGCACGGTTGCCGTGTTTCGCTACGGGAACTCCCGCCGCGGAAATAACCAGCGCGGAAGTAGTGGATATATTGAAAGAATTGGAATGATCTCCGCCGGTGCCGACAATTTCCAGTACGTCCATGTCATGCAATACCCTGACGCAATGCTTGCGCATTCCGGCGGCGCTTGCTGTAATTTCGTCGATAGTCTCGCCCTTCACAGACATTGCCGCAAGGTAAGCCGCCATCTGTATTTCGCTGGCTTTCCCTTCCATAATTTCATTCATAACAGTTTCGGCGCATTCATAAGAGAGATCCTCTTTTCTCGCCGCCTGTACAATTGCTTCTTTTATCATGATTATTCTATACTACAAATATAGAAAATTTACAAGATAAAAAACGGTAAAAACATGATGATTAAAATGAAAATACTAGGGTTTATACCCTTTATGCTTATTTTATCTTTTTCTTCTTGCCTTGTGTTTGGAAATATATATAAAACGCTGCTCTTATAACCCCAGCGCTTTTTCAGCCCGTGATTTGAAATCCGCCAAAGCCCTTGCTTTGCTTTTTTTGCCGTCTATGAAATTATTAACTTCTTCCAAAAAAAACTCTTCAATAATTTCATCGGTTGACTGAGCCAGTTTGCCGTTGATACTCCTTGCTATTTTGGAAAAAGCCACATAGTACTTTTGGTTGCCCAAGTATGGTTCCGCGTAATTATTTCTAATCTTGTTTATTACTTCGGTATTAGCGACAAAATCTCCCGTATCTTTCGCCCACGCTTCAATAAAATCATTGTCTGTCGCCAGATAACGGATAAATTCTTTTGCGGCGTTGGGATTTTGAGTGTCTTTCCATGCGCAAAGCCATGAGCCGCCCCAGTAATAAGGAGAGGGTCCCTGAATCATCGCCCAGTCTCCCGAAGTTTGAGGAGCATTGGTTTTAAGAACATAGTGAAGTCCCCAAGTAGGCAGAAAGTAAGAGAACACTTCCGTTAAACCGTCTTTGCTATCAGTATTATTGAGTTCATCTCTCATGCCTGCAAACCAGCCTTCTGACCATTGAACAAGTCTGCCTTCAAGGCGGTAGTCATAAAGTGTCTTACTGAGATCCATGAATTGTTCCATAACAGGATCGACTGCAACCCTCTTATTCACAACCCATGGCTGGGTGCGGGCGAAGAGAAACGGAATAAATAAGTCTTTGCGGCTGGATACAGTTACGCATTTTCCATTGGATTTTTCGTTGATCAATTCTGTTGTTTCAAGAAATTTAATGAAATCCGAGAAATATTCTTGTACTTCGACAGGATCATCAGTGCCAAGATATTTTTTGGCAAGACTTCTGCGGTAAAACATGGCTCCGGGACACGCCTGCCATGTTAAAGCGTACACCTTGCCGTTATAAGTAGTGACTTCCACAGGGTAGGCAAGCAGTTTGTTTTTGTTAGCTTCGTAAATATCGGTAATATCAAGCAGATACCCTGATTCAATATATTTGTGTACAAATGCAGATTCCAGAATGAAAACATCAGGCGCTCCCCGTCCCAAAACAAGAACAGGATCAAGTTTTCTTTGAAATTGATCTGAATAGGTTTGGGAATATTCAATCTTTATTTCGGGGTGAGCCTTATTAAAATAATTATCGACCATACGGTGCAATTCATCTGTAAATGACCAAACTGTCAAATTGCCGTTTGCATTCTGCGCCGATAAAATGTTTACGGAAAACAATATCATTATCAAAAAAACAAACTTTTTCATAACATATCCTTACATAGCGATATTTGTATTATCACTCTTTTTTATCGTATAATCAAGCAATGATTTCCTTACAGTTCACGGTGTTCCTGCGCTACTTGATTAAAACAAAGGGCGGCGGTATTGAGGTAAAAGAATAAAAAGTCTAACATTTCAATGGCTTAAAACTTTTTGGATCTTTTTCGTAATCCTTCATTCTTTCGTCAATCATTTCTATTTCTTCTTGGCTTGCCGGTTCTATTACAGGTTTCCAATAATCGTTGGAAAGAAAATTCAATAGAGGTTTTATTACCGATAATGATTGTTCCGGTATTGTGTCAATCATTGTATGTAATTCTTTTCTTAAAACAGCTGTTGTCATCTTTTGCCTCCTTTGTTCTTCTTGTTATATACTTGACCTCGCGGATCAAGATGCGTAATAAAAATATAATCCTCTTTGTACCTAAATAAAGCCCTATAACTTCCAATTGTAAGCCTGAAATAACCGGGCTGTCCTGTTACCGGGACGATGTTTCCTTCCGGCGGCTCTTTCTCCAGCCCTTTTAACGCTGTTTCAATGTGCCCCTTATCAGGTTCGTTCAAGCGTTCAAGATATTTTTCAGGTATACGATGTAACAATACTTGCATAACGTATTTATATTATCACTCTTTTTTATTATATAATCAAGTAATAATTTATGTTCACAGCGTCTCCTGCGCTACTTGATTAAAACATTTATTTATGATATTCCTTATATATGCCTGAAAATCAAGACGCCGCGAGTCGGTTAGGCACTGAGCCTATCGGGAAACTATTACTGCGATTCTCTGTCCCCGCGATAACGGGAATGCTCGTGAATGCGCTTTACAACGTAGTTGATCGTATCTTTGTCGGTCAGGGTGTGAACGAACTCGCTCTCGGCGGACTTTCTCTTGTATTGCCGCTTATGACAGTCGGTATGGCTTTTGCTATGCTCTTCGGAAT
>JAITFK010000115.1 GCA_031281555.1 Treponema sp. | reverse complement strand
TTAAGAGACGCTCATCAATCATTATTTGCGACACGTATGGTTACGGCGGACATGCTGCCGATATGCGACAAACTTGATAAAGCCGGTTTTTTTGCGTTGGAAGCCTGGGGCGGAGCGACGTTCGACTCCTGTATCCGCTTCCTTAACGAAGACCCGTGGGAAAGGCTTAAAAAGCTGAAAAAAGCTCTTCCCAATACCAAAATCATGATGCTGCTTCGCGGGCAAAACCTGCTTGGCTACCGTCATTATGCCGATGATGTGGTTGCGAAATTTGTAGAGTACGCCGCAAAAGACGGTATAGATATTTTCCGTATTTTTGACGCGGTAAACGATCCGCGCAATTTTAAAGCCGCTACCGCTGCCGCAAAGAAGACCGGAAAACACATTCAAGCGACAATTTCATACGCTGTTACACCTTTCCATACAATAGAAAAATACGCAGAATTTGCCAAACAGCTTGTGGACATCGGCGCAGATTCAATCTGTATCAAGGACATGGCAGGGCTTCTTAAACCTTACGAAGGCTACAATCTTGTCAAGGCAATCAAGAAAGTAACAAGCCTTCCTGTGGAAATTCATACACACGCCACTACCGGTATGTCAGTCGCGACACTTGTAAAATGCGCCGAAGCGGGAGCTGAAATTCTTGACACAACAATTTCTTCAATGTCCATGGGAACCAGCCACAGCCCCACAGAAACAATGGTCGAGATTTTCAGAGGTACGGAATACGATACAGGGTTGGACATTAACCTGCTTCTTGAAGTTGCCGCGTATTTCCGTGAAGTACGCAAAAATTATAAAAAGTTTGAATCAAGCTTCCTCGGCGCCGATACGCGCATTTTACAGAGTCAGGTTCCGGGCGGAATGTTGAGTAACCTTGAAAGCCAGCTTAAAGAACAGGGAGCGTCAAACAAGATCGATGATGTGCTTAAGGAAATTGCCGTTGTTCAGAAAGACGCAGGTTATCCGCCTCTTGTAACTCCGACAAGTCAGATTGTCGGAACACAGGCTGTATTTAACGTACTGTTCGGCCGTTACAATAAACTCTCCGGTGAATTCCAGGATCTTGTCGCCGGAAAATACGGCGCATGCCCTGCTCCGAAAAATCCTAATGTTGTAAAAAAAGCTCTTGAATCTCTTAAAATGGAAAAAGAAATTACACATCGCCCTGCGGACGACATTTCCTCAGAATACTCCAAGTTAGAAGATGAAACAAAAAAACTTCTGGGTACAAGTACAGTTACGACCGAAGACGTACTTACCTATGCTATGTTCCCGAAGGTTGCGCCTGATTTCTTCAAGAAAAGATCACAGGGCCCTGTGGTTTTCAAACCGGAAGCAGACGCTCCTGCTCCCGCTCAAGCAGCGTCAGGCAGCGCAGCCAAATACAATGTAAATGTTAACGGAACCAATTACGCGGTAGTGGTTTCTCCGGCCGGAACAATGGCTGTCTCAGCCGCTCCCGCTACAGCCGCCCCCGCCGCAAGCGGTACGGGAAATGTAACAATTCCGGCGCCTGTAGCAGGTACTATCCTGCGTTATGCGGTAAACGAAGGCGCGGAAGTGCAAAACGGCACAACTGTAATAATTCTTGAATCAATGAAAATGGAACTGGAGATAAAATCTCCGGCGGCGGGAAAGATTCATTTCCTTGCGCCGACAGGAAGCCAGGTTTCCGCTCAACAGCCGGTCGCTCAAATCGGCGGAGCGGCAATACCCGCTGCTCCGGCAGCGCCTGTTGCGACAGCACCGGCGCCGGTTGCGGAGGCTCCAAGCGGAGGCAGTATAGTACCGGCTCCTGTAGCAGGCACTGTCCTGCGTTACGCGGTAAATGAAGGCGCTCAAGTATCGTCAGGGGATACAGTCGTCATAATTGAATCCATGAAAATGGAACTGGAAATAAAGGCTTCCTCTGCCGGAAAAATACATTTCCTTGTCCCGGCGGGAACTCAAGTCGCTTCCCAGCAGCCTTTGGCAGAAATCAACTGATTAAAATCTATTAAGCAGATTAAAAGCTCCGTTTCGGCGGAGCTTTTTTTATTATTCGCAACTTATTGGACATAAAAACAATTTTCCGGTAAAATAAAAATATGTTACATGAATTAACCATAACTGTTGATGACGCCGTCTACCAAACTCTGAAACCTATGGTTGAACAGCAAACCATAGATTCGTTCCTGTATGAGTTCATGCAAAATCATATTAAAAAACAACCAATATCTCCTATAACGTCCTTGCGCGGCACATTGCATAAGATTGATACATCAGATATTCGTGAAGAAATTGACCGGGCTCTATGAATATCGTTGATTCGTCATGTTGGATTGAATATCTCATGGGTACGGAAACAGACGCGGCTGTTGCTGCTGCCATCGAAAATCCCAGTGAATTGATTGTCCCTATTATTATTTTATACGAAGTCTACAAAAAATTGTTAGCAGAAAAAGATTAAGAATATGCATTGAGTGTAATTTAATATATGCAAACCGGTGCAGTAATTGAACTTAACGCAGATTTAAGCCTTTCCGCCGCTCAAATAAGCCGAAAACATAAATTGCCTACGGCGGATAGTATAATTTACGCAACATCACTGCGCTATTCAGCAGTAATATTTTCCTGCGATAAACACTTCAAAGATATTCCGGGCATTCGATATTTCTCTAAGACATATTAGTTAATACCTTATACCGTTTCGGCGGAGCTTTTTTTGTTCGTAATTTATCGGACAAATGTAAATATTAATTTCTTCTTTGTTACATTTATAATAAGTCAAGTAGTTTATGTATTTTTTCTTTTACCTGTTCTTTTGAATTATATTCTATAGATTCAGGAAAAAAGTCTTTAGGATTCACATTTAAGGCGTCAGCAATTCTAATTAAAGTAAGAACGGAAGGCTGTTTTTTACCTTTTTCTAAATTGGCAATGAAACTCTGTGATAAATTTGAACGTAGGGACAAATCCATCTGAGAAATCCCATTTTTAATGCGAACCGCCTTTATTCTATTAATTATGTAGCTTAATTGACCGCTTATATCCATTAAGTAAAAATAATGCTCTATAGACATTGACACAATATTCTATAGAATATAATATATTTCTTGTAGAAATACATTACTTTATAAATATTGTATTTCCATACAAAAACATGAACAAAAGGTTCGAAGGAGTGTTTTATGAAAAACGTAATCAAAGCGTTTGGGCTTATTGTTTTAGCGGCAATAATCGGGTTATCAATGACGGCTTGCAGTGACGGCGGTGGTGGCGGCGGAAGCAATATTACTTCTCTTAATGGAACATGGATTGATGATGACGGAGACGTATTGAAACTTAATAATGGAAATTACGAGCTATCAGTTCTCTTACCACTAGAAGATGATGATGTTCTAACGACAATTGAAAAAGGTACTTATACCGCAAAAGACGGAAAGATCACAGTAACACCAAAACAGTTTGCGGTGTTACTTAAGTTCGGTGATCTTAATTTGTATACAACAGCAGGAGCTTTAGCGGCTTTACACAAATTGGATGTAGAGAATGATTTGGATAAAGAAGATTTTGATGCAGTTAAAGAATTATTAGATGAATTTTTTGGACCGTTATCAGGAACTTATTCTGTAAGCAGTAATACACTTACTTTTAAATGGGAAGATGAAGATGGCGGCGGGTTTCTTTTGTTAATAGGCGACGACACTTATACAAAAAAATTGTGAGACAACCAACAGGGTTGTTGAACAAGTCTAATAAATAAAAAAGAAAAATAAAGGAAGAGGTGAACGATAAATCCCCTACTTCCTTTATTTTTCTTTTTTATTCTATTCCCCGCTCCCCTTTGTTATTTGCAATAATATTATTAAGTATTTTCCCGGAGATCTTTCAGTTCGCGGAGCGTGCGGAGTTTCCAGATCGCTTTTTCTTGAATCTGCCTGACGCGCTCGCGGGTAATCCCAAGGTACTTTCCTGTCTCTTCCAGAGTAAGCGGATTTTCACCTGTAAGACCAAAACGGAGCTGGATGATTTTCATCTCTCTTTCAGATAACTGTGAAAGAATACCGCCCATGGTTTCCTGCAAGGTCATGGAGAAAACCATTTCAAACGGTTCTGACATCTGATCATCTTTTATTAAATCAGCTAACCGCGTAAAGTTTCCGTCATCTACAATTGTGTCAAGGCTTGTAGTTTCCTGCGAAAATTTAACAATTTCCTTTACTTTAGAAGCCGGAATACCTAAATATTCAGATAATTCATCTTCGTTGGGATCCCTTCCTAAATCCTGCGTAAGCTGTTTTGCCACATAATAACATTTTTTGATTGTATTAAGCATATGAATGGGTATGCGAATAACGCGCCCCTTGTCGGCAATGCTCTTGATAATCGCCTGTCTTATCCACCATGTTCCGTATGTAGAAAAACGGCATCCTCTTGTATAATCAAAACGCTCAACTGCTTCAATTAAACCTATGTTACCTTCGTCAATCAAATCAAGAAGTGAAAGCCCGCGATGCTGGTAATTTTTCGCAATGGACACAACAAGCCTTAAATTGGAATTAATCATTATATTTTTATAATGAAGGAGAGTATTATCAAGAGCGGTTTTATCGGCGCTTGTATCAATATCCTTATTTTTCTTTTTTTCAGCTGCAAGCTCTTTCAGTTTGGTGCGCAGATTGACTATCTTTTCTCCGATATTTTGTTCTTCCTGCAGCGTCAACAGCGGAAATCTGGAAATCTGCCTGAAATAAAGCGCCAAAGGATCGGAATCCTTCTGTGTTTTTATTCTTTTGTTATTTTTATTTAAAATTTTTTTGGATCGCTTCCCGGTTTTTTCAATTCCGATTTCCATTTTCTACCTCTTATGTTTTCAAATTACCTGCGGCTCTTGGAGCCAGAGCCGGATCAATAGGATTATCATTGCGGAAAACCATGAAAAATAACTGAGCTTTTTCGGAAACTACATTGATGCCCAATTTTCCGACTTCCGTTCCTGGAGATACTTTATCTCCAACCTTAACCGACAGACTCTCACAGCCGCCATACATATAAAAATACCCTCCGGATGTTTCTACAATCGCTACCCTGCCGTATTTCCGCCAAGGGCCTGCTGAAATAATCTTTCCATGAGTCAAACTTTTTACAGGTTCGTTAAATTCACCGCCTATAACAACACCTGTTTGGCCTGTCATATATGCAATATCTTTTGGATACACCGGCCATTGCAAGGAATAAATCCTCGATACGGTATCCTGAGTTTTTGATCCTGTTGTTTGCGCAACATTTACAGTCCGCGCCGGTACTTTAATAACATCTCCTGCCTTAATAACATGACTGGACGAAAACTTGTTAATATCCAGCAGGATTTGAAGGCTTGTCCCATTGGCGCGCGCAATACTGTAAAGGGTGTCACCCTTTACAACGCGGTAATCTGCCGTAGATGGAACCTGCTGAACGCTTTTGGAATTGGGTACAGGCGAAGTTGTTGTATCAGGAATATCCGAAAAAGCGGTAGAAGGTATAATGAGTTTCTTTCCCGTCTGTAATTTTGAAGGATCTGTGATTTTATTGGCTTTCATCAGGTCTTCCGCAGTAACCTGATAAAAGCGGGAAATTGAATAAATTGTTTCACCCTTCCCTACTACATGAATCAAATCATCCGCAGTAAGTACTTTCGCGTCTCCTGACACATAGAAAAGGAGGATCAGCAGGGTTAAAAAAAATGTTAATCTTTTCAGATAGTTCACCGCATTTCATTATCGGCATAATATTTCCGTTTACTCACACAAAATTTGACATAATAATCCGGTTTTAATAAAATATGGTGACACAAGGAGGAAAAATGAGTGAATACCATAGGCCAAGCTGGGATGAGTATTTTATGGAAGTCTGTGAGGCTATATCCAAACGGGCGACCTGTGAACGGGGGCGTTCAGGCTGTGTAATCGCAAAGGACAAGCAGTTATTGGTAACAGGTTATGTAGGAGCTCCGGCAGGCCTCCCTCATTGTGATGACGTTGGGCATCAATTAAAAAAAATGCTCCATGAAGACGGCAGTATCACTACCCATTGTGTCAGAACAGTCCATGCGGAACAAAATGCCATTTGTCAGGCGGCAAAACGGGGAATTTCAATAGACGGAGCCACCCTTTACTGCCGTATGACTCCGTGCCGGACATGCGCCATGTTAATCATTAACTGCGGTATAAAACGCGTCGTATGCCAGCGCCGTTATCATGATAGCGAGGATTCTGAAACGATGTTTAAAATAGCCGGAATTACGCTGGAACATATAAATGATGAATTGCAACAATACGAAAATCAATAGACTTGTTCAACAACGCGAACCTTCGGTTCGAGGTTGGTTGTTTTACAAGCCTTAACTTGATTCAAGAATAATTCTGTACTTCAGGTATATCTCTTCAAGCGTATGCAGCGGCCCTGAAGCTGATACCTTTTTTCGAAGCGCACAGGCATCGCGTCTTTCGGTAAAAAAGTCATAAATCGTCCTCGGATCGGTATTGTTGACCACAGAATAAACCGGTTTTGAATCTAGATAATTGCGTACTTCTTCATGGCTTACCGATGTTACTCCGTAACGCCTTAATCTGCCGCGCACCTGTAAAATTTCTTCATAAGAAAGGCCAAAAAGAAATTCTTCCAGCGCCCATCTTGTTTTATCATTAGTGGATTCTTCCTTTAAAAAATCTTCCCATTCGGTATCAGTATCCATATCGAGCGAAATTCTCAATAATTCCGTATTACCGTCCATTGTCCCAAAACTGGGCGGCGAAGAATCTCTGGCTGACCAAAGCGAAGAAAGAGCCTTTAAATGACGAATAGTGCGCTGATCTGTACCGCTGTCCCAGAGAGCAATTAAATCATCCGCCAGTCTTGATTTAGTAGCGTTTGAAAAACCAGGATCTTCAAGACAGGAAAAATATAAATCTTCCGCCATTATGGTAAAAACTACGGAAAAACAGATATTACTGGCTTGTTTATATAAGACTTCATTTCCGTTTGTCAACCTGGAAAGCAGTGCGAAAGCATGGAATTTTGCTATTAAAAAACTGCGTAAAGCCGCTACTTTGGCAGGAGTACGCAATAAATGAGATGTAGTAGAAAAAGCAAGCAGGGATTCTGTAAGTTGATGTTCATTAACGAGTATATCCCTTAATGATTTTGTATCTTTTATTGACGGATAATC
>JAITFK010000084.1 GCA_031281555.1 Treponema sp. | reverse complement strand
TTCGGCTCGCATAAACCACTGAATCAGGCGTACAAATGGTTGGAATATCACCATGACACAGATGATGAAAATCCTTACGGCACGAGTGTTTTACGTTGTGTATATTGGTCGTATATGTTCAAGAAAGCAGGTTACGAATTCTGGTTACAAGCAACCGAGAAATTTTCAGTCAAAACCATATTGGCAATTTTTAAAGGCGAAGGAGATGATAATAAAATCCGCGAGACAGCCAAGCTAATAGCGGAACAACTTCTTGCCATTACTTCTGGTTCCGCCGCTGCGGTTGGAAATGTAGACTCAATTACAGAAGTCGGCATGTCGGGTGATCTTGTGGGCTTCGCTTCACTCGTAGACGCTTGCGATACACAAATAAGCTATGGACTTACGGGACAAACCATCGCAACAAGCAAAACCGAAGGCGGCAGTCTCGCCCTAGGCGAAGTGCAAGCCGATTTGTTTTATGAAGACGCTAAAGGCATCGCTCTTGAAGGACAGGCGCTCATTCAGAGAATTATTAATTGGGCAGTGGAGCTTAACGGCTTTGGTAACGTGGTCCCACCGCTTGCCGAGGTGGACACCGAGCGTAAAGCCAGTTTTGATCAGGTTATAAAGGCAATAGAAACAGGCATCCCCGTTTCTCGTGATGCCATGTACGACCGATACGGACTACCACGTCCGCGCGATGAAGAGGACACTTTAATAAAAGAAACTCCAGCGAGCCTTGCCCTGTCTGATTCAAACAAATCTGAAAACGGTAAAAAAAAAGCCTTACCACCAAAACCGCTGATACGGATTTTGTAGCACTGGAACATTCGCGACTTGCCGAACTGGACGGACTTGCCAACGCCGCACAAAAACGGATAAGCAAACGAATTGCCAATACTCTCACAAATTATTTAAATAGCCTTTCTAAGACAGACATTCCGCCGTCAAAAGATCAACTTGATGAGCCGTATCTGTCTGATATCGATCCTGATTTTGTACGAGAAACGCAAATACTTATCACTACCGCTTTACTGCTTGGAATGGATCACGCTTCACGTAAATTGGATGCGGCAGACGAAGAAATACCACCGCTGCTTTTTGAGGAAGCAGTCTCTTTTATGAAAAGTAAAATTCCCATGACAAAAACGGAATGGAACGCCCTTGAACCAAAATTGCGTTTCAGGGCGTTTACTGTTGCACGACTTTCACAGCTTGATTACATCGAAGCCTCAAGAGGCAGACTTATTTCTGCTATGGAAAAAGGAGAAGGATATGCTTCAACTTGGAAAGACATTAAAGCCATCGCCGCGGAAGACGGCGCAATAAATTTCATTCCGGGTTATTGGGAAAACGTTTACCGAACAAATACGCAGACGGCATACACCGCCGGTAAACTCACGCAGTTCAAAGATAATCCGCCTCAGGCATGGCGATTGCTAATTATTGATGATAATCGCACATCAGATATTTGCCGTGGGCTTATGCGGGACGGAAAACAATCTCTTGTAATGGCATCTGATCATCCGTTCTGGGAAACTTTCGGATTCCCGCCTTACCACTTCCAGTGTAGAACGGGATTGCAAGCAGTTTATAAAAGCGAGATAGGTCAGGGAACAATAGTTGAAAATCCTTCAATGAAAAGCCTCAGAAAACAGTTTGCGCCGATGAACGGATTTGGAGGGAATCCGTTGGATAACGGCAATTACTGGATGATGACAAAAGGCATGTTTGAAAGAGGACTCCGTTATGGAATTATTAATGAGTTTAATATGCTGGATAATATTGTTGCTGACTTTGATTCATTATGGAAAGGCTATAAAAGAGAAATTGTCGGTAAAGGCTGGATTGATATACATGAGAAAGCAATAGGACGTGATGAGTTCAAAAAAAATTATGACATGGCAAAAAAAAGAGCTACCGACGGAGATCATGTGAAAATTCTTCCTGTCCATGAAGGAAAAGGAATAAAAGGATGGAAAAATCCTGATTATTTAATTAATGCAAGCCTTTGGGAATTAGAAAGTCCTAATGGCTCTGAAACTTCAATAAATCGTGCTATAAGAGATGGTCAAAAACAAGCTTTAAACCTTATTTTACAAATACCAGAAACCGTAGATCGCGCTTTTTCTATAAAAATTATTCGTAATCGTTTTATCAGAAAAGATTCCCCCGCAAAGATTAAAAATATTATCGTATATTTTGGAAATCAAAAGAATGTATGGACGGCGGATCAAATAATAAATGGTAATATAAAATAAAAATCCCCCGAATACCATTATGGAAACGGGGGTTAGGGGCTCCCGGATAAAATATCACGAGAACCATTTATAATATCGCACAATATTGATTAATTGTCAAGTTTTTCTGGTAACAGTTTTGGGATCAAAACAGGGATAAAACAGCTTTAAAAAGGGATTTAAATGTCTTTTTGATAACTATTCTATATACATGATAATAAAGTTCTCAACATATATAACTCTATACTACATAAGGACTTAGCTGATCTTAATAACTATTTTGATATTGTCATTACTTATGATTAATTACAGCTTGTTTTGCTGATTTTATAAAAATACCCCTGATTCCCGAAATTTACGTTTTTTTTAAGTATTCAAAATTAAATTTTTACATACACCCCGCCCTTGAGGGCTGGTAATTCAAGTAATTACCGGCTCTTTTTTTGTCCTTCTAGAAAAAGGACCGGTAGGGAGAAATGCCTATGAAACATTAATTTCAAAAAGTCTTTTTTTCTAAGAATCATGGAAGAAAAGGTTGTCCCAATCCCAAAAGGATTGGGGTGACGAACGGAAAAAATTTCTAAATTTTTAAGGAGATAAAAATGAAAAGAAAATTAATGTTTGGCATAACGGTATTATTCATGATAATAGCCGTTATATTTACAGCGTGTCCGAGCGACGACGATTCGTCGTCCGGCGGTTCATCTTCGTCGTCATCAGGCGGAGACGGACCTAATGCCGGACCGCCTCTTGACTACAATAAAGGCGGAGACCCGAACGATCCGACATACAAGGACGACGACACAACACTGTCGATAACGGTTCCGCAAGATGAAAATGATCCTGTAGTCTATTATTCTTGGTACATGAATAAAGCAAACAACAACACAACAGGAACACTAATTCCAGAAGCATCAGGCCCGGATAAATCCGAGTACAAACCGGATACGACCATTGAGGGTAAGACATATTACTATGTGGTAATAACCTTTAGAAGCGGTAAAAAAATAACAAGCCAGACAAGAGAGGTATGGGTTATTAAGGTTAGCGATAACCAAAGAGTGGCTTCTCTTCCAAAGATAACAAGACAGCCGGAAGGCGCGGTGTACTCCAAAGGAGCGGCCGCAGATGACCTTACTGTGGAGGCTGAAATCCCCGAAACTGAGGGCGGAACACTCTCATATCAGTGGTTTCAAAATACCGCTTCCAACAACACCAACGGAACAGCCATTGCGGATACTAACAAGCCAAATTACAAACCGTCTACAGCGAATGTCGGTAAAATATATTACTATGTCGAAGTAACCAATACCATACCCGATAACCAAGACGGCGGAAAAAAGAGCAGGACAACGAAGAGTAACCCGGTTTTAATTGAGGTAAAGAATTTCTTAAACGCGCCGGTTCCGGTTATCAAAACTCAGCCTGTTGACGCGTTGTACGAAGTATTCGATCCTGCAGTTCCTCTTACAGTGGTTCTGGAACCGATAGCCGACCCGCTAATCGCCGAGCTGACAAAGACTACGTACAAGTGGTTTAAAATAGAAAAACAAGCATACGGCGGCTTAGAGATTACAACAGAACCAAGTTATACGCCGCCTACTGATGAGAATAAAACTCTATGGTATTATTACTGCGAAATAACCAATACGATGGATACGGCGCCTGCGGGTTATATTTTAGTAGGAACAACCGCGTCCGTTAAAAGCGTCATAGTGTCTGTAGGAGTTGGAGTAAAGCCTGTAAACATTGGAGGACTGTCGGTACAGCCCAAAACCTACAACGGTGATAAGGCAGCGACCATTACAGGAGCGGCTACGGGACTGCCTGTAGGAGCCGGAATAACGCTGCATTGGGGAGATGCTTATTTTGAGCAACCCGATGTTGGAACCGGCATAAAAGTCGAATTTTCAGACTGGTATTTGCAAGGCGACCCCGAAACCGTCAAAGGATACAAGTTGAATATGCCGTCACTAACCGGAATTATCAACCCTGCCGACGGAGCCGATGTAGCCGCCAAACCTGAGTTAGATGATACGCTCACATTGAATCCCACAAGTTTCAAAATTACCGTTAAACCGGTAGCTTTGGCGGATACCGCGACGGAAGAGCAACTAGCTCAGCAAACGGTTGAATACACGGTAGCAACAACCAATAACGTAGCCATGGCAAGTTTAACAGGATGGCAGGACGGTCCGGCGCTGAATGTCCAATATAATGCTTCGGGTTATTATATTTACGCCCGTTCCAAGAAAAGCGTAAGCAACAACTTTACTGCCG
>JAITFK010000030.1 GCA_031281555.1 Treponema sp. | reverse complement strand
CGCCTGCGCCTCCCGTTGATCAGCCGCCTGCCGTTACAGCGGTTGAGACGCCCGGTCAAAGTACGGCGCAGGAACTGCCGCAGACACCGCAGCAGCCTGCGCAGGATTCTGTTCCCGCTAAGTCTGATTCGATAGAAGCGTCAACGGACACAGGCCCTCAGACAGTTGAGCGTATAACAATTGACACAGAATTATTGACAGCCGTCTTTACGAACTCAGGCGGCGATATGGTTTCGTGGAAACTTAAAGAACATTATGACAATGAAAATTACGTTGACATGATCTTTTCAGGCGACAATGAGGCGCACGCCTTTACAGTTGCCTTCGGCGGACTGGACGCAAGGCCTGTTACGTCGCTGTTTTATGTTAACCGCCTGTCTGAGTACTCAATCGAATTTTACCGTGACTTTTTAATTCCCGGCAGCGGCGGAAAATTCCGCCTGATTAAACGTTACGACCTAAAACCGAGAGACTATATGTTTGAACTGACAGTTACTCTTGACGGAATGAATTCTGAACAGGGCATTAATTTTACAGGTAACGCATATACGCTGTCATTCGGCCCGCAGATCGGCCCAAGTTTTGAAAAGCTTGATAACCGTTATGATTACAGGCAATATGTAACATTCACCAACGGCAAACGCAAGAATGTTAAGCCGAATGAAATTATAGATACACGGCCTTCATGGGCAGCAATTTCAGGCAAGTACTTTGCCTTTATTGCAATTCCCTATCTTGCGCAGTTCAATATCAGTTTTTCGGAAAGCCCGGAGAGCGGATTGTCATCGGCTTCCAGATTTAATATTATCCGTCCTGCTCTTAGCGCGTCCAGAGTATCGGACACTTACCGTTTTTATCTCGGCCCCAAATCGCAGGAAGCGCTTGCGATTTACAATACAGGCAGAAATGAATTTAACCTGAAAGATACTAAACTTGTTGAAGTCGCAAATACACGGGGAATACTCGCCCCGCTCGAAAGATTACTGAAATGGCTTCTTCTTGTTTTTTATAAAGTTATTCCGAATTACGGCGTGGCGATTATCCTGCTTACACTGCTTGTAAAAATTCTTTTCTTCCCCCTTACAAAAAAAGGTTCGGAAGCAACTTTGCGAATGCAGGCCCTTGCGCCGAAGATCAAGGAATTACAGGACAAATACAAGGACAACCGCCAGAAACTGAACGCTGAAATGGCGGTGTTTTATCAAAAAGAAGGATATAACCCGATCTCAGGATGTCTGCCGATGCTTTTGCAGATACCGATATTTTTTGCGATGTATAACCTTTTCAACAACCATTTTGATTTACGGGGCGCGGAGTTTATTCCCGGCTGGATACCTGACCTTTCGCTTCCCGAAGCAATCTGGAATTTCCCCGAAGGCTTCAGACTGCCCTTAATAGGCTGGACGGCGATAAGAGCGCTGCCGTTTATTTATGTCGGTTCCCAGTTGATTTACGGCAAAGTTACACAGATGCCGGGCCAGCAGTCAAACAGTCAGATGAAAATGATGTTATACGTTATGCCGATTGCGTTTTTCTTTATTCTTTATAATGTGCCGTCAGGCCTGCTGATATACTGGATTTTTTCCAACGTACTGACATTGGCGCAGCAGGTTATGATCAACAGATACATAATTGCAAAAAAAGCGCAGATGCAAGGCGAAGGCGAGCCTGTGATTACTCAAAAAAATGTAATTGCGCCGCCGCCTAAAAAGAGAAAAAAATAATTTCCTGATTATGCGCAAATAATCGGGGATAAGGAGATATTTATGGAATTTGAATTTGAAGGCCGCACTGAAAAAGAAGCTATTGACAAGGCGGCGGAAGAGCTTGGTCTTGAAAAAGACGATTTTGATGTGGAAATTCTTGAGACCCAGAAAAACGGTTTATTCAAGAAAGGCTTTGTGCGAATAAAGGTTCATACGGGAAACACCGTAAACAAGGCCGAGCCTGAGAAACGCCGTTTCAATGAAACCGCAGAACCGGAAAGCGGACACAAGGGAAACTTTATAGGGAAAGCGGTTTTCGGCGCTCCTGAGCCGCAAAATGAGTTTGAAGAAAAGATGACGGAATTTACAAGCGGCTTGATTGAACGTATGGGGTATCCCGGTAAAGTTTCTGTTTTATTCAGGGAGAAGCACAAGCTTGGATTAAAAATCGATTCGGAACATTCCTCAATAATTATCGGGAAAAAAGGCAAAAATTTGGATGCGATGCAGTTATTGCTTAATATTTACGCGGGACGGATTTGCAATGACGATATAAGAATAATTCTGGATACCGAAAATTACCGTGTCAAGCGTGAAGAATCACTTGTCCGCCTTGCCTACAATGTAGCGGAAAAAGTATGCGAAAGCAAAGGTTCAGTCCTGCTTGAACCCATGAATCCTTTCGACAGATGGCTGATTCATACTACATTGAATGATATTAACGATGTTGAAACAAAAAGCGAAGGAGAAGGTTTATATAAACAGGTAAGGGTTTATTACCGGGGGCTCAAATAGACCTGTGAGCCTTTTCCAAAACTCGGTTAGTTTTAGAAAATCCACCTGTATTTAAAACCCTATTTTTATGAAGAAAAACATTTGTTTTTTGTTTTTAGCAGTCTTTATTGCTCTTTCCGGCGTTTTTTCAACGCCGCTTGAGGATTTAATTATTCCCGTTAATGTTTTGCGGCTTCGCTCCGGCGGCGAGTTTATCATGGAAATGCAGCCTGCAAATCCTTCCCTGCGGCTAATGCCTGCAAATAACGAACTGCGTAGGTATATTAGCGGGGTTATTGAGATGCTAACTCCCAATATGATGGTTGAAACCTTGTCCCTGTACAAAAAGCCGGAACATTCACGTACAGACCCTTTAAGCTGGGATGAAACACAAAAAATAGGAATAACTAATCAATTAATGGCTTTAAGTACTTTGGCAGGAATTCAGTATTATTCCGCAAGCAGGAAGAGTATGCGGACTTTTTTTGAATATTCAAGAGTGATAGACGATCCAAGTACTAAAAATCCGCTTCCCGATCCTGTTTTCTCGGTTCTGCCTGAACAACTAACTCTTTATGCAAGGCAGAAAGACCTTACTTTCGGAGACAATGTTTACCGCTATGATTATTTGGTTAACAGTGATGTTGTCTTTTTTGTTCAGGAAAATATAACTCCGCTGACTGTAGCGTTTCTTCAGGCTGTTGGCAAGGGAAAACTCAAAACTGTTATAGCGGTTTTTGACTGCGGAGATGTTCTTCTGGTTTATGTCTCCTCAATGGCAAAAACAGCTTCAATTCCGGGTATGGGTGAAAGAATTGGCAATTCATTTTCCAGCAGGGCGGAAGCGGTTTTAAAATGGTTTTCCGGCAGGGCAGACCTGGTTTTTCAATAAAATTGTCCTATTTAATTTTTTATTTAATTATTTTATAATAAAAAAGATTCTGCCGACACTTAATAATAGGAACCTATAATTTTAAGGATGGTATTAAGAAATGAGGTTATTAACCAGATCCGACTTTGACGGTCTAGCTTGCGGAGCGCTTTTATCATATTTAGGCTTGGTTGACGAGTGGAAATTTGTACATCCCAAAGATATTCAGGATGGTTTAATAGAAGCTACCGAAAACGATATAATGGCCAATATTCCGTATGTTAAGGGCTGCAGGATTTGGTTTGATCATCATTCCAGTGAATCACAGCGTTTGGGCAGCAATGCGACTTTTGAGGGCATATCAAAACCGGCCCCAAGCTGCGCGCGGTTGATTTATGAATACTACGGCGGCGATGCCAAACTTGGAAAATTTGCGGAAATGATTCATTTTGTTGATAAGGTAGATTCAGGCGATCTCACTGCGGATGAAATATTGGAACCGAGGGGTTGGGTGCTTTTAGGCTTTATAATGGACCCGCGTACAGGTCTCGGACGTTTCAGGAATTTTACTATCAGTAATTATGACCTTATGGCAATTCTGGCGAAAGCATGCAATGAAAAATCAATTTACGATATTTTGGTTATGCCGGACGTTAAAGAGCGCTTGGACTTGTATAATGAGCAGAAAGAGCTATTTGCCAATATGGTAAAGACGCATTGCAAAACCGTTGGCAATGTTCTTGTAATAGATCTGCGCAATGTTGATACCATTTACGCCGGTAACAGGTTCTATATTTATACATGTTTTCCGGAACAAAATATTTCCATGTGGATTGTAGACGGCCGTAATAAAGCAAATGTGGCTATTACAATCGGTCACAGCATTATTAACCGTTCTTCGAAAGTGGATGTCGGCGCTCTTATGCTGTATTACGGCGGCGGCGGTCACAGGAAGGTCGGTACCTGCCAGGTTGCCTATGATGAAGCTGATAAGATCATTGAAGATATTCTGGAAAATATTAACCGGCAGAGTTAATTTATCCGCTTACAATTGAAATTTACTATTTATAGGCTTTTTTATTAATTTTTATTGGAAATCTTCCAATCTCTTAAGATTTTGTATTATAATATAGAATGTAATGTCAAAAAGTGATGAAAAGATCCCAATAGATTCCGTTCTATTGCTGCCCGATGGCAAGGGTATCAATAAAGCTTATATAGATATTATTTTACAGGAAGAAATTCCTGTTTTATGTATAAATCAAAACAACAAGAAAAAAAAACTTATTTCTTTCAAAGTATTGTGTGATAACAATGAGAATTTCTGGCAGCAAAGCGGAAGCTGGAAATATTTTCTTTCTTCGGAAGATTTTGGGAAAATAAAGGAAAAATCCGCTGTTAAAACCGGGGATTGGGAACTGGAAAGGCCGAAAAAAACCGCCGCAGCTAATAAAGAAAAGAAAGCGGAGAAAGGCTACGGAGACGAACTTGAAAAATTCGCCGAAATGTCCGTTGAAGACAAAGCTAATCATTTAGCATTTGACAAATCTCAGCTGGACATGTTACTTTCCAAAACCGGCGATGATAAAGCTGTCGCAGAGGCTCTTGTTAATTCAACAAAGGATGCCGCTTTAATTAATCATCTGGTTTTTGAAGAGGCTTTGCATGTTATAGATGAAGAAGCCAAAAAGCTGACGCAGAGCATTGTAGATAACACACATGAAATGGTAAAGTCGTCTGTTCAGCTTATGTCCGAAGAATTTCTTAATAATAATTTAATGAATACTTTAGTAGAAAAATCAAATGGCACCATTGTACAGCACATGACAAGGGTATTTCTCAACGGAGTTGCTTTTCTTTCGTATTTCAATAATCTTGTTTCAACATCAAGCGCCATTCAAAAACTTCGCATTTCTTTTGTTGATAAATACCGGAAGTTTTATCATTCCCTGCTTCCCGGCTTTCCCGCTGATAACATTATTTTGGAGCGTGTATTTATGGGCGGGATGAGGGCTATTCCTCCTGATATGTTAAATAAATGGTCTGTAGGTTTTTTGATTCACGACATAGGGAAAGCGTCGGCTGTTGAATACCACGAAGGAGAAGCTACGTATGATCGTGATATTGTAATTGAGCATGTCAAATTGGGTTATAAATCCGTTATGTCAAAAACAAATTATCCGATTGAAGCAAGTCTTATTACCGGTTATCACCACGAGTATTACGGAGATCCTTCGGGATACGGTTATTTCCGTGCGTACCTAAAGCAATTTAAAAAACAAAATCCGGAAGCAAAGCAGGAGTATTGTATTACATACGATGTTAACCCAATAATGGATTTCAAGGCCCTTGCATATTTCCCCGCTAAGGTTCTGGAAATAATTGATGTGTACGACAGTGTTACAGATCCCAATCGTGTTTACCACGATGCAATGACTCCCAAAGAAGCACTGGTTATGATGCGTGAAGAATTTATTGAAAAACACCATAAACTCGACGCAATACTTTTTGACATCTTCGCCGATTTTATCAGTGAGAAACAAAAAGCCCTGAAATAGAACTGTGGATAAGATTTGCAAATACAGATATATTGTGATACTATAAATACATGTCAAAAGAGTATAGTTATGACACACCTCTTTCCGAGATTTTGATGCCTGACGGAGAGAACATTAATAAAACGAATATAGAAATAATACTTAAAGAAGAGATACCTGTTTTTTGCAGACACAAGATCGCTCAAAGATACCGGCTAATGCCTTTCAAGACTTTATACGAAGCCAATAATAATTTTTGGCGAAAGGATAAAAACTGGGAATTCTTTCTTACAAAAGAAACACTGGATAAACTAAGAGAAAAAAACATAATTGAACCGGCTGCTTCGGAAACTAAAGATACAAAAAAAACTGAAAGCGGCAGTCCCCAAAAACCCGCTGTTGTTCAGGGATTCGGGGATGACTATAAAGCTCTTGCGGCTATGTCGAATGCAGATAAAGTAAAATACCTCAGCGATATAAAAAATAAAATGGATGATCTTATTTCCAAAAAAACAAAGGATAAATCAACCGTTACCAAAGTCATGGTAAATACCACAAGAGACGCCGTTATGATAAATCATTCGGCTTTAAAGAATGTTTTTGATCTTGGTGACGCTGAAGCAAAAAAAACAACGCAAACGCTTGTATATACTACTCATGAAATGGTAAAGTCTTACGCTCAGCTTGCTTCCAAAGATATTTTTGACGATGAATTAATGAACAGGCTTGTTGAAAAATCCAACGGCACGGTAGTTCAGCACATGGCCAGGGTATACCTAAACGGGATTTCTTTTCTTGCCTATTACAATAATTTTGTTACAAACAGGGCAGCTGTTATTAATATGCGGAAAACTTTAAATGCGAAGTACCGGCAGTATTATCAAAACCTGCTCCCGTATATTTCCATTGATGATATAGTTTTAGAGCGGGTTTTCCAAAAGGGCATGTTGTCCATTCACCCAGACCTTTTTGTCAAGTGGGCTGTCGGTTTTTTAATTCACGATATTGGGAAAGTTGACACTGTTGAATACCACGAAGGTGAAGCATCCTATGATCGCAGTATTGTAGTTGAACATGTAAAACTCGGTTACAATTCCGTTGTCAATAAAACTAATTATCCGAAGGAAGCAAGCCTTATTACAGGTTACCATCACGAGTATTACGGTAATCCTGAAGGCTACGGTTACTTCCGTGATCATCTTGAACATTTTCAAAAAGCCAACCCGCAGGTAAGACCGGAATATTGCATAACCTTTGATCTTGATTCCATATTGGAATGTCATGCCCTTGCTTACTTCCCTGCAAAGATTCTGGAAATAGTTGATATTTATGACAGCGTTACCGACCCTAACCGTGTTTACCGCAAAGCGCTGGACTCCGCAGAAGCGCTTACCATGATGCGTGAAGAATTTATCACAAAGAGCCTGAAAATTGATCCGCTTCTTTTTGAACTTTTTATCAGTTATATCCGCAGAAATAAAACAAAACAGACGGGTTAGCTGACAAAAGCTTTCTTCATCAACTCCAAATCAAGCTCGGAATACACAGGAAACCTGTCCATAAGACTTTTCACCCTGCCTATAACTTCGCTCTTTGCGCCTGCGTCAATGCTGTACTTTGCCTTACTGTTCTTGGACGGTTCTTTATTGTCCGGCGACTGAGTTGTCGCTTTTGTTACATCCGCAATTAACGCGCCGATTTCTTCCATTTCGGCTTCCCCCATGCCGAGGCTGGTAACAGCGGCAGTGCCGATCCTTAACCCGGACGTGTACCAGGGGCCGTTCGGATCGCGGGGAAGGCTGTTGCGGTTAACGGTTATATTACAATCCTGCAATGCGCTTTCCGCCTGCCTGCCCGTAAGACCCGCCTTGTGAATATTAATCAGTAATAAGTGATTGTCCGTTCCGCCTGTCAGCACTTCAAGCCCGTTCTTAATACAGGAAGCGGCAAGCGCCTGACAGTTATTTACAATTTTTTGCGCGTACTGTTTGAAATCAGGAGAAGCCGCTTCACGGAAAGCGATTGCTTTTGCCGCTATTACATGAGGCAGCGGCCCGCCCATTGTAAGGGGACAGCCTTTGTCCAGAGCTTCGGCAAATTCGCTTTTGGAAAGAACAATTCCCGAGCGGGGCCCGCGCAGGGTTTTATGAGTGGTGCTGGTAACAACATGCGCCCAGGGCACAGGGTCGTACTCGCCTGTAAAAACTTTTCCCGCTACAAGACCGGCAAAGTGCGCCATGTCAACCATAAATACCGCTCCGGCCTTGTCCGCAATTTCCCTCATCCGCCTAAAGTTGATTTTCCTCGGGTACGCCGAATAGCCCGTAAGAAGAATAAGCGGACGCACTTCACACGCCTGTTTTTCGATTTGATCGTAATCCAGGAGGCCGTCTTTTTCGGAAACGGAATAACTGTGTATGTCAAACATTCGTCCGGAAAGATTATTACGGTAACCGTGCGTCAGGTGTCCGCCCGAATAGTAATCCAGCCCCAAAAGGCGCTGGTTCCCCAGAGAAGCCCTTAGCTCCCTCCATTGGGTGTCGTCAAGTTTGTACAGATTTGTCTCGCCCCATTTTTCCAGCGCAGGATTTTCGACCCGTGTGCTGAGAATTGCCCAGTACGCCAGCAGATTTGCGTCCGCTCCGCAGTGCGGCTGCACATTGGCGTATTCCGCCCCGAACAGCTTGCAAGCTTCCTCCTGCGCAATGGTTTCGATAATATCAACATTCTCGGTTCCGCCGTAAAAACGGTGATAGGCTGTTCCCTCGGCATATTTGTCCGTTAAAAGGTTCCCCATTGCAAGCTGAACTGCTATGGAACAGTAATTCTCGCTTGCGATCAGCTTTATGCGCCTGCGTTGGTTCTCAAGCTCCTTCACAATCGAAGACGCAATTTCCGGGTTGACTTTGGAAATTTCAGTCAGGCTGCAAAGATAAGCCAGCAGGTTTGTATTGACTTTATCGGGCGATACAGCGGCAAGATAGTCCGCAACAGGGTTTGTACTCATGGTTTTAGAGTATATTAAGATTTATGTTGATTCAAGTCTGCTTTCAACTATGTCTTACGGCGGCGGGGGAAAGCCCACTGCGGCGGTTGGTGTTTCTCCGCAATTATGTCTTACGGCGGCGGGGGAAAGCCCCTGCGGTGATTCGTGTCGCAGCTTTTATTTACTATGATGGGTTTGCTCGCTATTTATTGTATTATTCAATATTGTTAGTTTTATTCTCTTTTAAGCGCCAAACATCACCGCAATGGCTTTCCCCCGCCGCCTGAAAGGTATATTTGCTTACTACTGGTAAGAGTTAAAACTGTTGACAATTATCCCCATGTTTTGTTAATATAATCTACATGAGCGGAAGGAATAACATTTCCAACTTTAAACTTAATGTGAATTCTGATTCTCTCTCTCTCTCTCTCTCTCTACTATAGAAGAGATTTTTCATTTTTTCCCCCAAACACATTTTTACGGGATAGGTCTGTCCAAAGGTCAACATTACTCAAAATAAAATGCGGGGAGTTTCCCTGTTTTTAAATAAGTTAAAGGAGTTTTATTATGAAAAACGTATTAAAAGTATTTGGGATTATTGCCCTTGTAGCGGTTATCGGGTTTTCTTTCGCCTCGTGCAGCAGCGGTGGTGGTGGTGGTGGCAGTAATAACAACAACAACAATAACAACAACAGTGGTAACGGTACATATACTCTTACAAGAGAGGGTTCTGCAGAAAGCAATCCATTTGTAGGTATTTGGAATGGTAAAGCTGATGGTTATTCAATAAAACTTGATATTAAAGCTGATCTTACATGGACTTTTACACATCAGCTTAGCCAAAATAATAACAGTGGTACATATACATATACTGGTAATAATGCAACTTTTACATCTAATGTTGATACTCGATGGGGAACAGCTACTGTTTCAGGAAATACATTGACTATAACAGCTACTGGATTGTAGCTTCCCGCATGGCTCGTGGAACACCTCGTGTCATCGGGTGTACTACCCAATCAGTCCGGGGTATTCCCTGTAACGTTCGGCTTACGATACGGACTTTCCGTGTTGCAAACTGGGCGGCTCGGTCTTCAATCCGCATAAAAAGGAGTGAAATATGAGAACAGATTACATACCGCGAAACGACAAGGAATTTGAGCAATTTTTCAGAAATATCACCGATTTTGTCATTGACAACAACGCACGCTGGAAGCATATACCGCAGGACGATGTTGACCTTCTCGAAGACCAGTTCTCTCAGTGGAATACCGCCTACGAAAAGACTCTCGTCCCGCACATTCCGCAGCTAACCGCCGAAAAAAACCGTGTGCTGCCAAAAAGCCTTAGGCTTTTTGGCTAGGAGTTTGCGCAAAGCGCAAACTCCACACATTAATTGCTATCCGGCGTAGCCGGATAGCAACACGCCCTCGAGTTTGACGAAACAGAGCGAAGCCGCACAGTTTACATCGCCCTCTCATGGCAAAACGAACGAGGCCTAATCGGCCAGTGGAGCGAGATACAAAACGCGATTATTCCATAACAGTTAAACTTAACCCGTAATTATTTCAATTTAGCATAACATCGGCTTACCCATGATAATCTCAAGGCGGGCAGGGCAAGCCCCCTGCGGCGGTATTTGGCGCACAAGAGAAAATGAAACTCTTAATATTGAATAATGCCCCTAATAGCGATCCTAACCTACCACAGTAAATAAGGGCTGCGACACCAACCGCCGCAGGGGGCTTGCCCTGACGCCGTGAAATAATATGTCGAATCGCTGTAAAGGCTTTACTCCTTGTTATGGTAAACCGTTAAGGATGGCGGTTTTTTACTCCCGTGATGCCTCAAAATAAAATCTAACCGAAAAGACCGGCTGCCTCATAATAAAAATCTAACCATAGTCAGACGGCATGAAGATCGGGAATAACGAGGGATTTCCCACCTTCAAGATTT
>JAITFK010000178.1 GCA_031281555.1 Treponema sp. | reverse complement strand
ATTGACCTTGCCCATAAGTTTATCAACTTTATCCACCGTCCTGAAATTTACGCCGAGTTTGCGGATGTTTTCGGGTTTCCGACAACGGCAAATCTTCCGGCGCGCAGGCATAAAAAAGGGCCGGCATGGTATAACGAGGCGGACCTTGCCAATGTTGAACTCAAGGTTGATCTTGGATCCTATTTGGATCTGTACAATGACGCATGGTTTAACTCCATAAGAGTAGGAGATTAACCATAGATTAAACTACGACACCCTGCCGGTACCGCAAACTTTCGCACAGGAATGAAAGTTAAACGGCAGGGCTCGTTACAGGAGGCAGAGATGAGAAGAAGGAACATCATCTTCCTTGCGGTTTTTGCGGCGCTATTAATGCCCGCATTTTTTTCCTGCGGTTCAAAACAGAGGCTGTATATTTATAATTGGACTTATTATACGCCGGATTCTGTTATTGAAAAATTTGAGAAAGAGTTTGGTGTCAGGGTTATTTACGATGAATTTGCATCTAACGAAGACATGTATGCAAAACTAAGGGCAAGTAAGGGCAGGTACGCAAGTTATGATGTCGTGTTCCCTTCAAAAGATTATGTTCCGATAATGATCCGGCAGGATATGCTGGAAAGAATCGATAAAACAAAATTGTTTAATCTTGGAAATATTGATCCGGAAGTGCTTCAAATAGCAAGTTACGATCCGGAGATGGAATATTCAATTCCCTATTTTTACGGCGCTGCGGGCATTGTTGTTAATACAGCCAGAGTGCCGAATTTCGAAAAAAGCTGGTCAATTTTCGCCAGAGAAGACCTTAAAGGCCGCATGACAATGTTAGACGACATGCGTGAAGTTATGGGCGGGGCTCTTTCCTATATAGGTTACTCCGCGAATTCCCGCGATCCGCAGCAGATTAACGACGCAAAAGACCTTATAAATAATTTATGGAAGCCAAACCTTGTAAAATTTGATTCAGAGGCTTTCGGCAAAGGTTACGCTAACGGTGAATTTTGGGTAGTACACGCGTTTCCTGAAGCGGTCTACGAAGAAATCGCGGATAATCAACAGCTTTTGGAAAGCACATCATTTTTCATTCCAAAAGAAGGCGGACCTTCCTATATTGACAATATGTGCATTCTTAAAGGCGCAAGAAATATTGATCTTGCCCATAAATTTATAGATTTTATTCACCGCCCCGATATTTACGCAGAATTCACCGATACTTTCGGGCTGCCAGCTACGGTAAATATTCCGGCTCGTCATTACAAAAAAAGAAACGCTCTTTACAGAGCGGAAGACTTGAAGAATACCGAGCTTGTGGAAGATGTAGGTAACGCATTGGATATTTACAGCAAAGCGTGGTTTAATTCAATCAGAGCCGGAGATTAACAATTGGCAGTCTCCAAACCTAAGTTTCCGGAGACTGCTCAATAATTATATACCAAGAGCTAGCGCGATTTTTGATCTGAATTCTTTTTCCGTAATTTTATCCTTCAAAAGATCTGAAATTAGTTGACGGACAACCGGAGGGAATGTATCCCAGTAACGCTGCGGCCATGCGCCCATCTCCTTTCTGAGATCTTCGTCTTCTGATTTTCTCATGGTACCGTGCGAAAAAGAAAGAAATTGTTCTATCATGGATAAAAGCACATCAGCAGGTAAGTCTCCTTCCTTTGACTTCCTTGTTTCAGGCATCCACGCATTGCTAAGTTCGTTAATCTGACTTTCGGAAAGCTCAGGCGCATGTTCTCTTATGATCCGTACAATCATCTCATGAATGGATTTTCTCATTCCCTCAATGCCGATTCCTATCCCCGCGTTGATCTTTTCAGTCATTTCTTTTGCCATTTTACGGGGATCGGGCATATCGCCAACCGCGTTAAATATGGACATATCCCGCCGACGCTTTACTACAGCTTCGGCAAGCACCTCTATTGTGGACGCATCGCTCTTATTGAGAATATAATCAATTGCCTGTAATAATCCGGAATCTGTCATAATAACAGACAGAATTAAACTTTCTTTGTAACTAAGTCGCTTTTAAGACATCGTGCGCAAATTTTAATAGTCTTGGTTGTTCCGTTAACCTCGGTTTTCAGATTGACAAGATTTGGTTTCCACGTACGGCGGGTACGATTTTTCGCATGACTTACTTTATTTCCGGTAACTGTATGTTTTCCGCAGATTTCACAACTCCGTGACATATTATCCTTCCTTAACTAGATCCGTTTAAATATTAACAATATCTATACCAAAAACATTAAAAAATGTAAAGTCCATTTGTGGAACTTATAACCGGAGAAAATGACGCAGGGCGCAGGCTGGACAGGATACTGCGAAAAGCGCTGCCTGATCATCCGTTGCCGTTTTTACACAGACTTTTGCGTCAGGGAAAGGTTCTGGCAGACGGAAAATCCGCAAAAGCGCATGACCGTATCGGAAGCGGCGTAAAGATCTACATTCCTTCCGTTAAAATCAAAAAAAAACCTGCTGTTCCCGCTTATTTTTCCGGTACACTTGATATTATCTGGCAAGGTTCAGGCCTTATTGCTGTAAATAAACCCGCAGGCTTTGCCGTTCACGGCCCGGAAAGCCTTGAAACAATAGTACGCTCATTTCTTTCGGATAAATTGCCGCCTTCACTGTCATTTAAACCGGGGCCCCTGCATAGACTGGATAAGCCTTCAAGCGGTATTGTAGTTTTTTCCGTAAATCTTAAAGGAGCCCGTCTTTTCAGTTCTCTCATGCGCGAACGAAAGGTGCAAAAAACTTATATTGCTATTGTGGAAGGAAAGGTAGAAAAGGAAGAAAACTGGGAAGACCTCCTTGCGAGGGACAAAAACAGAAAAAAAACTTTTATTTCACAGGAAAAAACAGATGTGAGCAAAACCGCAATTACCAAAATAAAGCCGCTCGCCGTAAACGACAGGTACAGCCTTATCAGCGCGGAAATTACCACCGGAAGAACCCATCAAATACGCGCTCAGGCTGCTTTCCACGGACACCCGCTTTTAGGGGACCGTAAATACTCAGGACACGGCAATCCATGTTTTTTTCTGCATGCGCGGAAAATGGAATTTTTAAATTTTTCGATAGAAGCGCCGTTACCTGATAAATTCAAAGAAAAAATAACAGAGTTATTCGGGAGATAGGAAAATTTATAAAAACTTCAGTTTTTAGAAATTTACTATATAAAAAAGCAAGTTTCGCAGCTCCTTAGGGCGAGAAACTGCAAAGTAACCTCTAAAAACAACCGGTTTTTAGAGGTTTCCTATTAAACATGAATCCCGATAGCTTCCCTGATTGTATCTACAAGGGTTTTCCGCCCGCTCATCTTTCCCGCAATACCGGGTATTTCAACCAACAGGGGATACCTTCCCGAAAGCTGCCAATCAACCAGCAAATCTCCAAGCCAAGCGGCAACTTCTTCTGTCATTATCAAGATATGGCAGTTATCTGCAGTAGGGAATTTAACCGCTTCCGATTGAGCCGCCGGCAGAATGACATCCGTCGTATCGTTTTCGGTTATTTTCTTGAAAGCCGTAATTGCTTCACTGGAATTATTCACCGCCATCCCGTCAATGCCGATGAAGCGAAAAGCAATTACAAGCTCTGTTTCACCAAGAAAAAAATATTCCACTTGATTTTTGTCAGAGGAATAAAATAAGCAGCGCTACAAGGAATCCCCAAAGACAGATACCTTCCGCAAGCCCGACGTACGGCAGGGCTTTTCCCGAAAGTTCGGGATTTTCACTCATTGCGCCCATCGCGGCAGAACCGATTTTTCCTACAGCCATGGCGCCTCCCAGACAAGCTGCTCCTACCGATATTGCGGCGGCAAGATACTTCCACCCTGCGGAAGC
>JAITFK010000112.1 GCA_031281555.1 Treponema sp. | reverse complement strand
CTAAAGTCCGCCGTGTCAATTTCAAAGAAACCAGGTTTTTTGTAGGCGTCGGCGTAATATGTGCGGATGGGAATCTGTTTTTTAAGAAGTTTTCCCGGTTTTGTCCCGCTTTTTCCTTTGAGAGCAAGTTTTTTCTTGTCTTGTTTCAATACCCTGTCGATAGTGGACGGGCTGACAGACAAAAGCAGTTCCCTGTCTTTTTCCGTTATGCGAAACGGACGTTCAAGAAAACCCATGTTCTCCCGCATGAAAGGCGCGAGGATTTTCCCGCACCTGTACCAGAAGAACGCCCAGATTGTGCGCAGGACGATCACAAAATCACCTGTAT
This sequence comes from Treponema sp., assembly GCA_031281555.1. Classification (GTDB taxonomy): domain Bacteria; phylum Spirochaetota; class Spirochaetia; order Treponematales; family Breznakiellaceae; genus WQXQ01. The sequence goes on along the minus strand of JAITFK010000112.1, from coordinate 20,463 downwards.
ATTTCGGTTTCCTACCTCCTCCTTTACGTCTTTTATTGGGTGAAGCCTTAAGCTTGATTGTTTTCCCGTCCATGCGTATAACTGAAGTTTTTCCCCAATTGGCGAGGACATGCAAAATGTATTTGCGGTTGTATCCCGTGGTTTTGACCGGTTCGTCAAGAATTTTGGTCTTCTCTTTTTTCTGTGCCTTTTGATACCGCTTGCTTATTTCTCTTGTAAGAGCCTTTTTTCCCTGCATTGATAACCCCATTTGTTTTTCCGAACCCTCCTTCGGATAAGCATATTTGGGTTAGATTTTTATTTTGAGGCATTCTTCCTTTTCGGTTAGGTTATTTTTGACGCAATTCGGATTATTGACTTTTTTATCGTTTTATTATAATATTAATATATGGTTTATAGTATTAGCCGGATTTTGTCGACCTCAAAATCTACTGTACGCAAGTATGTATGAGTTCAAGTCTCATCGCCGATATAATGAAAAGGTACATTAACTGCATTGCGCATAAAACAAGCGAGGGCAATCTGCTTATCGGGGAAAAATATACCGCCTTGTTTGACTGCGGTATGGCTCATTGCGCGGATGGCACAATACAAAATATTAAGAATACCTTGAAAGACAGACCGTTGGATTATCTATTTATTACACATACCCATTATGACCATATCGGCGCACTGCCTTTTTTCAGAAAAGAATGGCCGTTACTGCGTCTTGTAACATCGCAGACAGGAGCGGCTGTTCTGCTAAAAGATACTCCTCGCAAGGTCATACGCGAACTTTCCGCAGTTGCAGCCAATGAATGTAATGTAGAAATTGACACTTCATACAGTGATGACGTGTTTCATGCTGACATTATTGTTAAAGACGGGGACGTTATTTCTCTTGGCGGGCTTTCGGTTAAAACGTTGGAAACACCCGGACATACCAGAGACACGCTCAGTTTTTTTATCCCGGAACTTGAACTACTGGTAACAAGTGAATCATCGGGGTTTTTATTACCCGGCGATACTGTGTATCCCACTTACCTGACAAGTTTTAATGACGCGGTAAACTCTATAAAAAAATGCCGCAGTATGCCCTATAAATTTTTATCTTTGCCGCATCAGGGAATTGCTTCCGAAAAAGACACAAACGGTTTTTTTGACAAAGCTCTGGAAGCCGCTACCGTCTGCCGTGATTTTATTTTAAGCATGAATGAAAAAAAACTTAATCGTGAAACAATGATAGAAATGTTTTTTAAGAAATACGGAAACGAAAAACTTTTCGGCTACCAGCCGCGAGATGCCTTTCTTGCAAACGCCCGCGCCACAATCGCCTGCACCCTGCGAGAATTTGCGCCTAATGAATAATTGCTTCTGCATAGACGGCGATACGATCCGGCTGGAGATAAAGGCAGTCCCCGGCGCTTCAAAGACGGAATTTGCCGGAGTTAAAGACAGCCGCCTGCGGATACGCATTACCGCCGCTCCCGAAGACGGCAAGGCAAACGCAGAGTTGCTGAGTTTTCTGTCCAAGGCGCTTGGGTGCCCTAAACGGGACTTGCGGCTTTTTTCAGGCGAGAAATCGCGGGTTAAGGTGGTTGCGCTTCCGGTTGGGTGTTTAGCGAGGGTGGAGGAGGTGGTTGGAAGAGGGTAGGGGGTAATGTTATGGTCAGTAGGGAAGAAAAGACTATAATTTAGTAAAGATGTCGCCTTTTTGGCGTGGATTGAAACATAGTTTCAAATATGTAAAACGTCCTTAAAATAAGGGCGTTTTTTTAAATTTATAGTTGACAAAGATCAGGAAAAGTATTATGGTGTGTGGATTGAAACGTTTTAGTTGAGCCATATTTAGTCCAAACTGACTTGTCACACCTTATGCGGGTGTGTGGATTGAAACCCAACATCGATTTTTTATGTAAACATCATTCCAGGTCACACCTCATGCGGATGTGTGGATTGAAACTTTTCATAACTCCCCCTTTTTTACACCCGTACTCGTCACACCTCATGCGGGTGTGTGGATTGAAACTTCTACACTTACTATGTATCCGTCAATTTAAGCAGTGAAAATGTTCCAAGGAAGCAGATTTTCCCAGTAATCGAGTGAAGAAGCATGTCTCATAAGCAGCGCGAGTATTTTTCCGCATTTGAACCAGAAAAGACGCAGAGCGGTTATTACATCATCTGTGTAGACACGTTTCCCTTTTCGGTTGGACGGTCGTTTTTTCTCAGGTTTGAGTTTTACCGGTTTACTTTTTATGTAAAGCAGGACTTGATTTATCTGCTTTGTTTTTAACAGGCGGACTGCGGATTTCCTGCGGTAACCGGTTAGATTTGTGAATTCGTCCGGCAGAGATTTCTTCTCTTTTTTGATGCCTTTTGATAACGTGGTTTATATTCCCTCGTTACCGCTCTTTTTTCTTTCATGTTTAACCCCATCCGGATACCCTCCTCGCGGCATCCTTAATTTAATTTGGGTAACATTTTTCATGAGGCAACGCGTGGGGTTTACTATAATATTTCTTGTATGCTACCTTTAAGGAACCGTCAAAGGCGGGATATAATCAAACAATAGACTTGTGAGACAACTTAATTAATTGTCTCATAAGTCTTGCATTTTTTCGAGCTAAAGTGAACTTTAGCTCTGCAAAAATGCTATTTCTAATGGTTTCTGTTCAGAAATTGAAGTTTCCGAACAACTCAAATGATTTAAAAGGTTTATTATGATTGTTGTTATAAAAAAAGACGCAAACGAGAAAAGCGTAGAAAATCTTATTTCCTGGCTTGAGAATCAGGGACTGCGTGTTAATGTAAACTCAGGTATTTATCAAACGGTATTGGGGCTGATCGGCGATACGCACAGTCTAAATGCGGAACTGATTGGCGGTATGGACATTGTAGAGCGTGTGCAGAGGATCAGCGAGCCGTATAAAAACGCCAATCGTAAGTTTCACACGGATGATACAATTGTGGACATGGGCGGACAAAAAATAGGCGGCGGTCATTTTCAATTTATCGCAGGGCCGTGTTCGGTTGAATCGTCTGAGCAAATCTGCGGAATTGCGCAGCAGGTACATAAGGCCGGAGCGAATCTTCTTCGGGGCGGGGCGTTCAAGCCTCGAACTTCGCCCTATTCGTTTCAGGGGCTTCGGGACGAAGGCATAGAGTTTTTATTGAAAGCAAAAGAACTGACCGGAATGCCGGTTATTACTGAAATAATGAATGCTAATCATCTACCCATGTTTGAACAGGTGGATGTCATTCAAGTCGGTGCGCGTAATATGCAAAATTTTGAATTGTTGAAGGAACTGGGAAAACAGAAAAAACCAATCCTGTTGAAACGCGGGCTTGCCAATACTCTTGAAGAACTGCTTATGAGTGCGGAGTACATCATGTCCGAAGGAAACACTCAAATCATTTTATGCGAACGCGGTATCCGTACCTTTGAAACATCAACCCGCAATACTCTTGATATTTCCGCCGTGCCGATGTTAAAGCGTTTGACGCATTTGCCTGTCATTATTGATCCAAGCCACGCTGCAGGAGATGCTGCTCTTGTGTACCCGCTCTCTATGGCGGCGGTGGCGGCAGGCGCGGACGGTCTTATCATTGAGGTACACAACGATCCCGCTCATGCCTTGTGCGACGGACCTCAGTCGATTAAGCCTGACGCTTTCGCTTCTTTGGCGCATGATGTAGAGAAAGTCTTAGCTATTGTCAATAAAAAAAGGATGAATCATGGACATTGATAAATTGAATGAAGAAATGGACAGCGTTGATGATCAGTTGTTGAAGCTGTTTGAACAGCGCATGGAGTTAGCGCAGGAAATTGGGCGGCAAAAAAGAGAACTTTCGCTGCTTGTTGCAGATTCAGAACATGAACGTAAAACCCTGTACAGGTTATGTGAAAAGGCGCGTCCTGAACTTGCGGGATATGTAAAGGTTTTGTTTTCTTCCCTTTTCGAGATAAGCCGCAGCCACCAGAAAGCGCAGAGCCATTATGACTCGGCAGTAAAAAAACTGCTTGATGCGGCTGCCGGCCAAAAACATGAAGCCTTCCCGTTACGCGCAACAGTAGCCTGTCAGGGAGTTGAAGGCGCATATTCTCAGGCTGCCTGCGACAAACTGTTTTCACCTGCGGACATTACTTATTTTAACAGCTTTGAGGGAGTTTTTCAGGCGGTGGACAGCAGCCTGTGCCGTTTCGGAGTAGTGCCGCTTGAAAACAGCTCTGCAGGATCGGTCAATGAAGTGTATGACCTGATGAACCGTTACCGGTTCTATATTGTACGCAGTATAAAACTGCCGATAACGCATACATTACTGGCGGCCCCAGGCGCAAAGATAGACGATATCAAGGAAGTGTTTTCACATGAACAGGCAATACGCCAATGCAGCCGGTTTTTAAAATCATGGAACGGCGTAAAAATAACCGAATGCGCAAACACGGCAATTGCGGCAAAACAGGCGGCAAGTTCGGGACGGACGGATGCGGCGGTTATCTCATCCCGCGATTGCGCCGAACTTTACGGCTTACAGGCGCTGTCATTCAATATCCAGAACACAGACAACAATTACACGCGCTTTATCTGCATATCAAAAAAGCCGGAAATATATCCGGGATCGCATAAAACCAGCCTTATGCTTGCCTTGGAACACAAGCCCGGCTCTCTTTACAGTGTCCTCGCCAAATTTTACACGCACGGAATCAACATGAACAAACTGGAGAGCCGCCCGATTTCCGGTCAGAATTTTGAGTTTATGTTTTATTTTGATATTGATACTCCGGTCATTTCTGACGAGTTAAAGCAGGTACTGGCGGAACTTGAACAGGAAACAGATATGTTTGATTATTTGGGAACATATCAGGAATTCTAATTAATTATTGCCGGACACTAACCTAAATATGAATGCAGACGGTTCATAACTTCCTCAAAATCCAGCGGTTTACCTACATGGCTGTTCATACCTGCGGCCAGACATTTTTCAATATCTTCCCTAAAAACATTTGCTGTCATAGCAATAATCGGAATGGTTTTTGCCCTCGGAATATCCAGAGACCGGATATGCCGCGTAGCTTCATAGCCGTCCATTTCCGGCATTTGTACGTCCATAAAAATCAATTCGTATTTATCGGGAGCTTCAGTAAACATTCGAACGGCTTCCGCGCCGTTTTCAGCGCAGTCTATCTCCAACTGTGTCGGCTCAAGCAAGGCTTGTACAATTTCACGGTTAATTTCCACATCTTCGGTAAGCAGTATACACCGCCCGGCAAATATACCGATAATATCGGCCGCTTGCGCTTCTTCCACTTGTTGTTTCCTAACGCCTAGATATTCATTAATTACTTCAACAATGGCGGAAGGGAACAACGGCTTAAGCAGGAATTTTTCAACGCCTGCCGCTTTCGCTTCTTCTGAGACCACGCTCAATTCGGCAGAGGAAATCATTGTTACAATGGAATTCTCGGATCCGCGCGCCTTTATTTCACGAGCAAGCTGTATACCGTCCATGCCCGGCATTTTCCAGTCTATAAAATAAATATGATAACCGCCTTCCCGATCTATAAGTTCAAGCGCCTTTTCTCCGCTTGCCGCGGTCTCGCATGATATGCCGTATCTCTGCGTTAAAGTAATGAAATATCTCAAGATATCTGGATCATCATCTACTACCATTATATGGACACTGTCCAAATTGACATCTAACAAACAATTTTGCTTGCTTTCCGCGCCGCGCTCTGCCTGAATGGTAAAGGTAAAATTTGAACCTTTTGCAGGTTCTGATAGCAGCCAAATTTTTCCTCCCATCATTTCTACTATGCTTTTTGAAATCGCAAGACCAAGTCCCGTACCGCCGTATTTACGCGTTGTACTGGATTCAGCCTGTTGAAAAGAATTGAAAATGCGTTTTTTTTGTTCCTCGTTTATTCCTATTCCTGTATCACTTACTGAAATCTGTATTGTACAAAAGTTGTTTTCTTCCCTTATAAAGTCCGCGTTAAGAATAATAGAACCTTCTTCAGGCGTAAATTTAACCGCATTACTCAGGAGATTGGTAACAACCTGGGCCAGACGCTGGTCATCGGCTATCAAGGTTTCAGGAATTTTATGGTCGATGTGTACTATAAGTTTTTGCCGCCTTTCATCCACGCGAAAATTGATTACAGAGACTACTTTTTGCAACATTTTCTCAAAATTAAATTCGCATGGCGATAATTCCAGCATATTCGCCTCGATTTTTGACATATCGAGTACATCGTTTATAACGCCGAGCAGGTGTGTTGACGCGTCTTCTATCTTGTCCAGCGCATAATCTTTGCGTTCTATATCTTTCGTGTTCTTTCCGATTATAGTCATACCGGTTATTGCATTCAGCGGAGTGCGCATTTCATGGCTCATGTTTGAAAGGAAATTACTTTTTGCCTTGCTTGCTTCCATAGCCTTATCCAGCGCGTCTTTTAATTTTTTGGTATAAATATCGCGCATAATTACACCGGCTATGGTACTTGCCGTCATCTTGACCAATTCTTTTTCATTTTCAGTCCACTTACGAGGGGCAAAATTCTGTTCCACGCACATTATCCCCCATAAGCGCCCGTCGACATAAAGCGGCACGCCGATAACTGCCATAACGCCGATGGTATGAAGAGCCTGAAAAATCGCGTTAGGATCAGCAGTGGTATCGTCACGGACAACTATTTTTACTTCATCAGGCAGAGTTTCGGAGAAATAAGAACTTAAAAATTCAAAAAGATTGGCTACGTGGCTCCGCGGCGGTACGCCGTCCGCGAACCAATGATACATAAGATTAGTATCTTTACGCTCATAATCCATAGCGAAAACGAACACTAATGATACGTTATGGTAGCGTCCAAATTTAGCTATAGCTTCCTGTACCAGTGTTTGCGAATCACCTGACGAAATAAATCCTCTGGAAAGTTCGGAAATCAATTCCTGCTGCTTAAGCCTGATTTTAAGCTGTTCACTCTGCTCGCGTATATTTTTCTCCATGTCGGCGCGTACGACAGTATTCGCGCACAGAAACGCCGCTAATCGCATTATTTCAATGCTGTCTTCCTCAAAAAAGCGCTCGGTATGGAGGTCTTCAAAAAAGGCAATACCCCAAAAATTATTGTTGATATAAACCGGCGTAACACATACCGACACCAGCCCAAACGATTGCAATACGACCGCTTCGGGCATAAGCTTTACCGGACCGTTAATCGTTCCGCCGGAGGCAAAAATGTTTTTCCAGTTCGGCACATACTTTTCAGGAGAAAAAAACTCAAGCCCTTTTATCGGAGCTGTGGTTCCGCCGGCTTCTCTGTTCCATCGGTAAATTTGCCCTCCGTGACGCGAACCGTCAGACACGGTAAAGTTACGCAACAGTGAAAATCTGTCCAATCCAAATACATCGGCGATCTCTTTAACGCCGGCTGTCATTGTATCCTCAAAAGATTCTTCACTTTGCGAGAGAAACATGATAGCCGCTCTGTTCAGCGCAGCTTCCATTTTTTCACGGCGTTTCATTTCTTCCCTGATAACAGCGCCTGAAAATACACGCGCCGCGGTATACAGCAAATCGGCGCAATCTTCGTCAAAATAACGATCGTTTGTATGGTCCTGAAAACTAATATCGCCCCAAAATTCACCATGCGTAAAAATAGGCACTATAAATATTGACATTACACCGTATGTACTCATAAAAGCCGCCACATCTTCGGAATAATCGCTTTTCCTAAACCGTACACAACCACCCTGCGATGTTATTGAAATCCATTTTTCCAATACCGGGAGATTAGGTAAAACTTTCAATCCATCGTCAAGAGATATAAGGCCGCCTTTTGACTTGTCCCAACTGTAGATTTGTCCTAGGCGTTTGCCCCCTTCAATGTCTACCAGCTTATAAAAGCCTACGCGGTCAAAGCCAACCGCATCTGCAAAAGGCCGTATGCCGTTAGTCAATACTTCTTCAAATGTTTCTTCTGCGCGAACAGCAAATATCTCAATTGATTTGTTTAAAGCTTCTACAATATTAGCGCGGTTCTTTATGTTTATATCGTTTTTACGGCTTACTGTTACGTTTAGCTGATTCTCATTATTACGCATCTTTCTTCGCCAGCCATTTTTGGATATTTACAAAAAGAACTCTCACGTATTCTTGATCTACTTTTGGTATTTTAATTGTCATATCTTTCTCTTTCTTTATAGGGCTGATTATACCTTTTAATCTATCATTTATCCAGTCTTTAATAAAAACATCCAATTTTGCGACGCTGAGGGGATTTGTTTAAAACCGCTTGAAAATCTCTATTTAAATTAGCGTTTTTGCCGTTTTTTACGAATTTGGTTAAAAATAACCGCCGCTCGGCTCATTTATGGATATTCTTCCATATTCACTTTTGAAAAATCATATTATCTTCAGAACTAAATCCATTCTCTAAAACTTCTTTAATAACGTTTTTATTAAAACATGGAAAATTAAAAAGTCTTGATAATTTGCGCGAAAATACTGATTTCCCCTATGCGCAATATCCGCCGATAATTATTAGACTTGTTCAACATTATTTTCCTCTTTCTTTTATCCGCTCTATTTTATATGAAAAATTATATACGAGCATTCCAATTATTATTATCGTCCCGCCAATAATTGTAGATAAATCAGGTATTTCTTTTGCCAACATAATGCCTAATATAACAGTTAAAAACGGCGTTAAAAACATATAATTAGTTACGGAAGATGTGGTTTTTGCTTTACTAAATGCATATGTCCATGTTATATACGCAACAGCACTTGGAAATAATCCCAAAATAATTACATATATTTTTTGTAAAAATGACGCATTTTTAACTTCTTCAATTGAATCGGGTAAAAATAATAATAACATTACTGTACCAAACCATATACTGATTATAGCCGTTTGAATTGCAGAATACTTTTTAGTTATTTTTCTTTGCAATAAATTGTAAATACTTACTGATATGCTTGCCAATAATAACCAAATTACTCCTATATTAATAGAAAATATTCCGTTCATTAAAGTCAAAACGCCAACTCCGATAAATTCTATTATTATTGAAATATATTGGATAATCCTTATTTTTTCTTTGTAAATAATTCTTGCCAGAACCGTTGTTATAATGGGGGCTGTTGCAATTATTATACTTCCGGTTGCTGCCGGAACAGTGGCAGAACCTATATTAAATACTATCATATAAAAGAAAAATCCAAAAAATCCGGCAAGAAAAAAATATTTTACATCTTTTATCTGCGGTAGATTGATTTTTATTACCAATGCAACCACTATTAATGATAAGGATGCGATAAAGTACCTCAGGAATCCCAAGGTTAATGGAGTAAAATATTTTAATGCTAATCTTGTAAAAACAAAAGCGGAAGACCAAAAAATAATAGTCATTAATGAAAAAAGGTGAAAATTGTCCCTTAACCGCATTTGTATTTGTCCTTATTTAACGTTTTTTTCATTATGTATGAGTTAAACAATAAGTGTTTTAAATAATTGAGCCGTATTTCTACAAAACTGATTTATTTGTATCATTTTACCGGTAATGTTTCAATATTAACCGTAAAATACTTTTCCTAATTTTATCAAATAATATTATTGGGTATAATTATTTCTTTTTCCATAAAATTAAATTTAAGAATAAGACAACGAAACAGAGGTAGTATTTTTATCATCTTCGTTGTCTAAATTGTGTAATGACTGATGAGTTTTATCACAGTACACAGACCTTCGAAGTTCGCACGGCGTAATTCCAAATTCACGCTTAAAAGCCCTTATATAAGACTGTTCATATTCAAAACCATAACCCAGCGCGATGTCCAAAATTTTTAGCTTGGTATTAAGTAAATCATCAATACTTTCCGCTAATTTATAAGTACGGATGTAAAAACCAAGCGGTTGGTTAAACGTTGATCTAAAAAGTTTATGCAAGTGACTTTCCGAAAGAGCATGCTTTTGACAATAGTACAAATGTTGATCATGGTTATCCAAGCGAAATCGGCGTTGAACCCGGTTTCTACTTTTATGCTTTCTATGCAAACAACACGGAAGTAACCAGCAGTTGGAATAATGTTCAATTTGCATTGATACCGCAGCTTTTCTGGTACTTCTTTGGCACAGGAGCTGGCGAATACGGCGGTACAGGTATAAATTTAAGGTATAAGCTGGTTGGTAGAGACTCAACGAAAACAAGGGTATATGATCTTAACAACATGTTCGACGTTAACTTAAAGTGGTCATTCTAATCTGGTTTAATACCTAGAGAAAAGACTGTCCGAAAGGGCAGCCTTTTTTATTGAATAGGGTTTGGAAAGAAAAGAGTTACTGTTTTTCATTTGAAAATTATTATATTTAAACTATTTTAAAAAAATAATTGTTATTTTTTAGGTAAAATCATCTAAAAGCCTGTTAAAAAAAATATTTTGCTTACATAACTGCTTACATAATTGCTTACACGAACTAAAAGAATTAATAAATATTAAAAAAATTATAGTTTTTATTTTCTAAAGGTATTTTTCTTTATTTCAACAAAAGTCTGTATACTTACAAAAATGTGCAGAAGAAACCTAATCAATTAAAAGCTCCTGCAAATTGCAAGAGCTTTTAATCTGTTTTTAATTAGCAGTGATTTTAATATTCTTCATAATTTATTTTTGAGTCAATTTCTCCGGAAGAGAAAGTAGTTGTCATTTTTTGTAAAAACTCCGGATCAAAATAAGCCGCTAAATCCATAGCTTGTGCTCTTGTAAAAAACAATTGAAATTCGCCGTTTGTTTTAAATTTTTCGGCTTCTGTTGAAGCAAAAATATCATCAAATTCAGCTTCTCCTTGAGTAATTGTAAAAAATGGCGATTTTTCCTTGAAAAGATAACCAAATGAAAAGTCTACATTATCATGATATTGAGATGAAACTCTTGTAATTTTCCAGATAAGATAGCCTTCATCACTGCCATATATTTTTTTTGTCGTTTTATTATTGACAAGATTTCGATTATCGTAATCTTCCAAATATTTTTCCAAAGCTTTTAAGAAGGCGGCTCTGTTTGATCTGTTATAAAACTGGTAATTAGTAACAGTATTTCGTTTAAATTCAAGACACAGAGCATCTTCAATAGGTGAATAAGTAACATCTACCTTGACCTTTTTTAACCCAAAAAACATTTTTTCCAATTGCGCTTCAACTGAGCCGACAGATAACTTTGGAGACTTCAATTCCACTTTAAATTTTGGTTCTCTTTGCTTCGCTATATCTATTTGTTTTTTGAAAGAATTGCAGCCAAAAAGCGCAAAAACAAGCAGTAATAGCGATATTATTTTGATTTTCATAAATACCTCTCTTAGTAAAGTAAATATACTTTATGAAGTTACAAAAAAAAATGAAAATAGTCAAGAGAACGGCTGTCGCAATGCCTCAAATTGAGAATTAAAGGCGCCTGCGGTACAAAGCCCGCGGTCATGCATATAAAAAAATGATACCTGTGCTCAGTCATTTTAAAAATATTGACAATGGACCTTAGTCCGATGTTACGCTGAGCAGAAAAACGGCGCGACAGTCAGAAAAAAAGTCGGCTATCTGAGTTATTCCGGCGACAGGGGCGTTGCCGCATTGCAGGCTGTGTATACGCATTACGACCGGCTGTTCAATTTCTTTTATGCTTCCCGTAAACTGGTTTGCAAAGAAAGAACGGGAAGTAAAGTCAGGAGAACTTACTACAAGCCCCAGACTCCTTTTGAACGGGCTATAGTATCTGCCGATACTTCAGAGGAAAAGATGTCTTACATCTTTGAAGAAACGGTTAAATCTTATGGTCGAGATGAAACAAATGCAGTAAGCTCTTGACAAGTTATTTTCTTTCGCTGAAACTGTTCCTGAATTTATTCGTATTTAGGGGTTTAATAGCCCGCCATTCATGGCGGTTAACTGGTAAACGAAGTAATAGACGAGATGGGGATAGAGCGGCTGTTGAGGAAACAACAGTCGGTTGAGGTAGAAACAGTTTTTGGGCAGATTAAAGGAAATCAGGGATATAAAAGATTTTTTCTGCGTGGAACGGCTAAAGTCTCAACTGAGTGGGGGTTATTGGCTCTTGGGTACAATATAAAACAGATATTCCGGTTAAGAAGAGATAATACGGTATAAAGAGAAAAATAAAACATCTAAAATATTTCACATACTACAGAATTTAGAATATTTGGATTCTTTATACTAAGGATATAAAAATAGGGCTGCCCAAAATTTTACTTCTTGGACAGCCCCCGCTGTTGAACAAGTCTATTTAATAAAAACCCATGTGGCTCCGGTTCCGCCGTTAGCTGCTTTTTCATAGCCGCTCTCTCCCGCAAACGGGCATTTTTCAATATATTTGCGTACGGTATGTAAAAGCACAGGTTCACCTTGTGATCTATTGCCCTTGCCGTGTATTATTCGCAGCTTTTCATAACTGTTATATTTTGCGTCCGAAAAAAATTTATCAAGCGAAAGCCATGCGCCGGCTTCTGAAAGTCCGTGAATATCCAGTATGGCGTCCGGTTTTGAATTTAAGAGCCTCCGCCTGTTTTTTCCTCGTAGCGGTATTTCCGCAATATTAGCGTCTTTGTCGTAAATTTTATTGTTTTGAAGCCAATTATACATGGCATTCTTTTGGGAGATGCCATTTTCCCATTTGTTTAAAATATCTCCAAAATCATTTTTTTTCATTCTTAAAAAATAAGAAACAAACAATTGGGATTAAAATTACAAGAATAACAGCGGAATAAATTAATGCAAAATAAAACTTACGTGAGGTATTATAAGCGTTTATCTTTTGAATATTTACACTCGCGGGAAGCTCGGAATATTGCGGAATTTCCCCAATAACGGTTTCTGAACTTCCTGATTCTTCCGTATCTGCAATATACTCAGTTTTTTCTGCTTTTTCTGCAGATTCGTTTACACTAATAAACAGCGGCGGAATTTCAAAAATTAAGCTTTCATATTGAAGAGCTTTTGCGCTTAAACGGAAATCTCCCTTCAATGGAATAAGCGCAAGTTTGAGCATTATTCCTTCGTTTCTTTCTTCCGCTGACAATGGCGATAACGCAAGGATAGCTCCCTGAAGCACTGCCGGCATGAAAAACTCCTGCGGCGGATACTCATTCTCTGAATAAGAATTCAATCCGTTTACGCGCAGAACAAGTAAAGCGCGTTCTCCCGCCGTCATCTGAAATGAATCCGTCTCAGATAAAAACGACTTTTGTTTCTGGCTCATTTCCCATGAAAGACGTACGACAGGATGCGTCCGCTTTTCATTTACCGGATGTATATTCAAATTAAACGGATTCGTTTTTATGATGCTGTCTGGACAAATAACCGTAAATGACTCAATCCTGAAACTGCCGCTTCCCGACAGGGTGAAGTTGTACTCAAAGACTGTTTGAACTTTTGTATCCAGCGTCCTTGTATATTTTAAAATACGCTCAAGAAAGAATCTATCCGTAAACGACGGTTCAATTACAGAAACATCATCCGGAAAAGAATAATCAATAATAAGCGAAAGCGTCCACGTATTATTAACCACAGGTAACTCAGGATATGTTATAACTTCAACTTTAATGCCGTCTTCAGCGAACAAAACCATTACATGAATAATTAAAAGAAATATTAATAATGTGTTTTTCATCAATAGTCAGGTCCTGTATATTGTTCTTCCGGCATCCATTCCCTGCTTTTCCATTGCTGCTGTTCATGCTGTTTTAAATAATCAAATATTATTTCTTTTGTTTCACTTCTTGTTTCTGTTTTATTTTTTCTGTCCGCTTCAATTTGAACAGATATCAGGCTTATTTCCAGATTACGTTTTGCTTCCATTTTTTTTGGATCTATTCTTAACGCTTCCCTGAAAGCTTCCGCTGCAGAATTAAAATTTCCTTCGTCAAAATATATAATACCTGAATTATAATAATTGCGGTAACGAAGTTCACGATGTTCATTGACAGAAATATTATCAAGTATTCTTTGTGAATTACCGTAACGCTGCAGCGCCGCTTTATCATCGTCAAGCGAATGAAATGTTAATCCAAGGCTGTATTCGGCATAAGGAGCGGCATTTTCATAATTCAACGCTTTTTGAGACGGAACAACCGCCTCATCATATCTCCCGCGCGAAATTAAATAATTCGCTTCCAGTAAAAGCAGTCTGCCTTCCGAGCATGAAGAAAGAAAAAAAACAATAACAGCAAGTGATACAAGAGATATTCTTTTTTCTATTGATAATCGCGGAATAAATTTAAAAACTCCGTAGGCTATTACCGCAAGAGTGATAAAAAGTGTTCGTCGTGATTTAGAACTGTTTTTGCGGTCTGCGGGGTTTTTTTTATGATTATGCGAATTAAGATATGATGAAAGTACGGAAGAAGCGTCGTCACGTCTTCCGTCAATGTAGAGCCCTCCGGTTCTTTCAGTAATGTTACGCATAACAGCGGTATCTCTTCTGCTTACAGAAGCCGAAGACTGCATTCCGCTTGACGGAACTGATCTTCCTTCATCACTGCCCATCGCTATAGCGGTAATAATAATACCTTCTTTAACGCAGCGGTTTACTGCGTTTCTTAGAACGCCGTAATGAGATTCGCCGTCCGATACAAGAACAATAACTTTTCTTGCCGCCGATGAAGCTAAAAACGCGTCTGCCGCCGTTTCAACGAGAGCTTCCAGATTAGTACCCCTTCCGGTCATTGACGATACGTCAATTGATTCCATAAAATTTATTGCCGCTTCGCTGTCATGAACAAGAGGAACCGCCAAATATCCTCTGCCGCGGCCAATGACAGCCGCAAAACGCGCGCCTGAAACAACAAGCGTGCTTTCTTTGATAATTGAAAGACCGCGTTGAAGCCGCGAGACAGTTTCTCCGGTCTTCGCGTCATCAATATCCATACTTCGGGAAACATCAATTGCGAAAACAATATCAAGACCGCGGCTGTATTCTGCAACTGCAAGTTCAGTTTCACGGCTCATATTTATAACCGCAATTAATGAGAAAACAATAAACATACCGAAAAAAATAAAGGAAGCAGTTAATTTTTTATTAAGTTCTTCAGGAAGCTTCTGTTTATTTTTAATAATCATATAATTGCTCCAAGTAAATAGCGTCTTATAATTCTGACGGACAGAAGCAAGAATATTCCCGTTAATAAAAACTGAAATGACATTGATCTTCTCCTTTGTGTAATACGCTGTCTCTGTACTGTTATTTCAGTATCATCTAACATAGAAAAAGCTGAAACAAACGCCTCAGTTGAATGAGCTGTAATAAATGTACCGCCTCCTGAAACGCTTAGGCGGCGCAGACTTTCCCTGTCATAACGCGAATCAAACATTCCGGTACGGCGGATTTTTGTATACGGATCGACATAATCTATCGGCACTTCTCCGGCTGAACCCACAGCGATAACCCAAAATGAAACGCCCAATTCACGCAACAAAGAAGCCGCAGTTTCAGGGTGAATTTCACCTGCGTTATTTTCACCGTCGGTGATAAGTACTGCCGCTTTTCGTTTTGCGTTGGATTTATCCAGATGATATGCCGCAACAGCAAGCCCCATGCCAAGAGCGGTTCCGTCTCCAAGCTCTCCGATTTTTAACTGTTCAAGCCTGAGATTCAGCGCTTCCCTGTCTAAAGTCGGCGGAACAAGCATTGCAGCGTCATTCCCTACAGCAACAAGGCCGATACTGTCCGATGAGTGTTTTTTAATAAAGTCCATAACCAATGATTTTGCGGCGCTGTAACGGCTTTTTCCTTCCATATCCAATGCCGCCATGCTGGGACTGACATCCATAATAAAAATAATGTCCGCTCCGCGGTTTAAAATAACTGTTTCGGAAATTTTTATAACAGGCCCGGCAGCGCTGAGAAAAAAAATCATTATGCCTGTTATTTCAAAGACTTTTAATAATTTTACAAGGCCTCCCATTTGAGAAGTTTTAAACGGAACGCCTCCTGGCGCTCCCAAAGGGATTAAAGCGACAAACGGATTTTTTAAACGTGAAAGTATAAACGCCGCAAAAGGTACTATTATTAAAATTACAACTGCCAGAAACTGATTATCAAAATCAAAACTCATGCTGCCGCCTTAACATCCCGCGATTTTTCTTTTTGACCACCCTCCAGCGTTTTAAGAAAACCGCGGAGATCGTCTAACAAGTTAAATATGTCATGCGAGCTGATATTTACGCCTGAAAAACGAAGTTCATCACAACTGAAAAAGAAATTATGTAAAAATAACGGGTTGGCGTCCTGATACATTAATAACTTAGGTGTAAGTTTCTTAAATTCATTCGCTGTCATTGAACGGCAGTTAGTCTCAGTTAAAATTGAAAGAAATATTCTGAATTTTTCAGAAAGCCTGTCAAGAATTAATCTCTTATCTTCTCCCCTTAAAACAGATTTATAAAGATGTTTTTCCGTAAATCTCATGGAAATAAAAAGTTTCCAGCGATTCCATTTTTCAATCCATTTCTTCAAAAAAAGCCGTCCTTTTATAAAGAACCATATTGTCAAAATAATAAAAATTATAAAGAAAGCGATTATTCCGTACAGCATGATAGCCGTTCCCGGCATTACAAGAGACGCGGCAGGTCCTGAAAGTATTAAAGATGAACGGCTGTCTATTACCGAATCTACAATTACAGTAAGCCCTGTAAAACGTTCTCCTCCTATTTCAATAGCAGGCAGTTCCAGCCTACCTGTAACAAACGGCGTAAATTCTATCAATAGCCTGCTTCCGCCCGTACGCTGTTCAAGAATAATCCTGTGAAAATCAATATTTGCGTGTAACGGAAAATTAATTCCGTTAAGATAACTGTTATCTGAAGTAAGAATAATATCCTCTGTTTTTTCATTTTTCCCCGGCAACGGCAGTACAAGGACTGCCCTGTCTCCGACAAATATCCGGCGAGGGATAAGATAAGCGCCTGTATTTTGTGCGTTAACAGTAAAAATAATTACACTGTAAATAAGCGCAAAAAAAACAATTTTTCTCATTTTTATTTCCGGGATCTGTACTGACGGCTTCGGCTGCCGAAAAATTTTATCAATGCGGAAGGCGCATCCGCAGTGGTTGATAATTCAAGAAATACCGCTCCGCTACGCCTGCATTGAGCTTCCCAGCTTGCTATACGTTCATTTTGCCAAAATGTCCAGTTTTCCCTGAAAGATTCCAAGCCTGCCGGCGCTTCAATTTTTACGCCTGTTTCGGGATCTTCAAGTGATATCAATCCGGGATACGGAAGATCAGGTGGATCGCAGATTCTAATCGCAATACAGTCATGTTTGCGGCAAAGATTTGTCAATTCGCGTTCCCAGTTAACGCTGTAAAAATCCGAAATTACAACTACAAGAGAACGTTTTTTTAAAAATCTTTGTGCGCCTTTTAAGGCCGACGCAATGTTGCTTCCGTTATTGTCCCTGCGCCGGGAATCTTTATTTTGATACTGAAGCGCTGCCATTACAAGAGCCATTATGTGCCTTCGACCTTTGTGCGGCGGAAAGACTCTCTCTATATCCTTGTCAAAGAAGAATGCGCCCACTTGTTGATCCGTATATTCCGCGGAAAAAGAAATTAACGCAGTAGAGATGAGAGCCTGCTCGTACGGACTTAATTTTTGGCGGGCAATGTATCCTCTTTGCATGGACGGCGAAACATCCAATAAAATCAAAATTGTCAGTTCACGTTCCTCTCTGTACATTTTTACAAACGGCGAACCAAAACGCGCGCTGACATTCCAGTCAATCGAACGAATATCATCTCCTGGTTCATAATGACGCGCCTCATCAAATTCCATTCCCTGACCTTTAAAAATAGATCTGAAATTTCCAAAAAGCATTTCTTCCGCAATGCCATGTGAAATAACGGGAAGCGCTGTAATACTGCGTAAAAGTTCGCTTGTTTCCATATACCTTTTTTATGGGACAGGAATGTGGTTTAAAATTCTTGTAATGACAGCATCCGCGTCCATACCCTCCGCTTCCGCTTCGTAAGAAAGAACAATCCTGTGGCGCAAAACCGGAAGCGCCGCTTCCTTTGCATCTTCGGGACTGACAAATGTCCTGCCATTGAACATTGCAAAAATACGGCTGCATCTGTACAGCGCTATTGATGCGCGCGGAGAAGCGCCGAAAGAAATATAACGGTACACGCCTTCCGCCGGTTGTCCCGCGGAAACCGGTCTTGTAGCCGTTACCACCGAAACAATATATTTTATTACTTCTTCATCAATATGAATTGCATCCGCAATGTTACGTAAATATACAAGCGCTTCGCCGGAAAGAACAGGCGAAAGAGGTTTTGACCTTTTTGCTGAATTTGCAGATAACAACAGACTGTTTCTTACTATTTCGAGTTCTTCCACAGGCTGAGGATAAACCACAAGCAGCTTCATTAGGAAACGATCAAGCTCCGCTTCAGGCAAAAGATATGTACCTTCATGCTCAATCGGATTTTCGGTTGCAAGAACAAAAAAAGGATCCGGTAAAGGAAAACTTGTTTCCCCGATAGTAACTTGTTTTTCTTCCATTGCCTCAAGCAGGGCGGACTGTACTTTAGCGGGAGCGCGGTTTATTTCGTCAGCAAGAATAATGTTTGCAAAAACCGGCCCTCGCCGTACGGAAAAACTTCCTTTTGCCTGTTCCCAGATCATAGTTCCTGTCAAATCCGCAGGCAGAAGATCAGGAGTAAATTGAATTCTTTTAAACTCAAGTCCGGTAATTTCCGCAAGGCATTTTACCGCCAGTGTTTTTGCCAGGCCGGGTACGCCTTCCAGTAAAATATGTCCTCCTGCAATAAGCGAAGCAAGAAGCCCGTCTATCATTTCCCGCTGGCCTGTAATACGGAGAGCAATTTCCTTCCTGCACCCGGCAAGCAGAGAGCCGGCCCGCTCCAGATCATTTTTTTCAACCATACTTTATTTTAACCCTGCCTTTCAAAATAGTCGAGACTTTATGGTAATAATTCAAATATATACCGGTTGTACGCAATTACCGGATAAACGCATTTCCCGCTCTAAACTGTAAGATTGTTTTGGAAATCCAGAACTTCGGTAAAATCACGGCTGTCAAAATGAGCATAATGCCTTGTCATGGACATGGATTTATGACCTGTTACTTTTTGGATCTTCAATGCGCTTACATTCGCCATAAGCAGCGCAGTATTCATAAAATGCCGCCAATGGTGCAGCGCGATACCACGCTGTTTCCGTTCTTTGCTGTCTATGCCGACTTTATCAAAAGCATTTCCTGTTTCTTTATAAACTTTGTTACGTGCAATAGGCTCTTTGCCGCCTGAGTCGGAAAAAACAAAACCTGCGTCGTTTTTTCTTATTAAAACTGACAACTCATCGTACAAACCTGTCGTTATTGGAATATTTCTGGAATCTTTTGTTTTTAGCGGCCTTTTACCGTATTGTTTTGAAAATTGTTCACAAACATGAATGTGATCTTTAAAAACATATTTGCCCGTAAGTCCCGTAATTTCACCTAACCTCATTCCGGTACAGGCGGCAAGTTTATTGAAAACATATACTTCATAACTATCCCAAATTTCTCTCCAGTCCGCAGGAAATAATTTTTGTACTTCTTCATTTTTAAGAATTTGTACTTCTTTGTTATACGCAATAAGTTTTCTGATTTTCTCCATTGGGTTTGATGTAATATATTTCATGCGTACGGCTTCTTTCATCATAATTTTTAATGCCGCTATATGCAGATTAATTGATGAATTATTATAGCCTTTCTGCGAAAGCTGCATTATCCACTTTTGAACAGCTTCAGGAGAAATTGTATTTAATCTCATTTTCCCGAAGAACGGCTTAATATGCAGTTCAAGGCTGGTTTTGTAATGATCAATAGTTGACGGCGCAAGCGGGTTTTGTATTTGCCGCCATTCAAGATATTTACATGTATTGATGTCCCACCAGCATTCTGCAAAATCCTTGAACATTAAAGGTTTTACACCAGGTATTAATTTTCCCTTATGGTATAAATCCATACAATACTTTTTTGCGGCTGTTTTTGTCCGCTGTCCGGTTGAATGGCCGCACATTCTTTCACCGTTATTGTCATAGCATTGATAATAATATACTGTAACTTTTCTTAATTTTCTCGGGTAAATGGTAAAAAGTTCTTTGTATCGCATAATACCTCCTTATGGATTATCGGAAAATTTTTTATAACACAATATCGCAAGTTATTTTTTACCGGTTTTTCCCCGCATTTTGCTGCTTACACAATTGCTTACACGGCTTGAAGAAATTCGCTAAGTCTTGAAATTTCAACACATTTTATGGGGAAATTTTTACTAAAATAAAACCGTAGGTTGCTTCTCCTTGTCAAATTTAGGAGGATTCTAGTGATGAAAAAAATTCTCGTATTATTGTTAGTCCTTGCTGTGGCGGGAGGAGTATTCGCCCAGGAAGGCGAATGGTC
>JAITFK010000111.1 GCA_031281555.1 Treponema sp. | reverse complement strand
CATCCGTTACGCTCATTAAGCAGCGTATGTACGTCCAGCAAATATAGAGTCTTGTCAGGGTGCGTTTTTTTGTAAGGCTGTCATCCGGCAGTTTAAGGAATTTTGCTTCATATTTTTTCACCAGTTCAATTGATTTTCTAAGAAGCCCCTGACATATATAAGTGCGTAAATGCATGTCCGCAAGAAAAGCTACCTTGTCGAATGCTTCCTCAGGCGCTCTGTCCAGAATTTCAGCCGCATATTTCGCAATATCCTGCGGTATTTGGGTGGTTAGTCCTGCTAAAATTAAAAGTATCGATTGATAGTCCCCTGTCTTTTCATAATAGAAAATAGCGTCCATTTTAAAACCGTTCTTGTTGCACCAATCTCCTGCAATTGCATAGGTTTTACACTTTTGTTCTTCCGAAAGAGTTTCCTGTTTTTGGCGTAAAAATTCCAGAAACAAGGGGTGAATGAGATATGCGTTGATATAACTGTCCTGACGCACATATGCGCTTTGTTTCTCCAGATCGGCAAGCAACCCTTCTTCGTTCTCAGCTAATTTAACGATAAAATCAACGGACAGATGATCGATCAAGGAAAGGCGCGTTAAAAAATTCTGTAAACGTCCTGTAATTCCGTCCCAAATTTCCGTTTCCATAAGCCGGAAGATGTTTGTTTTCATTGCATTACGAACATAACCGCCGTAACCCGGCGCTTTCTGATATGACCGCGCTATAAGATTAATCGCAAATGCCCATCCTTCGGTATCTTTCATAATTTCACGGAGACTTTCCTGATTAGGGGAAATATCCGTACTATGGAAATATTGGACAAGTTCGCTTTCAGTAAAACGCAGATCGTTTTCGCTTATATTGAAAATCTGATCGCGGTAAACAAGGCCTGCAATATTGATACGCGGAGTAGAACGGGAAATCAGGAATACCGATGTTTCAGGCGGCATATTCTGGAGAATACATTCTTCAACAAAGCGAATCACTGTCGGCTCTTCTATGCAATGAAAATCATCCAGAACGATGATACGTCTTTTCATCTCGACAAGATTATGCAGTAACTCCTGATAATGAATCAGTTTCTCTTTTGTGTCAGGAAAGCCAAGTTTGGTCGTTGCCGCGGCAAGAGGTAAATTAACCTGTGTTAAAGAATGAGTATAGTTTTCCCAAAAGCGCGCTCCGACATTATCGCGTTCGGATAGTTGTATCCATGCCGTAGTCGCCTGATACTCTTCCACAAAATCATGAACAGCGCTGGTCTTGCCGTAACCCGCCCCGGCGCATATCACAACCAGCGGGTACCTTACCGCTTCCTTGAACAATTGGTTCAGCCGTGGACGTTCAAAATAAAATAAAGCGCGGCTTTCGTTGTGCGCCCTGGACATGGTTTCCATACAATTAGCTATTTTTTAATATAATAAACCAAAAGAATAATGACAAGATTCTTTTATGACACTGTTTCTCCATAGAGTAATTATCTGATCGCTTTCAAGCGGTAAGATACATTGAAAAACAGCTAAAATCAGCGATAATATGTTTTATGAGTTATCAATACTCTTTTTTAGATCCGACGCTGTCTTTACAGGAACGTGTACAAGACATTATTTCCAGGCTGACAATAGAAGAAAAAGCAGGCTTTATTCCTACCAGGAATCACGAAGTAGAACGGCTTGGCATACCTGTTTTTGGTTTTGGCGCGGAAGGCGCACACGGTTTTGTTGACAGAGGAGGCAACAATACCACCTTCCCGCAGACTATCGGACTTGCGGCGGGCTGGGATCGGGAATTGCTTCGCAAAATCGGCGAGATTGCCGCCATTGAAGCCCGTGTCTTCTATAAAACTCACGAGCGTAAGGGCGGGCTTGCTATCTGGTCGCCTACTGTCGATATGGAACGGGATCCGCGCTGGGGACGCACCGAAGAAGGATACGGAGAAGACCCGTTCCTTACAGGAGAACTTTCTTCTGCCTACATTCGCGGCGCTCAGGGAGACGATCCGTTTTACCTGCGGGTAAGCTGCGGTCCCAAACATTTTTTTGCAAATAACAATGAAAAAAACAGGGGAAGCTGTTCATGTTCAATACCTGCCAGAGCCATACGCGAATATTATCTTGCGCCGTTCAAAGCTGCTATACAGAAAGCAATGGCAGTTTCTCTGATGACTGCCTACAACGAGTTAAACGGCATACCAATGATGCTCCACCCGATATTAAATGAAATCGTAAAAAAAGAATGGGAAATTGAAGGGAATCTTGTTACTGACGGCGGCGATTTCCTACAGACAGTCAATGTGCATAATTACTTTGAAACCCATGCTGAAACGCTGGCAACGGCGCTCAGAAACGGCGCGGATTCAATGACAGATAACCCCGTAAAAATAATTGAAGCGGTAAATGAAGCGCTGGAAAAAAAACTTATTACAGAAGCGGATATTGATGAACATTTAAAAAGGATTTTTGCAATCAGGTTCAGGCTTGGCTGTTTTGATCCTCCCGGCAAATGTCCCTACGATGCAATTGATGAAAGTTATTTAATGAAAGACGAATATCGTGAAGTTTCACGGGAAGCTGTGCGGAAATCGGCAGTACTGCTGAAAAATGAAGGCAATATGCTGCCGCTTCGTCCCGATAAATTGAAAGGCTCAATTGCGGTAATCGGGCCGTTAGCCGATACGCTGCATCTTGACTGGTACTCAGGCAATCCAACTTACCTTCGCACTCCGCTTGAAGGGCTGCAGGATTTATTCGGTAAAAACAAAATAGTTCATGCTGATTACCGCGACATTGTGTCATTTACAGCGGAAGACGGACGCCCCCTTGTGCTGGCTGACACCGGCAATGAAAAGGGAAAATTGCTCTCTGTCGGCAGATTGAATCAAGCGCCTGCGCGTTTTTACATGGAAGACTGGGGCTGGGGCGCTCAGACATTTGTAGATACAGAAAGCGGTCTTTATTTGGAATCTCCTTATTGGCGCAAAGAGCCTGGCGGTTCCGTCGAGAATGAACAGTGTATTGTTGCGGCCAGCGGAAAAAGCACGCTTTCATGGTTTGGTTATTCAACATTTAACCTTGTGCCTCAGGAGGACGGCCTTGTTTTGATACGGACATTTGACAACAGGCGTATTGCAGCGCCGGCCGAAGCAGGGCAGGTATTGTTACACGATGATCCGGCTCCCTGTGCGGGAGAATTATTCAGAATGAAACTTGAACGGGACGGAATTGACGAATCTGTTTCCGCCGCAGAAAAGGCGGATCAGGTAATAATTATCGCGGGAAGCAATCCCATGATAAACGGACGCGAATGTACAGACCGCCCAAGCCTTAATCTGCCTCCTTGTCAGGAAAAACTGATACACAGAGCCTTTGCCGTAAATCCAAGAACCGCGCTGGTGTTAATTTCAGGTTATCCGTTCACCTGCGTTGATATTGCTAAAAAGATTCCCGCAATACTCTGGATGGCTCCCGGCATTCAGGAAACCGGAAACGGGCTTGCCGATATTATAGGCGGCAGTTATTCACCGGCAGGCAGGCTTCCGCTTACATGGTACGAAGACGAATCTCAGCTTCCTTCCATAATGGAATATGATATTATTTCCGCTGGAACAACATATCAATATTTTGCAGGTGACGTACTGTGGCCGTTTGGTCACGGGCTCAGTTACAGCAGTTTTGAATATTCCGGTTTTATTCTGGACAAAACTACCGCAGGAGAAAACGATACCGTAACGGTTTCTTTCAAAATAAAAAATACAGGCTCAATTACCGCAGAGGAAGTGCCGCAGGTTTATGTTAATATTTCCGGTTCGGCATATAAGCGTCCGTTAAAAAGCCTGAAAGGTTTTGACCGTATTTCTCTTGCCGCAGGCGAGGAAAAACTTGTCAGTTT
>JAITFK010000149.1 GCA_031281555.1 Treponema sp. | reverse complement strand
CCAGTATAAACATACCGAACAGCGTTACCAGTATTGGACGGCAAGCTTTTTCCGATTGCACCAACCTTACCAGCGTAACATTTAATAGTACGATAACAGTAAGCAATTTTAGTGATGACTCTCCATTCCAAGGTGACTTACGTGCCAAATACCTTGCAGCCGGCGGAGGCATAGGAACATATACAAGACCAGATACGACAAGCACAACGTGGACAAAAATATCGGACTAACAAGTTAAAAGTGGGTAGCGGATAGAGTTTCTATTCGCTACTCACTAATTAAGCTTATTTGGAATGAAAAGGGTTAAAATATGAAAACCAAAAAAAATTATTTATTTATAACAACAAAAGTAATTGCCATTCTGCTATTATGTATTATTTCTCTATGTGCTCAAGAATGTGATTTAAGCATAATAGATGAACTTTCAGGAGCAGCTAAATCAACAGGGCAAGCGCTTTCCGGAATGGATAACCAAAAAGCAAAAGAAACAGGGGCAGGGTTATCTTTAGCAGGGATAGTCATTGAAACAATACGATCAAATTCAAAAGACTATGACCCTGGTGTCAGCAAAAAATGGGAAGAGGCAGGTTTAGCAATGCAAAATAATGTAATAGAAAACAGAAACAAACAAAATGAAAGACAAGCAAGAATAGAAGAAATAAAAACAGAGAATGAACAGCAACGCCGGGAAATAATAGCAAGATTTGAACAATCAATACCAAGAGGTACTTCATCTGTTACAAGTCCGGCAAGTGAGCAGAATATAGGAAATCCGCAAATTAACAATCTGGCAACTAAAAACGGTGTTGTAATGACAGGTAGAACAGGAAGCAGATCACAAGGAACAGGAGCGCAAAGAGTTGGAGGAAATATTACAACACAAAATCGTGCCGTAACAAGCCGGCAAAATTCAGCCGTTACAGCGCAGCCTGTTTCAGAAGAAAAAATTGTAAGGGTAGCTTCCGTACCACAGCAAACACCACAAATACAAACGCCAACTATCGCCGAATTTACACCAACTCAAATACAAACTCAGCCATCTATTATAACATCATCACCAAGACAAAATAATCAAGCACAAACAATAACACCAAATATAAATACAGAAATTAGAAAAGGCGGATATGAATATAAAAATGAAGATGTAAGAATATCGTGTGAAACGTTATCACCTATTGGCAAACAGATACTTTTAGCAATTGATGAAGTTGCTAAAGAATTAAATGTTATAATTGTAATTACTGATGGTGATAGGCCGTTTGAACAACAGCTTTTTTATTTACTTGATAGACAGGAAAGTTACCCTGGTTCTACAAGTGATTTTAAAAGTCTTTTTGGAAAACTACCTCCAAGAACTATTTCTGAACTGACAGATAAACAAAAAGAATGGTATCAGCAAAGAATTGAAGAACGAGCAGGAAAAACGCCGGGATTTCCTCATTATGGCGGAAATGCTGTAGATATAAGAGTTTCAACTTTCTCTGTAGAGGGAAAAAGGAAATTAACAGATTTATTTATTGCTAGAGGCATAAAAATCCTTTATGAAATTCCGCCTGCTTATGATGTACCTGTTAATAACGCAACAGTTTTTCATTTGTATAAATAAAGAGGAATAATTTATGAAAAATAATTTAGTTTTGTTTTTTATTATTTTTATAATGACAGTATTTCATGTTTTTGGAGATGATGATATTTTTTTCTCAAATGACTATATTTCATTTATTATTGAACAATTAGAAGAAAAGTCTTTAACATTTGAACTAAAAGAAACTGGAGAATATGAAAATGGCAAAGTATTTATAGTTTTTAGAATTAATGATAATATTGATATTACTATTTCTACTGATGAATATGAAATTCAATATATTATCGGAAATGTTGAAACAAATGAAGCTATGCGGGAAATACTTAATTTTTTAACAGAAATCTATTCTGAACCAATACCGTATCTTAATGGAAATAGTTATACCGCTTTTTACCATGATACAGAAAATAAATATATTAAAGAAAATTTTACTGATTATATAGGAACTATTACATTATATGATAATTATATGTTAGTTGAAGAAGTTATAACACAGGAAAAAATTATTATACAAAGGCAATGGTGCACGCCTGATTTCTTTGAGATTAACACAACAGAATTTGGTGATAATTGGGGTTTCATTACTCCGTGGGATACTATAGTAATAACTGATACAGAAAAAGTAACATTACCTGCACAATATACTGTAAGGCGATGGAGAGAAACAGGCGACAGCCTTTCTGCTATTGCAGGAATGCCGTTTATTTATAACGACCCTTCCAAATGGCGATTATTATATGAAGCCAATAAAACAAAACTCCCCAAGCAAAACAATCCAAATTTGATTTATCCGGGCACTGTACTTAATATACCAAGTTTAGAAGGAGAAAACCGTTCCGGCCTATGGAAATGGGAATAAGAAATCAGATAAAAAAGTTCATAATATATATGGAGGCTAATATGAAAAGAATAATTGTTTATTTATTCGCATTGTTATTTTTACTCACTTCTTCAGTAATAACCTATGCCGCGGGCAATAAAGACCGTTATGTTGAAAAGAATAATTTTTCCATTGCGGTTCCTGAAACATGGGATATTGTAACAATAAAAGGATTAAAATATAAAATATTAAGAGGAGCATTAGATAACAATTTTGCGCCAACTATTAATTTTGTTGACGAGAAGTATAATGGTCAGTTGGATAAATATACAGAATATTTTATGGATCAAATTGACAGTATTTTCGGTGAAAACAAAGAATATTTATTTTTTGGTGAAATAATAACATTAAAAAAATTAACAGGAAAATTAATAGTAATAACTTCTTTCCAACAAGAAATGCTTATACAATTTAACTATTTTATATTTCCAAAAAATAATGGCAGTTATATAATAATAACTTGTTCAAATCTTGCAGATGAAAATGCGAAGTTTTATGAAATTTTTATTAATACAGTCAGAACATTTGAATTGTTGTAATAAATATAAATTAAGGCAATTACTTAATGATCACAAAACAAAAAAATGGAAATGAAATATTTTCATTTACTGGAAATAATACTGAATACAAATTAATTGATTTTTGGAAATGGAGTGTATCTGATTTATTAAGTAATACAACAAGAGGAATATTAGCCGAGTATATTGTAGCATTGGCTATGAATATTGACTTATCGAATGTTCGTCAGGAATGGAGTTCCTTCGATTTAGAAACAAAAGAAGGAATTAAAATCGAGGTTAAATCGTCGGCATATTTACAAACATGGCTGCAAAAAGACAATTCAAAAATTTTATTCTCAATAAAGCAATCATGTTGTTGGAATTCCGAGACAAACAAAATGTCTAAAACAAAAACAAGACCGTCCGATGTTTATGTTTTTTGTTTATTAAACCATAAAGAGAAAAGTACGGTTAATCCGTTAAAATTGGAACAATGGTCTTTTTATATAGTATCTACAAAAAAAATTAATAAAATTTTTGGTAATAAAAGTTCTATGCGATTAAAGACATTGGAAGAAATAACTGAAAGCGTTAATTTCGACAAATTACAAGAAAGAATAAAAGAAGAGTATTCAAAACATAAATAATTGTTATAATAAATCTATGCCCGAAAAAAAACGAAAAGAAATATTATATACAACCGCCTTTGATAAAAACGGCGTACTTGTAAAAGCGAAAGACGCTGAAAAAAATGAAGATTATTTTTGCCCCTTTTGTAATGGTTTATTAATATTAAAAAAAAGCGGAAAAACTGGAAAAGGCTCTAAAAGACCCCACTTCGCTCATCATGCCGTGTCGCCGAATTGTACCCCCGAAGGCGTATTACATAAATCATTCAAATTATCGTTAATGGAAAAAATCAAAAAACAAATCTCCGAGAAAACCCCAATAAATATTGAATGGGAATGTCTTTATTGCCATACAAAACATAAAGGTAATTTATTAAAATATGCCGCAGACGTAAAAGAAGAATATCAATTTGAAAATTGCAGGGCGGATCTAGCCTTAATTGACCGCAACAATAATCCTTTCGCCGTTATAGAAATTATCGTTACCCACAAGCCCGAAGAAACAGCGTTAAATTTTTACAAAGAAAAGCAAATCATTCTCATTCAGATTGTATTGGAAAGTGATGACGCTATCGACAAACTGGATACAATTATAAATTTTCCTACCAGCGTTAATTATTGTTTTCTTCTTCAATGTCCCAATCATGTTGAATACAGATTTTTAAGAAAGCCTAATATTGAAAATAAAAAATGCAATTCTTCACATCATTTTGTATCTTTTGAAATAATAACAGACCATTATTTTGGTTTCGTTTCTTCTAATGATTTCACCGATGATGAAATAAATATTGCGCTTTCAAAAGGCGTAGTATTTCAAGGAAAACAAGTAGTGTGCCCTCGTTGCGAAAGCCTGCGAGAATACATGAGCAAAATTAACCGCCGTATCCGCCGTACCACTCGCCGTTTTTAATTACCATTTAATAATAATTTATCAAGGGGGGACACCCCCCACGCTCCATCTGACCACATAAAATATCAAGTACATTATCAGTATTCAAAAATATATTGAAATGATAATTTATTAAGTTTCTGTAAAAATTATTTATATTTTATGTGGTCAGATTACGCTCCCCCCGATACGGGGGGCAACCCCCCGTAACGCCCCCGCGTTACATAACAAAATAAAAACTTCTTAAAAACCCCCTTGCTTTAGGCGGCATGGATGCCGCTGTAATAAACAATAATGAAGTTTTGCGTAGCAAAACTTCTAGGTATAAAAATGGCATGGATGCCATTTTTATACCGTCCTTCCCTTATAATTTCAAATAACACTTTTAAAACAAAAATATTCCGTTTTTATTTTTTACGAACATTCTTTTTTCTTTCAGTTCCTTTATAATTAACAAGCTTAAAAATAACCGTTTTCCCGTCTTTTCTTGAAGTTTTATTACAATACATATCGCAATCCCCATCGCTGAATTCATTGTCATCTTCATGAAATTTACAACCTTTACAGCAATCAATATTACATTCAAAATTATCATCCATACATTCAAAATTACATTTAATTTTTGATTCTACTGCAATTAACGCCTTTCCCAACGGTATATAAATCATTTTATTCTCCTTAAATAATTAAAAAGAAGGGGAACAATTATTGCCCCCCTCTAAATTCTTTAAGCCTTCGTTTTAAGAATAACCATGTGATTTTTCGGAACTACAAGCCCGAAAGCGTCCCTCTTGCGGAACCTCAAAGCCTTTATCCCGAATTTCAAAGCGTCGTTAGTACCGTCAAAACGCCTGATTTCAATACCCTTGCGGTTTCTGTGATTAATCCGTTGAGGGTTCATAAAAACCGCAAACGGAGTATCATCTTCAATATCGCTGAATTGCGGCATTACATGGCATTCATGGTAAGGGTACAAATCAATAACCCCCGGCATTTTTTCCATAGGACGGCGAACAATCGGATTTCCGTTATTATCTTTCAGGTTCATCACTTGATTAACAACCGTCTCATGCAAGAACCAACAGCAATCTTTCCGTTCTTCTGCCGGAACTTTCAAAACTGCGTCCCGAAAATCTTCATAAGTCAAATCATCTATCGAATTACCTTTGATAGCCACATTGAAAGCCCTGTCCGTTTCCAAAGCCCCGGTAAAAGGAGCGTTTTTTGATACAAGACATTGTTTGTCAAATTCCCTTGCGTATGAACCGATGAATTTTTTAACAAACAATTTCCCGATTTCAATGTAACTGTCTTCTTCAAATTCGTCATAATAGGTTACATATCCGGCACAGGTAAGAGCTTCCAGTTTGACAAGTTCCACTTTCGGCTTTTCAACTTCATGGATTTCGCTTCCGTAAGCGTTAAGCCATTCCAAATTTACGTCAACCTGTTCCTCTACAGGAATACTGACAGAGGCGGTAGTCATAGGCGTACTTTCAACCAAAGGCATCATTACGCTTTTCTTTTCCGCAATCGCCACAAGTTCGGTTTCAAAAGAAGGGTGTATAAGGTATTGGTCGGAAGTAGACATATCCCCCATAGGCTCGGAAGCCGCCTTTTCAACCCACCCCTTTTCAAGTACCCAATTAACATCTTTGGGATTAGTCCACTTGTCCGTCCCGAGATTAGGTGAAAAACCCAATTCCGCCAATACAGGATTGTTTCGGCGGTAAGAAGCGGCAACCCCCCTACCTAACTTGTAGAAAAATTCTTTTTGCGTCATTTCTTTCGGGTACTGCATTTGAACCTTCAACCCTTCACGCAATTCCTTAACCGTACTTTTCAAAGCCTCCACTTCCGAAGTTTCCTGTGCGGTAATAGTTTCAACCGCTTTAACTATCCCCTCAAGGATAATTTCTTTTTCCTCAAAGTACGCCTTTGCGGTTTCCGTATTCGTAAAACCTGTAGTGTCGATTTTCTTCATTTCGGATAATTGTTTTTTAACCGCTTCCAATTCCTTACTTCCCATAATTCATTCCCCCTTAAATATTATTAATTAAACCGCCCCAAAATATGGGTCGGGTTAATCCCTGTGTTGTTTCCGTTTTTTCAGTTACAATATTTTTAGCGAGCGCAAACGGATTAGCCGGAACATTACAAATACTGAATTCCAAAAGTTCCTGTTTTCTGAATATTAAAGTCGTACCGTCCTTGCCGCCATTTGGCGCGTCTTCTTTTGACGGTATTTCAATTTCCATAACACGAAAGCCCACCGAGCCGGCACGTATAACGCCGTACTTCACACGCTCCCCGATAGACCAGCCAAAAGGGTCATACTCTTTGCCGTTAAAAATAACAACGCCATGCAAGCCTTTTTCATCGACCGCAAGCGTTTCAATTTTTCCAATCGCCGGAATGTTATATTGATGTGCCCATTCAACAATGGGATTTTTCATATAAGCCTTAAAATCCCAACCATTCGGATCTATCCTTTCCCCGAAGCGGTCAAGGTCAAAAGTTGAAAGCGTCCACGGATACCCTTTATCCGTCTCCACGTCAGCCGACAGCAGAAACGGCACGGAAGCAATTAATTCCACATCAGCGGAAACCTTTTGAATTCCTGTCGCTTCTTTTTTCACACCAAGAAAATCAAGCAAAAAAGAAATATCCCCCGATTTAAATTCTCCGCCTTTAGTTCTAATAATCATATAACCCCCTCTTTGCGGCATGTACGCCGTTTATTTAGCATTTTTCCTTTTGTTAGTTTTTATTGGTAAAGGTTTCAACGTAAAATTTTTATGACAAAAAACAAGTTCTTCCTGTGTAACAATATTAAGCCTCAAAGCCGCTCTAAAAAGTTCATCAACATTACGGACATTCAAACTCCGATATACTTCCTGTCTGTATATTTCAACTGAACTTGTTGAAATACTCATAATGTCGGCAATCTCCTTTTTTTTAAATCCGTTACAAATACAGCGTATAACTTCCAATTTATTTGGAGCTAATATTTTTGCCGGAAAAGGTAAATGTTTCCTCATATCAATTCTTTTTTGAACCTGTTCGGAAACAAAATCCTTGCCTTTCAAGATATTTTCAAAACCCAAAATAAATTGGTCTACACCTTCAAACATATTAAAATAAGAATTAACGCCATTAAGAATAAAATACATTCCTAAATCGGCAGGGTATTCATCAAGACAAACAGCCGCAATATTCAAGTTGGGAAATTTTGTTTTAATTTCGCCTAACATATACGGAGTAGAACACTGATAAAATCTTGCTCCTATTATCATTAAGTCAGGCTTCATATCGTAAATAATTGAATTTAATCCGTCTTTATCTACAGAGGTTATATGAACATTTTTAAACCCTTTACTTTCCAGTTGATGTTTAAAATAATTATGGTTATTAACCGCACGGCTGACAACCAAAGTACCGCCCGTCATAATACCTCTTTCACTCCTTTTTGATTGGAATGAGAAGTAGGAATTAAGTTTTGAGGCTTATACCAAACGTCTCCCCACGGTTTAGTTTCTTTCCCTCGCTCCCTTAAAACATCGTTAATAGTTTTTAACCCTGCGTTAATCTCCGCAATATCTCTCTTGCTCTGTTGGTCTTCATTTTCTTGTAATTCAGGTATGTCAAATAAATCAAAAATCCCACGTTCTTTAAGTCCAAACCTCATAAAAAATTGGGTTTCTAAAATTTGCTCAAATTGCTTTAATGTTGGAATTAATGTGTATTTCCAGAACGCTGCGTGTTGCTCCGCCGTATCCTTGCCTGAAAGCGAAGTAGTTTTATCGCTTATATTTGCAACTCTTGGCGGTATTCCATATTTGGCAAGTATTGTGTATAAATTCCATTTCTTAAGTTCAAAAAGTTTAATTACATCGGGGCTGAAAGTAACAGGCTTAAACTCCGTACCCTTGCCCAACACAGCGATTTTTCGCCCTGCCTTTACAGCTCCGTATTTGCTCTCCCATCGCCGTTCAAGTTGATCCGCTTCCTCTGGCCGTAATGTCTGCTCGGTCTTCAGTATCCCCTGCGGTATAGCGTTATTCTTTAGTAATTGTGAATTTGCTTTATTGGCGTAAAAATCCTGCTCTAATTCCAGAGCAAGCGATAAAAGCGGATTAACGCCACGGACAGGATTAAAGGGATTAAAATCCCGAAAGTGTATTATTTCGTCTGATAAAATGGGTATTAATTCAGTATTGGAATGGTAAAACCAACGGCGAGGTTTATTTTTATAATCCGAACCGCTTGTATAAGCAGTTCCGTATAATTCATGCTCATGGCGCATTAACCGGGGATCAAGTATGTAAATTTCCTTCGGCAATCCCCCCGTGTAATCGTTGCCGAACCACCAAAATGCCTCACCCTCTATATACCACCAAGCCGCAGTTTCTTTAAATAAATCATATCTGCTTAAATAAGGATTAGGTCTGTGAAACAAGTCATAAATTGAACCGTTATTTACATCTTCGCCCCCTATTTTAATTGTGTAATCCGCCCTGGCTATATTTCTGATTAAAATATTAATCGAAATATTTACCCAAGCGTTCAACAAATAAGAGTTGTTAAGTTGTTGCCCAATATTAAATGTAAAAAAATCATCGTCAGTCGTCAAGGAATTTGTAATTGAACTTAAAGAATTTTCCCCTAACGCTTTATCATGCTTCTGGTTGTTATTTATCCACTTATAGTTTTTTAACATATTAAAAATATTCACGATAAAATAACTCCCTGTTGAATATCCGTGAATATCGCATAACGCAAAGCGTCAAGATAGTGGTCGTTAACTTTTACAATTTCCCCTGCTTCATCTCTGCAATAATCCCAAATCTCCGACAAAACCCCAGTACATCTATCGCAAACAAAAAATTGATTACGCTCAATTTTGGCGCAAATATAATCAATACCGCTTTCAACGCTGTTATTCGCTTTAGTGCCGCCTGTAACCTCTTGAATACGCTCACCGCCAGCTGGATCGCAATATGCCGGAAAAGTAACACCGTCAAAAATCCCCCTTGCCTTTAATTCCTCGTTGAAACTCTGTGTCGTCATATTAAATGCGCCGTAATCATCAAGCACAAAAATCACATCGCCGACCCAACCAATCTTGACAAAAGTAATGTTAAGGCCGAAATCCTGACCGCCCGAAAACCTGTCAAATTCTTTTGGCAAATCTTCGGACTTTATAATCATCGTTTCATCAAACTTGTTATAAATTGTCCCCTCTGCCTTAACCCAAAGACCATCACGAAATCTTGCCTTTTGCTTTTCTGGTAGGACATCTAAAATGTCAGAAATGTAATCGTCAGGTAAATTTTCCAAATTATCTTCAGGATTTAACAACATAGCTTGATATAATTCCGGCTTAACCAAAGGTTCGCCGCTTAAAAATTGACGCTTCAAAACAAATATTTTATAAGCCCAATGCAACGGACTTCCGGGATTGCAGTCATACAAAAATAAATTTTTACAGCCTTTAACCAACATCGCAAGCCGAGAATAAGCGGTAGTAACAGCAACATAACTCAACTGTGATATTTCATTAAAATAAATAGTCGCATACTCATGCCCCAAAATTTTATCCGCTTGTTCTTTGTCCCCTAAACCGCCAATCCAAATTTCCGAGCCGTTAAAAAGCGTAATCATACTTTCATGAGCAAGGTAGTAATATCCGTTTTTCCCGATAGTATTGTCAAGCCACGGTATAAGAGTTTCACGTAACACGGACGATCTAGCGTCCTTCGCTCTATATCTGCAAATTAAATGTCTGCTTCCGGCGTAGATAAGCGCCCGAAAAATAATCGCCATTACAAGAACGGTAGTTTTACCGGAACGAGAACCGCCGTACAACAAAATATGTTTAGCTCCGCTTTTTAAAAGAGCCAACGCTTTTCGCTGTACTTTAGTAGGCTTAAAAACCACCGTAGTTCCCATATCTACCGCCTAAAGCCCTTGAAAGTCAGAAATAAAATTAAATTCGCCCTGTTTAACTTCCGGCTTGCCGTTAGAAGCGATAAGACCAGCCGCCTCACGTTCCGCCCTAATAGCCACCTGCACCCAATCAGTAACAGCCCCTTGCGACAAATCCGCAGGGTTCATCGTATCGAGCTTTTGTTTGACAACATCAAGCATTTTTCCCGTAACAGCCCTATGAATTTCCCCTTGCGCCTCGATAGTCTTTCGCAGCTCCGCCTGTTTTAATTTCTCAAGATATTTGTCGTAATCCGCAGCCCTTTCACGCCAACGGTATTGACCAGCCCAATTCCGCCAAACCCTGTAACGCTTCATACGGACAGCTTCGTCAACCTCGACAATTTCAACAGCCTTTCGTATATTCCGTTCAAAACCCATATCACGGAAAACACAAAAAGCCGCAAACGCCGCCCCTGTTTCCCCTTTTAATTGTTCCCAACTTTCAAACGGCAAAACTTCCGCTTTAGCCTCTTCGATAATTTTTTCCATTTCAGACATCATGCTTAAATATCCACTTGAAAATTCGTTTTCGATAGTTGGTTTTGGTACAAGTTAAAAAACCCAAAAAGCCAAAAAATTTGGGCAAAAAAAAAGACTACTTGCGCTCAAGTAGTCTTTAATCTAATTGTTTAATTTAATTGGCTATTTTATAATTCGGATAAAAAATGGCTTTCGCCATTTTTTTCCAAATCATTTAACTTCGTAATCTTTTAATTATTTCCAAGTACCAAGACATTTATTCGGTCAAACCCTTTTGGCACGGCTTTTGCAATGGGAATAAGAACGCTACAGCCAGGCAAAAGCCGTGCCAACCCTATTGGGTCAGGGCATTTAAACCAATTTGTTATCAAGTCTATTTTTTGCACCTCTTTAAATCGCATACATGGCGCAAATCCCCTTTTTTTCTGCGTCAGGGTTCGGTGGGTGTTTTGCCCCTTTTGGGGCGACGCAGGGGGTAAGTAAGTGAGCCCCTGCGCTCCGCCCCAAAAGGGGCAAAACAATGCGGGCGCAGTCTCACATAGTTAGCGTATGCTTTCTATATCCGCCCCTGTATCATATCGGGGTTTTTTAAGGAGACAACAATGTCTTTACACTATCAGGTCTTTGCGAAATTTCAGCTATCACACGGAAAGCCGCGATTATTAAGCACAGCTATTTTCTCAACGTCAGCCGCATTCATAACTTTACCTTTATTTGAAAACTCGGCGCTCAATTTTTCACGTATTTTTCCCACGTTAAAAACGGCGAATTCTTACATCGAATATCTTCAAAAGGTTCATCAGTACAGCCCAACCACGCCGCCAGTATTAGACAATGGGCAAAAATATTTATTTAGTGAGGTATCAAAATGAGAATTAACAACATCAAAAAAATGCGGAATTACATATCTCGTAATTCTACATTTTCATTACAGACAGTAAATAATGTCATCAAGGCGTTAGGCTATTCGTTAAATGGTTCAAGCGAAGCGGTTAAAGAAATATCCGCCGACTTCGTAAATTGTGCGGAACACGGTGCGAATAACGGTATTAATGGTTTTATTTATTATTATGAAACAATAGCGTTTTTTAAGAAAAACCGCACAGCCATTGCAAACCACATAGAACGCACAGCCGAAGAATTGGGAACAGACATAATTTCTATGGTTCAAAATTTCGGCGTATTCCGTAACAGCGAGAAGCCCACGCCATCGGAAATAGGGAAGGCGTTATGGGGTAATAACGGAAATTATACTAATTCGGTAACGCTCTATAATGTTTTCGCTTGGTATGCGTTAGAGGAAATCTCAAATACTTGGTACAGGTATTTGGAAGAAAATCCAACCATTAGGAATGAATTAACGGCATAACAAAAAAATCCCCCTCGTATGAGGGGGAAATATTTTTTAAGGAATAAATAAATGAGTTTTAGATATGCTGACATCGGGCGAAAATTCACGCCGGAAGAATTAGAAAAACGAAATCAAATTGATTATGAAATATTAGGGTTTATAAGAAAACTAAACCCCACTACCGAAAGCGTATTTTACAACAAACATATTATTAATAAAGTAATGGAAACGCTATCCGACATTTATACTAAAGACTTAAAACTATGCACCGAAAGAGCGTTTTATCCGTAAAGGAAACCGAAAAAAAAGGCTACTTGCGAGTAAGTAGCCTTTTTTTTTGATTTATTAAAATTAATATTAATTCTCTTGTTTATTTTCGGTAGTTTTTTCTCTTATATGTTCTTCAGTAGTATATGAGACTTGAACTATCCGACCATCATGTTTTTTTATTATTATCGAAGCTGTACCATACTTCAAATTATCGGCAATAGCAATCAGTTTTAAAATCATCGCCTTTGTTTTTTCATAGTTCATTTTTTATTACCTTTATTTTTCTCTGTATGGTCATCAATCCATTTATTTAAAATATCACGCTTAAACATTACCCTGTGCCTTATTCTAGTTCGGGGAATATCAAGACGATCAAGAGTTGCCCTACAAATCCCCAAATACTCCGCCGCTTCTTTACGGCTTAAAATATCAGATGTAACATTATCATTTTTCATTACCGCCACCCCACATTTATTAATCGGTTTATTGCCGTTATTTTTCCCAAAATAACGCCAGCCAAAAAATAAATACAGTTGGTTTTGGTACATAATAAAAAGCCCCCGAAGGTTCGAGGGCTTTATCATTTAACTAGCAACCGCCAAAGGCAAATCTTTATTAAAAACAGAGATTTTAGAGCGTTCAGGCAAAAGCCCTGCAAAAGTTTCTCTCTCTACAGCCTGTATAGTCTCTCTATCTCCGTCAGTTCTATGGTTTCCATAATGGGTTAACATTACATCAGTTTTATGACCTGTTTGAGATTTCAATAGTTTTTTATCCAGTTTACTAATCATGTACGAAGTATAAAAATGCCGCCACCCATGAAAAGTAAATTTGTCCGCTTCTTCTTTATTAAATCCTATTTGTATAAGAGCTTCCCGAAGCCCCCTACCAAAGCATTGCCCCTGCATTGGTACAGTTTTTCTGTTTGTTGACCAAAAAACAAGACTATCAGGAGAAATACCCCACGGATTTTGTTTTGCCTGCTCAATTAAACCATTCATTAAATCGGGAAAGGGTATTTCTACCGTTCTAGTTTCATTATTTTTTGGCAATTTCATTCCGTCAGCCTTATTCCAAGAACTACGCACATAAATACAATCAGAACCCAAATCCTGAAAACGCAAAGCTAAAATTTCGCCATTTCTCATTCCAGTAACAGCCGCCAACATATTGGCAAGTTTTATCCTATCATCTTCCCAAACAGCCCTAAAAACGGCAGAAGCGGCGGTAGGCGTTAAAATTTCACGCTTTCTTTCATCTCCTGCAAATAAAGTATGCCCTCTAGTTGGGTCTTTCTCTATTAAACCTTTTGAAAACGCCCACCGAAGCGGTTTAGTACCTGCTTTAATCACTACATTCTTTCTCGAAGCCGATAAATCCATATCACCCATAAAATTAATAAATGCGTCAATATCCGTTGCGGTAATATCTCCCAAAAAACGCCCTTTAAAGAAATTTTCCCAATACAGAGGAATTGCCCTGCTTTGCATCATACAATGTCGTTTATGAATACCATGATTTTTACGTTTTTTTTCTTTGATGTAAGGGGAATTATCCCAATCCCAAAAATTAACCAAGAATGAAAGAAAATCCACAGCTCCCGGAGTTTCACTATGAACATAACTTTTTACCCACCCCAATTTTTTTAATTCTGTAAGTAATATTTCGGCTTCCTCTCCGTCCTTAATTTTCCGTACTAAATCTTTCATGGATAAATCATTAACACTCAATACCGTTTCTTTTTGCGGTATACCGTCCCGAAGCCACTTAAAGGCTATTTCCCTTGCTTCGGCTTCTGTTTTCTTTCCAGTTGAAATTGGGCGCAAATACTTTCCATTAGCGTCTTTAAAAGACACTGAAAAAGAAGTCCTGTCAGCCCTTTTGAAAATAGAAAAAGGATAGGCGTTCATAACGCACCTCACTTAAATAACCGACATTGAAACTGGTTATATGCCAGTTTATGTGCCAGTCGTCTAAATAATACGTTATGAACGCCCATTTTTTGGGTAGTTCATCATCTAATTCCTTACAACGTAAGGAGTTAGCTATTGCCACCTCGGAGAATTGAACTCCAGACACGCAGATTTTCAGTCTGCTGCTCTACCAACTGAGCTAAGGTGGCTAATCTAAAGCACCGCGTCAAGCGGTGTTATAGCCAAAAAAATCAA